>NZ_BBAJ01000041.1 GCF_001311195.1 Lacticaseibacillus camelliae DSM 22697 = JCM 13995
GGCGTCTTCCGGGGGCGGCGGTGCCGGAATTTAAGACTAAGAATGAGAAATCGGCGGGCTGCGGTCTGCCGATTTTTTGCTTTTAAGTTGATATATGACGGAATTATATCAACTGACTTTTCCGCGCTCTGCCGCTGACCAATTGTGATACAGTGATTCAAGGCATTTGGTTTGGAGTGGAGGAGACAACATGCACACGCTGACAAAGGGTAATCCCATCAAGCTTATATTCTTTTTTTTACGATCCCGCTGTTGATTGGGAATATTTTTCAGCAACTGTACAGTTTCATGGACGCGCTGATCGTGGGGCGGACCATTGGCAAGGACGCGCTGGCGGCGGTTGGGGCGACCGGATCCGTGAACTTTCTGATCATCGGCTTTGCGCAGGGCCTGACCGCCGGTTTGTCCGTGCTGACTGCGCAGGCGTACGGGGCGCGCGACGAACGGGGGGTGCGCCGCAGCTTCGGGGTGTCGATTTGGATCTGCGTCGCGCTGGCACTGGTGCTGACGGTAGGGGCCGCCGCGATGACACGGCCAATCCTGGTCCTGATGCAGACCCCGCCGGCCATTCTGGAGAATTCGGTGGCCTTTTTGCGGGTCATCTTCTACGGGATTTTTGCCTCCATGGCATTTAACCTGTTGAGCAACATGATGCGCGCGCTGGGCGACTCGCGAACGCCGCTGATTTTTCTGATCATCGCCACGGTGATCAACATCATCCTTGAGTTCACGTTCATCCTGGTGTTCCACTGGGGTGTGCCGGGGGCAGCCTGGGCGACCGTCACCGCGCAGGCCATTTCGGCGGTACTGTGCTGGATCTACATTAAGCTGCGGATTCCGCTGCTGAACATTCAAAAGGCCGACCTGAAATTCGACTGGCCGGAGATCAAGCATCACATCATTGTCGGGATGCCGATGGGCTTCTCCATGTCGATCATCGCCATTGGGTCAATCATTCTGCAGGTCATGCTTAACTCCCTGGGCACCGATGCCGTCGCGGCGTACACGGCGGCCGGGCGGATCGATCAGCTGGCCACGCTGCCCGCCTCGTCTTTTGGGGTGACGATGGCGACTTATGCCGCGCAGAACCTCGGGGCGCGTGAGTACGGCCGGATTCGCCGCGGAGTGCACCAGACCTTGCTGATGAACGTTGGTATTTCGGCGGTGTTTGGCGCGCTCATCATTATCTTCTCCAAGCCCCTGGTCAACATGTTTCTGGGCCCGAACCAGCCGGCGGTCACCGCGCTGGCGCAGACCTACTTCCACTACAACGCCAGCATGTACTGGCTGCTGGCGATCCTGTTTACCATGCGCAATCTGCTGCAGGGGCTGAGCCACACGCTGGTGCCGACCGTAGCCGGGCTGTTTGAACTGATGATGCGCGCGTTTGCCGGCATTGTCCTAGTCGCGCACCTTGGTTTCACCGGGGCGTCCATGGCCAATCCGTTGGCGTGGGTGGGCTCGGTGTTTGTCCTTGTCAACATGTACGTCCGGACAATGCGGCGGATCCGCCAGAAGGAGGATGCTCAAGTGGCCGCTCAGCAAAGGAGCTTGTCTGATGCCGAAAAAGCAGCGCAAGGCGATTGAGCCGGCGGTAAAAGGGTTTTTCAAGTGGGGCTTGGTCGTGGTTGGCGTCGCTGCCGCCATGTTCCTGGTGCAGCTGATCTTGGGACTCTTTTTTTGCGAATGACCGGATTGCCGGGGAGTCGATGGCGCCTAATTTGACCCCGGGAGACCGCGTGGTCGTCAGCCGCAATGCGCCGGTCGCACGGTTCGATGTGATCACGTTTGAAAGTCCAATCGAACCAGGCCGCGAATACATTAAACGCGTCATCGGCATGCCAGGCGACACCATCGCTTTTCGCGGCGACGTGTTGTACGTTAACGGCCAACGGACGCCGGAACCGTTTTTGAGTGACCAGTTCAAGCGCAAGACGCTGGCGTTTGAGGCCGAACAAAATGGTGAAACTGGCAACAGCCCGGCGTTTACGCCCGACTTTACGCTGCAATCGCTAAAAGCGACACACGCGCGCACGGTGCCCCAAGGCGAATATTTGGTGCTTGGGGACAACCGGCCGGTGTCGTATGATAGCCGTAAGTTTGGCTTTGTGAAGCAGGCGGCTGTTTTTGGCGTTGTGAAATGGCGCTACTGGCCGCTGAATAAGTGGCAAAAATTCTAGGGAGGAATTCGTCGTGCAAGTGATTCGCGAGCCGCTGAGGACGGCATTGTCTAAGGACGCCTACTTTGATGCCTATCTGATGGATCAGTATGAGGACCTTGAACCCGAAAGGCTGCGGCCGGCTGCCGTGATTGCTCCGGGCGGTGGGTACGCGTTTGTTTCGCCGCGCGAAGGGGAACCGGTCGCCCTGGCGCTTTTGGCCAAGGGCTGTCAGGCGTTCGTTCTGCATTACAGCGTGGGTCCTGAGCACCGCTTCCCGACCGCTCTGCTGGAGCTAGCCGAAGCTGTTCGCCTCATTCGCCGGCACGCGGCCGAGTGGCACGTGAACCCGCAGGCCATCATCGGTGTCGGCTTTTCTGCCGGCGGCCATCTGGTTGCCAGTTTGGGCACGTTGATTGCGCAAAAGGTGCTCGCCGGCTATCAGGCTGACGAGATCCGGCTAAACGGAATGATGCTCGGCTATCCGGTGATCACCAGCGGTGAATTCAAGGAGCCAGGCTCTTTTGACCAGCTGATCGGTCCCGATGCCTCGCCGGCGCTGCGGCTGCAAGTGTCTCTGGAGCGGCAGGTCAGCGCGCAGACGCCGCCGACTTTTCTGTGGACGACCATGACCGATGAAACCGTGCCGGTGGAAAATAGCATCCGCTTTGCCGAGGCGCTGCACGAGCACGACGTGGCCTGCGAGCTGCACATCTTTCCGGCTGGTCGGCATGGTTTGAGCTTGGCGACGCGCGAAAGCTGGAGCCAGCAGCACGATTACGGCAAAGAGCCGGTGGTCGCGCAGTGGCTGCCGCTGTTTGGCACTTGGTTGCAGCAGTTTATGTAAACGTCCTGTTGCCATTTTTCTCGACTCACCCAAGTCTGGGTGAGCTTTTTTTAGTCGCTAATTTGAAAATAATCTAAATAGACGTTGACGGCAGGTAACTAGGGTCTTACTATCTACTTAGATAATTATCAAAATAGAAAAGCGGAGGCAGGACCATGGCAATGAGTGACACCCTGAAGGCCATTTCCGATCCGGTGCGGCGTAAGATTTTGAACCTGCTGAAGGACGAGCCGAAGCCGGCCGGTGAAATTGCGGCCCAGTTCGCCCTCACACCAGCGACCGTGTCGTACCACTTGAAACTGCTCAAACAGGCGAATTTGATCACCGAGCGGCGCGAGAAGAATTTTATCTACTACGACCTAAACGCCAGTGTGTTCGAGGAAGTGCTCAGCTGGATCTACAGTTTGGGAATTGGAGGCGAGTCTAATGACAAAAAATAAATGGTGGGTGCTGGCGCTGACCTCTGCCGTGATCCTGGCGACAATGCTGTACGGCGCAAGCCAATACAGTGCGCTGCCGGCGACAATGGTGACCCACTGGGGCGTCGACAATCAGCCGAACGGGTGGATGCCCAAAGCGTTAGTCGTGTACGGGCTGCCGCTTTTGATGCTGGGCGCTCACTGGTTGGCCGTTGGCACCACTTACTGGGCCAGCAGCCACGGCAAAAGTGCGCCGCGCTTTGAGCGCATCACAGTGTGGATCATTCCAGTCGTGACGGTGGTCATCTATGTGGCAACGATCCGTTACGGCCTAGGTCAGGCGGTCAACATTCGGCTGTGGGCGATTGCCGTGGTTGGCGCCGTGTTCATTGCGATGGGCAACTACCTGCCGACTGTGCCTGCCCCTGCAGCGCACAAGGGCTGGATTGGGATCGGCTATCACGTGCCGTGGCAGGTGAAAAACCCCGCCGGCGCGCTGAAGAGCATGCGCGTGTTGGGCTACGTGATGGTGGCCGGCGGCGTCTTGATGCTTGCCAGCCTGTTTTTCCCCGCCGGTGGTCTCAGTGGCTGCGTTGGTGCTGGTGATTGCCGCCATGATCGTGGTGATGCCACTGAGCTACCGGTGGACGACGCGCATTGATAGATAAGACTTGCCGAATGCTGATTATGGCCAGGTTTGATTTGATAAGGAGAAATTTTGGAAGTGGAAAAATCAGGGATTTTGTTTCACAACGTTGAACGGATCCGCGAGACCTCGGCCGGGCCGCTACTAGACCGAGTGCCCGAAACGGTGTTTGCGCAGCTGGACGAGCCGGCCACGCACACCTCGTCCGACGCCAGTGGGGTGGAGCTCCGGTTTGTGATGAACGCGCCGACCGTCACGCTTATGCTGGCGGTGGAAAAGGCCGCCGAGGCGCAGGTCGCCTACATTCGCTACGGAACGTTTCCAGGCACCTGGTCAGCCTCGTCGCGCATTTTGACCCCGCAGAAGGCGACCATCACAATCCCGCGGCCGGTGAACCTCTTCAGGCTGCAGGCACTGGCCAGGCAGCAACACCTAGCGTTTGATCCGGCGGTGGTGCGCGTCTGCCTGCCTTATTGCCGCAACTACTTCTACGGTGTCAGTGGGGACGTTGCGGTGCCAGCGCCGACACAAATGCCGCAGCGCACCTACCTGGCATACGGGTCTTCGATCACGCATGGGTCACTGGCCCTGAATCCGTTCGCAACGTATCCGCAGTTAATCGCCGACCGGTTTAATGCTGATCTGCTCAACTTCGGGTTTCCGGGGTCCGCGTGGCTGGAGCCTAGCGTGGCCGATTACCTGGTCGGCCGTGATGACTGGCAGTTCGCCTCAATTGAAATGGGCATCAACATGCTTGGGGCCTTTTCCCCTGAGGCGTTTCGCCAGCGCGTGCGGCGTTTCATCGCGCCGTTTGCCCAAGACTCGCGCCCGGTCGTGGCCACAGATATGGTCGTGACGGATTATCCGGAGGACCCCGCCAAAGTGGCCGCTTTTCGCCGCATTGTGCGCGAGGAAACCACCGGCAAGCTCCCATACATCAGCGGCCTCGATCTGCTGGCCGACATGACCGCATTGAGTTCAGACCTGCTGCATCCGACTGCGCAGGGAATGGCGCAAATCGCCGCGCACTTGGGTGATTTTCTTGCCAGCCAAGTGCCAGCATAAACAGAACTGATGACCTGAACGATAATCTGGACATATGCGCTGATTATGTCGTGTTAAACAAACTTACACCGAAATAAACAGAGATGGTTCAATGCTTAAGCATCGAGCCATCTCTGTTTATTCAGATTATTAAGTTGCTTAGTTGGTTTTGGCTTTTTCCAGGCCAAGCAGAACCAGATTGCAAAATGTCATATCCGCCCAAGAGAAGGATTCGCGGGTAAAGTTTTTCGGATCGTTGGCATCGATGCTTTCGTGAATGTGGCCGGTGCCGGCATCAGTGGCGACGAGGGTGTCGAGGGCCTTTTGAATCGCCGCCGGATCGGTACTGGTGGCGGCCTCAACAATCACGGACAGCGGCCAGACGTACCCTTCAGGGGTGTGCGGGCTGCCCACACCGGCAAGCGCGCTGCCGGTGTAGTAGTACGGATTGGCTGTGCTCAAGGCAAAACGGCGAGTGGCCTGATAAAGCGGATCGGTCGCTGGTAAGGTGTCCAAGTATGGCAGAGAAAGTAAGCTCGGCAAATTAGCGTCGTCCATTAGCAGCTGGTGGCCCAATCCGTCCACCTCGTAGGCCAGAATGGTTTCACCATTGTGGGTAGCGTGGCCAAATCTTTCGACGCCACCACGGATGTCGGCGGCCAATTTGGCTGCTTCGTCTGCCAGCGTCTGCGGCTGATTTGCCGCTTTGATAAGTTCGCCAAGTTCGTCCAGAACATGCGCGGCGTAGAGATTATCCGGAATCAGGTAGCCATACTGGCAGGCGTCGTCGCTGGGCCTGAACCCACTCCATATCATGCCGGTGTAACCAACTGGGGTCCCCTTACCAGCATTGGGCAACGTGTCGGATGCTGGCCCGTTTGGGCGTTCAAATCGATACGGGGAACTTTCGTGGCGTTGTTCCGTCTTCATGACGGTCAGAATGGATGGGACGGTCTGCCAGAACGATTTTGGCAGCTTCTGGGCAGTTTGACCCGGCAGCTGCGCCAGCGCATAGGCCAGATGAATCGGGGTCGTGAGGGAGTTGAGCTCATACTTGCGTTCCCACACTGAAGCATTAACCGTAATATTCGAGTGGTCAGTCCCCCAGATCGACTGGTTCGGTTTTTCGCTGAACGAGTTGGCATAAGGGTCTAATTGGATGCAGTACATCTGGGTTTCCAGTAAGGCGGCGGCTAATTTAGTCACTTCAGGCACTTCCTTGACCAAATGTAGCAGAGGCAGCATCTGGAAGGTGGAGTCACGGTGCCACATTGCCGGAATATCACCAGTGATCACGTAGAGGCGACCGTCGCTGAAGTGGATGTTTTCGGTTAAAAAGCGGTGAATACCACTAGTGAAAAGGTGCTTGATTGCTGGATCCAGATCGGCCGCTGACTTGTTGGCTGCCTTCTCGATGTGTGCGGCAATTTGGTTAAATTCACTTTTGGTGAGTGTGTTTGTCAATTGTGCTACTCCTTATCACGCGTTTGAATGCGCTCATTCTCTAGTTCATGATAGAACATTAGACCGCCGCAGGAGCCATGGTATCAAAACAGCCTGAGATGTATTAGAATCTAGTATCGCTAGGGAGGAATCGACCATGAGCTATCAACCCAAATACATTCAAATCTATCGCCGCTTGAAGGCGAATATCGCTACTGGAACCACCCAAACCCTGCCCAGTGAAAAGGAATTGACCGAGGTTTATTCGGTTAGTCGGGTGACGATTCGCAAGGCGCTGGCGTTACTGCGTGAAGAGCATTTAATCGAGTCTGGTTCCGGGATGCGGACCCGAATTCTAGCGCGCCCTGCTACTTCAGAGGCTGGCACGGGGGCACGCACGCTGGCCGGCGGTAAGCAGATTGCCTTTGTGCTGTCGGGCTTTGCTGATAGTTACGGTGCACAGTTGATCCGCACTTTTCAGGCGCAAGTCGCAGCCCGTGGGTTCATCCCGATTATTCGGCTCTCTAACGAGTCGCAGCACGACGAGGCGGTCATCGTGAAGTCGCTCATTGCAGAGGGCGTCAGCGGCCTGGTCATCATGCCGGTTGAAGGCGAGAGTGAAAATAAGGGTTTACTGGCTGCCGACTTCATCGAAACACCCGTGGTAATCATCGACCGGCGGATCGGGGACTACCCGCTGCCGTTCGTCGGTACTGATAATTTCAAGATTTCGCGCACAATCACCCGAATGTTGCTAGATATGGGTCATCGAAACATCCTGTTTCTGGTCCACCGCGGGGCTCGCAACACCGCGATTCAGGACGAATTCGGGGGATTCAGACTGCCTATCGAGAAATTGATCGCCGGGTCTCGGCAGAGGCTTGGCTGAGCGTAGAGACGAATTTTGACAGCCACGACCAGAACACTGAGATGCTGTCTAGGGAGAGTCAAAAAAAATTAACCGCCGATTGAACTCTTCTCGGCCATTTACGTGTGTCATGGCGTTTGGACTTTTCAAGTGCAAACCTTTTTTCCATTGCGCTTTCCGCTGCCGACCAGCCTGTTAGCCGTCTTGGCGGGATTGCCTTTGATGGACTGCCATACCAAACTAGCCGGTTGAATTTTAACCGGATTCAGCAAGACGAAACGCACATTATGACCAAGGCGCTGGACCTCCTAGATGACCAGATGAACAATCCGCCGCTGCCGGCGCACGAGGTGTTGGTCGATGCCCTGTACATTGATAATCACTCGATTCAACCGCTGAACTAAGTGTCACGCAAAAAGCGCTACCGATGCCAATCAGGGGCACTTGAAAGACAGATGTTTGTCGTCCAAGTTCAACGCTGGATGATCCATCAGAGTACTGATTTCTCAGGCTAGAGATTTGGCATGAGTTATGCTGACTTCTGGTAGTACAAGTTCTTGCTGCACGTGTGTTTTCTCTGTTTGCATCGGTAGATATAGACACGAGGACTCTTGGAGAGAGTACTGGCGGTCAATTCCGTAAATGATTTATATGCAGCATAATTCTACGAGTGGCCCGCTGTTTTAAAGGTTGGGATTGAGTGCGCCATAAGTGTCGATGATTCGACGACCAAGAATCTGTTCTGCCTCGCGCAGGTTTTTTTTCTGGTGAGATGGGAATGATGACGGCGCCGGCGATTGCGCTATTGATTCTACTTTGATAGTCGGCAAGCGCAGCGTTCTCCTTGTCAGAAAGGACGGCCTTAGCAAGCTTCTTCAGCGTGTTACCTTTGAGCAGTTCATAGGTCTCAAAGAGATCGTGCGTATAGGTTGAACCAACAACAATGATATTGTCCGATTTGTTGATTTCAGCCCAGATATAGCCAACTCGTTCCGCTTTGGGATAGAGCTGCTTCAGTCGTCTGCGGCAATCGTCGTAATGCTTCTTGTCTAACGGCGCCTCGTAGAAGACGTGTGCCAGATTGGCGCCGGCCTGTTGAACCAAGTTCGGATCTTTAGAGAGTAGTTGAGTGATTTTATCAGCAGCCTGTTCAGGGGTACCGATACCGATTATGCTCATAGTTAACCTCCGTTTGCAGTTTTCTGTAGAAGTGTTGTTCGAAGTTGGATGTTGGACGTCGCTGAATTCATGACTGGTCAAAAGCCATACGGATTGTTGATTCAAGAATCGGGATTTCCAGGGATAGCCTTGAACAAAATCACACAAGGCCACGTTGGCTTTGCCTGAGCTGACAGGATCTTTTTGCCCTGACGAATTTAGTTTCTTGTGGCAAAACCGGATAATCTGCAACTTTTTAGAACGTGGAATTTTTTTAAGTCAGGGTCTAAACTTCATCACTGTTGTTGTTAATTAAATCTTGCTCGTGGGTGGGTTCCCAGTCAGAGTTGTGTTCCGTATTTTTGTCTTCCTGGTCAACAGTCTGATCAGTTGCGCCTGCTTTTTCTTTAACAGCTTCTTGGGGTTCAGTTTATGAGCGAGCCCAACGGTGGTTGTTTTTGCCGTATCTTCAACCTTATGTGCAAGCTGCTTGGCAGCCTCGTTGCGCGCAGCCTTTTTTTCAGATGCTTCAGCTGCAAGAGCTTTGCTGGCGTTGATTACATCCTCGTCTGCATAGAACACCTTGATAAACGTCTCCGGCGGCACTGAAGCATTAGCATGCGGCGCTGTCCTAAGTACTGTGTTCGGCCGCTTTTCTGCATATCGTTTATCGGGCTCTGCCAGAACACTGGCAAAATTGAATTTTGCCTTTTGTAAGATAGGCGGTATGTCTTCGATCGATAAGCCTGAGACATCGGGCACCTTGACGTACGCCTGGTGTTTATCGTATGTATTTTTGAATATATTAGCTGCTCCTGCAGCTGCTGTTACCGCTAAATCAGGTGCCAAGCTTTGAACTGCTTTTGCCGCGATTTTACCTACAATCTTTCCTTTACCCATGTTTTCTTCCCCCTTATCGTTGTTTCCTTAAAAGCAAAAGTTATCGGCTTGTAGCTGTTAGACTCAATGCAAATTGACAGTGCGTGAACGAAAGCTGTCTCTCCTACTTTGTGTAGCGCTTGCTGGCGACATCGTTGGTGATTTCGTCATGGCTTTTCATCTTAGACTTTGTGCTTGTTATTTGCGGCTTCTTCCTTGGCTTTGGAGGATTTTCGCTATACAGAACCGCGACTGATCCTGTTCTTTGGTTGGCCAATGCAACGTACTGTAACTGATAATCGTTGAAAAAAACCATACGGGTTCTTGATCCAAGGATTGGGATCCCCGGTGTATTCCTGAACGAAGTCATAGAGTGCTAGGCCGGTTTTTCCTGAGTTCTGAAGATCCTTCTCTGCCCGGCGAATCCCCTTGTGGCGAATCCGGTTGGCTTTAAATTTTTCAAACATGCTGAGTTTTCCTTCTGCGCGTTGGTGTTACCCTTCGTCATCACCATGATCTGAATCATCATTATCATTGCTGTGGTCATCAGTCTGATTGCGGCCGGTCTCCCAGTTAGGATTGAGGTCGGCACCGGCCCAGCCGTCCGGAGAATCTGGTGGCAGACCATTGGCGATGGCCTCGTCCTCAGTTTGCTGATCCTGGCTCCACTTGTTGTAGTCTGGGGAGCTGTCGTCTGGTTCTTCGGCTGTTTCCTCCTTGTCTTCAGCTGCGGCCAGCCGATCCTCATCGGCCTCAGCTGCTTTCTCCTCGGCATCGTAGTCATCTAGCGGATCAAAGTCGTGGTCATCGGTCTCGTCTGGATCGGTGTTGATCATGTTTTGTTGCAAGGCCTCAAGGACTTCGTTGGCGCCAGCCGTGATACCATCCTTTGCGATAGCATTTTTTTAACACATCGGTGAGTTGTTGAGTGATTTCGTCAGCAAGGCCGTTCGTCTGCTCATGGGAAGTCTGATTATCCGCTTGGATCGGAGGCTGGTTCTGACTGTTATTCTGTTGAGACTTGTTATCAGATTTGCTCAACGGTGATTTTCCTTTCTATGCCTGTACGCCACTGCTGATTCCACGGTGAAGACGGTAGTATGTGACCACAGAATTGCTGATGAGTAGGACGCCGACGAAGGGAGATTGAACCTCATATGCAGGATGCGGTTTTTGAGACATTTGAGTCCTTCTAGGCGGATCAGTCAGCAACTAGAGGACACCTCCGAACTTGTATTCTGTAATACATGTATTATTGTATTACAGAATACAACGGCACAGGCACTTCAATACTGAGCGCTTTTTGCAGTTGCCGATTTAGATCTTTGCGCATGACAGCCTGCATCTGCATCAGAGCCAGGTTGTCTGCATGTTGGTTCATAGCCTTTTTTTGCTCCTCACGCTCGTTCTTAACTCTGTAGAACTGTATTGCAGCCATTTTCTGCTGGTTGCAGATTTCACGTTCCTGTTCAGTTTTAGGGATGGGCTGGGATAGATCTGCCACCATATGCTGCTCAATCTCCCATGTGCCATCTACGTTAACGTCTATCAGTGCAAAGAATTTTAGCAAGTATTGTCCGTCCTCGTAAGCGGCGAATGACTTACAATCGTAACAGATCAGTTTGCTGCGCAGATTCTCTTCATCTTGGGCCATATTTATCTGTCCCTTCTGCTGGTAATCGTTGATTGATGGCAGACTTGAAGATTTTGAGTTGCATTGTTGATTGCCGTAAATGAGATGCTTTATTTGGTATCGCGCTTGCTGGCGACATCGTTGATGATGTGGGCCGCAGAGACTCGATCTTCTGAGTCAACAGTTGTTCGACCAGGTCGTTTACTGTGTTGGCCTCGCCCAGTGTCACAAGCGAATTAAGCGCATTGCGGGTGGCAACTGAAATGCGGATCGAGGTCGTCTTTTCGGCGACCTTTTTCTTTGGCGCTGCCTCTTTCTTGACGTCTTGGATGATGGTTTCGCGGTCGACTGCACCCCACCCGGTGTGTGCTTCAGGAGTGATTTGCGTTGTGTGTTGGCAGGTTTCTTTTCTAGCATTCCCATACTAGTTCGCCTCCAGACGGTTGATCATCTCATTGGCGACATCGGCGTAGGCCTTGTGAACCTTCTTGTCCCACATGTTCTTCGGGTTATCCGTGATGCCGGTCATCAGCGAGCTTTTAATGGTCGCCAGCTTGTCATCGTGCAAATTTGCGTAAGTTTTGATTATCAGCACAGTCATGTTCGCCTGAGGATCGAAGCCAATCATGCAGACCTTGAACCCCATCTTGGTAAGGCTACAGACGAGGAGCGCGGTGGTACTCGTCACCCTTAAAGTTAGCAAAACTCAATACGGTTGCTAGTATTCATGGCATTTCAGGAACCCTATTTTGTACTACATCTACGGAGAGTATACCATGAGGGCGTTCTGTGATGGCGGTTTGCCGGGAAACAATAATACCTCATAATACGTGATGGCCGAATTAGGCGGTTTAAATATTCGAGGATTGAACTTTTAAAGCGTAGTCATTCAGAAAACAGGTTTGGGATGTAGATTATGGCTGCTTGGCGAGCGAGTTATAACTCTATTTATTTGGTTTGCTTGTGTATTCAGAAATACATGTATTACATGGTAAGAGAATATCGGTGAGCTTCTGTATCAATTCAGGAAATGCTGATTTAGCGATGTTTAAGCCCGTAAGATTTTGTATTATTGTATTCTGTAATACAGGTTTTCGTTTGGCACACCAGTGTTAATCAAATCCGTCGCACTAAAACACCCGCCTGACGCAAGGTCTCTTGCATCAGACGGGTGTTTTGCTAGGTGATTAAGACTGCATGGTTAAATCTGCGCCGTCAGTGGCAATCACGTGCTGGTACCAGTAGTAACTCTTCTTGGGGATGCGATCCAGCGTCCGCTGGCTATCGTCATCGCGGTCGACGTACACGAAGCTGTAACGCTTCTTGTAACTGTTGAGCCAGCTGAGTAGGTCGGTGAATGACCAGGCGCAGTAGCCGATGACATCGCAGCCGTCGGTGATGGCCTCCTGCATCGCCTGGACGTGCTTTTTCAGGTAATCGATGCGGTAACCGTCGTCGACCTTGCCGTCCTTGAGTTCGTCGCTCGCCCCAAGGCCATTTTCCGTGATAAGCATCGGCAGCCCGTACTTTTCAGTCAGTTCGCGCAGCGTGACCCGGAAGCCGGCCGGATCAATGTCCCAGCTCCACTCGGTTTGCTTGAGGAAGGGATTATCGACCTGATTGTACATCGGAATCTCGGGATCTTGTGCTTGGGCGTCCTTAGGCTGCATCAGGTACGGATCAGTGGCGTTAAACGACTTTTGCCGGTCGTCTTTGACTGGTTTCTCCAGCTGGTTCTGCTGAATCGTGCCTTCATGGTAGTAGTTGACCCCAAGGTAATCCGGTTTGCCGGACTTGAGCAACACATCATCCGCATCTTCTTTGTCTTTTTGACGGAAAACATGAAGCAGGTCGCTAACGGTCAGGCGCCAACTCACATTGCGGCCGATGGCTTCCTGAACTTTGGGATGACAATCGGTGGTACTGGTGCCATCCTGGGTCTAGTCCTGTGCATGTTCACTGCTAAGAGTGAGCAGTACAAAGCGGTTCGCAACGTCGGGTTTGTGCCATCACTGTTCAATATCAGTGAACCAATCATGTTTGGTTTTCCAGTGGTTCTGAACACGTTCCTGTCGGTGCCAATGCTGCTGATCCCAATGATTCTTGAAGCAATCACCTGGTATCTGATGAAGTTTGGCATCATCGGCCACATCGTTGCGCAAGTGCCGTGGTGCACACCAGTACCGTTCTTGGGCTTCTTAATGACCGGCGGTGATTGGCGCGCCGGACTGTGGCAGCTGATCGAAGTCGCTTGGCAACTGCAGGTTACTATCCATTCTTCAGGGCGTTTGATCGGCAGGCTGTCAAGAAGGAAGCTGCAATCGCGGCGAAGAAGGCTGATTCAAAAGATGAGGCTAGTACTGTAATGGATTAGTGGGCGGATTATTAAAGTCATAGGCACAAAAAAACGTGGTCGCACTGGTTTTGCCAGTTGATCACGTTTTTGTGTCCGCTGAGAATTAATGCGTTAAGGCAAATCGTTGCCTGCCGCGAAATATACGTCGTACCATTCCTGCCGGGACAGTGTGATGTCGCCGCCTTCAGCAATGTTGGCAATGCGCTTGGCGTTTGTGGTGCCGGCAATGACTTGGGTGCCGGGCACGCGGATCAGCCAAGCGGCCGCAATGGCACTGGAATTGGTGTGGTACTTGTCAGCCAACTCCTGAAGTTTGGCGTTGAGCTTCGGGAACTTCGGGTTGTCAATGAAGACCCCTTCGAAGAAGCCGTACTGGAATGGGCTCCAGGCCTGAATCGTCATGTCATGCAGCTGCGAGTACTCAAGAATCGACCCATCGTGATCAACGGAGCGGTCATCCGTCATGTTGACGTGGATGCCGCCGTCGATCATGCCGGTGTGGGTGACCGCAAACTGCAGTTGATTCGCAACCAGCGGCTGCTTGACGGCCTTTTTCAACAGTTCGATCTGCATTGGGTTGCAGTTGGAAACGCCGAAGTGGCGCACCTTACCTGCCGCCTGCAGCTCGTCGAACGCCGCGGCGACCTCGTCCGGTTCCATCAAGGCATCCGGCCGGTGCAGCAGCAGGACGTCTAGGTAGTCGAGGCCGAGGCGCTTGAGCGAGCCGTCAACGGCTCGGTGATGTGCTGCTTGGAAAAGTCGTAGCGTTTGCCGGGCACGATGCCGACCTTACTTTGGACGATGACATCATCACGTGAGAAGCTGGCTTTTTTTTCAGTGCCTGGCCGAATAGGGTCTCGGCCTTACCGCCGTCGTAGATGTCCGCGTTGTCGAAAAAGTTGATACCAGCATTATGGGCACTTTCCAGCAGGTTCGTGGCTTCGTCCACGTTCAGCTTGGTGATGCGCATCACACCCAGCGCAACGGCGGAGACGGACACGCCGACGCCTCCAAGATTCAAATGTTTCATCGAATAAATTCCTCCTTCATTACAGCACTGCCGTGATCGACGGTACCAATTCCTCTTCACATTAGCACACCGGTCCGGCTTTTGAAAGCTGTTACATGTGGTTTCAAACCATTCGCAGAACGGGGTTAAAATGCTATGATTGGGACAAGAAAGAGGGGGAGCAACATGGCAGTTTCTGAACGCGGGTTTGTGGTGATCGGCGCCCAATTTGTCTTTTTCAGCATTACGGATCTGCGCACGCTCAAGGAAATCGAGCGCGGCTCTTACCCGGTCGCAATAGGCGAGGACATTTACGCCACGCATGAGATCGAGCCAGAAACTGTCGATCAACTGGTCGTGGCGCTTCAGACCATTGACCGGTTGATGAAGGATTACGGCGTGCGCGACGTGCAGGTCGTCGGCAGCCACAGCTTTTTCGAGGCGGAAAACGCCCAGTTCATTCGTGATCAGCTGCAAAGCCGCACCGGACTGGTGGTTTCACCGCTGACCCTGTCGCAGGAATCGTTTTATCGCACCCAGGCGGTGCTGGGCAAGTTTCCCAACTTCAATCAAGTGACCAAGGATGGGACAGTCCTGATTGACATTTCCAGCGGCTCGGCCGAACTGACCGCGTTTGCCGATGGCGACTTTGGCTTTTCGCGGAACCTGTCGCTGGGGCCGCTGCGTGTGTTTGAGGTGATGTCCGACCTGCAGCGGACGGTGCCTAATCCGGTCGAGGTCATGCGTGACTTTATCGACTCGCGGCTGGCGGATTTCATGCGTCTGCTGCCGAAAAATCAGCATTATCCGCACGTGATACTGATGGGGTCGGCGCTGTCAGTGTTCAGCGCTCTGATCCCCACGGGGTCTGATACCGTCGAGATCGACCGCGACGGGTTCAAGCTGTTGTATCAGGAGATCACACATGCGTCTGACCAGTATCTCAGCGAGCAGTACGATTTGACCCCGACCGAAACGGCGCAGGTGCTGCCGACGGTGCTGTTGGTTTACCGCCTGATCAAGTCGCTGAACTCTGATGAGATCTGGATCTCAGACCTCAAGCTCTTGGACGGGCTGGAGGTCAACGCTGCGTCGGAGGCCGGGTCCAAGGCCGTCAACATCGACTCGGACCACGAGATCCTGATTTCGGCCCGGAACCTGGCGGAGCGCTACATGGTCGATCCCAAGCACCGCGACTTCACGGTCAAGTACGCGCTTCAGCTGTTTGACCGGCTGAAGAAACTACACGGGCTGGGCAAGCGCGAGCGGCTGCTGCTAGAGATCGCCGCCACGGTGACTGACATCGGGGCGTACGTGGACACGCACAAGCACTACGAACACTCGGATTACATTATTCGGGCCTCGGAGCTGATTGGGCTGACCGCGGCCGAGCAGCGCATGGTGGCGACAATCGCCCGCTATCACTCCAGCGACACGCCGCAGACGGATCTGTCCGATCTGACGGAACTGAACGCAAACCGCCGGCTGGTGATTGCCAAGCTGACCGCGCTGCTCCGGGTGGCAGATGCGCTGGACGCCTCGCGCCAGCAGAAAATTGAAAAGATTCGGGTGTCCCTGCAAAAAGACCGGGTGCTTTTGACCGTCACCGCGAGCGATGACGTCGAGCTGGAACGCTGGTCACTGCGGACCAAAGGGGCATTTTTCGCAGCTGTCTACGGGCTGCCAATTGAATTGAAAGGAAAGACTCGGCTATGAGCAAAAAAAAGGTGTCGACTTTGCTAATTCCAAGAACTTCACGAACCGCGAGCTGAGCTGGCTGGCGTTCAACGACCGCGTGCTGGAAGAGGCGCGCGATAAGAGCAATCCGCTGCTTGAACGGGTGGGGTTTCTCGCCATCACGCAGAGCAACCTGGACGAATTCTTCAACGTGCGCGTCGCCAGCCTGCGCAAAATGGTGGCCGTGGATTACGTCACTCCAGATGCGGCGGGTCTGACGCCGTTGCAGCAGCTGGCCGGCATCGCTAAAGACGCGCACGCCATGGTTGACAAGCAGTACTCGACCTGGACCCGCTCCCTTGCCCCGCGCCTGGACGAGCTGAACATTCATCTGCTGACGCCAGATCAGCTTTCACCGCGCCAGGTCGAATTCTGCCGCGACTATTTTGTCCAAGAGCTGTACCCGGTGCTGACGCCAATGGGGGTCGACCCGACGCGGCCATTCCCGTTCTTAGCCAACAATTCGCTGAATTTGGCGATCAGGCTGCAACGCCTGAGGATAAGGATAACGCGGCTGGCGACGACAAAGACGAGAAGAACCGCAGCTTTGCGATGGTTCAGATTCCCGACGTCTTTCCGCGCGTGCTGCGCCTGCCAGATGGCGAGAACGACTTCATCTTGCTGGAAAACGTGATCAGTAAGCACCTAGGCGCCTTATTTGTCGGTGCGAAGATCCGGGAAACGGCACTGTTTCGCGTGACGCGGGACATGGATTTGGACGTAGCTGAGGAAGACGCGTCCGATCTGATGAAGGAGATCCAGTCGCAGTTGAAGAAGCGGCAGCGCGGCAAGGTCATGCGCCTGGAAATCGATGCGAACATGAGCAAGTTTCTGCGCAAGCGCCTGATCAAGGGCCTCGGCGTGGAAAAGGAAAATGACATTTACGCCATCAAGGGGCCAATCGACCTCAACGTGCTGTCCAAACTGGTCAAGCAAGTCCGCGGCCACGACGAGCTCAAGTACCCGCCGTTCACCCCGTACCTGGACCAGCACCTGGTTTCTGGCAACTTGTTTGACCAGATTCGTGACCACGACATTTTCATGCAGCACCCGTACGACTCGTTCACGCCGGTGGTGGAATTCATTCACCAGGCGGCGCTGGATCGCAGGTGCTGGCCGTGAAAATGACGCTGTACCGCGTGTCGTCGAAGTCGCCTATCATTTCTTACCTGAAGCTGGCCGCGCAAAACGGCAAGCAGGTGACCGTGCTGGTCGAACTGAAGGCGCGGTTTGACGAAGAGAATAACGTGCACTGGGCCCAGGAGCTGGAGCGCGCCGGCTGCCATGTCATTTACGGTCTCGTTGGGCTGAAAACGCATTGTAAGTTGGCCTTGGTCGTGCGCCGCGATGAGGACGGCATTCGCCGGTACATGCACATGGCCACCGGGAACTACAACGATGTCACCGCGCGGGTGTACACCGATATGGGCCTGTTCACCGCCGACACCGAAATGGGCACCGACGCTCGAACATTTTTAACATGCTGTCCGGGTTCTCCGAGCCGGCGTACTTCAACAAGTTGGTGATCGCTCCGCTGGGCATTCGCGACTTTCTGAAGGAACAGATCGACGCGGAAATCAGTGAGGCCAAGGCGGGCCGGCCGGCGGAGATCCGTATGAAAATGAACTCCCTTTCCGACACCGAAATGATTTTGGCACTGTACAAGGCTTCGGCCGCTGGCGTCAAGATTCATTTGCTGGTCCGCGGGATCTGCAACTTGAAGGTTGGCATTCCTGGCGTGTCGGAGAACATCACGGTGCACTCGATTGTCGGCCGCTTCCTGGAACACAGCCGCATTTACTACTTCTACGCGGGTGGCGCTGAGCACCTGTATCTGTCCTCAGCCGACTTGATGAAGCGCAACTTGTCGCGGCGGGTGGAGCTGCTGTTCCCAATCCTGCAGGACGACATTCACGATCAAATCTGCCAGATTTACCAAACGCTGTGGGACGATAACGTGAAGACGCGGGTGCTTCAGCCCGATAATTCTTGGGCCCGCGTCGACCGGCGCGGAGTCAACCCGCTGAACGCCCAGGAAACCTTCTTGGAACAGGCCGCGGCCAAAACCGCGGCGCAGGCGGCGCATAAGCAGCAGGAAGCACCAGTGGATCCAAGCAGCGCGCGCCACTTCACGCCGTTGACCGCACCGGAAGACCAGGAGGATGACGAATGACGTATTACGGCGTGATCGATCTCGGCTCAAACTCGGCGCGGCTGTCGATTTGGCAAATTGACGCTAACGACAACCCTAAGGAAGTCGTCAAGCTCAAGGACATGGTCCGGCTGTCCGAAGACATGGGTCCGGAGCGCACGCTCAAGGAGCCGGCGATGGTGCGCACAATCGCGGCCTTGAAAAACTTCACCGGCGCGATCAAGGCGTTTAAACCGCTTAAGCTCGAGATTTTGGCCACTGCCGCGACGCGTAACGCCACCAATCAGAAAGCCTTTTTGACCCGGGTCAAGGGCGAGACCGGACTGGAAATAAAGGTCATCACCGGCGACCGGGAGGCGGAGCTGGATTACCTTGGGGTGGGCAACACGCTGCCGATTCAAAACGCGCTGATCATGGACACTGGCGGCGGGTCGACCGAGTTGGCTTTGGTGCAGAACCGCAAGCTGGTCCACCGCATTTCGCTGCCGGTCGGCTCGGTCAACCTGTCCGAACAGTACATCAGCGGCGAACTGGTGACGCCGGCGGAGCTGTTTAACCTGACCACGGATTTTTCCACGATGCTGAATGGCGTCTGGTGGCTGCGCAAGGCCCTGAACCTGCCCATCGTGGCGCTTGGCGGTTCCAACCGCACGCTTGCCAAGATCCAGCGGCGGCGTGAGGCACGCGGCAGCTACGAGGACATTCACGGTTACCGGATGTCGACCATTGCGGCCAACGCTATTTACGCGGACATTCTGGATAAGAATCTCGACCAGCGCAAGGCGGTGCCAGGCCTATCGCGTGAGCGGGCCGACATCATCATCGGCGGCCTTACGCCGGTGATCACCATGCTGCGCTACATTGACTGCGACCGGCTGATGTTTTCGCAAAATGGGCTGCGCGAAGGGGCCCTTTACACCTACCTGAACGCGACCGAGACGCTGCCGGAGAACTAACGAAATTGTCACGGATTGCCAAAGCTTTACTTAAAAGCCGACCAAATGCGCGTGCATCGGGTCGGCTTTTGGTATAAATAAGCTATCAATCACGAATGGAGCAATTATCATGAAAAAATGGTTACTTGCACTTGCTGCCGCAGCGGCACTGGCGCTGGGCATCGGCATCAACCACGGCACGTCGGTGCACGCCGATGAGACATGGACACCGGTGGCGACGCTGGGCGTCTCCCTGACGCCAGATCAAAAGTCTGGTACGCTGAGCACTTTGGAAAAGGCCGCCAACGTGACGGATGTGTCTCAGCTGACCGTCAACGGCAGCACGCTGGTGAAGTACCTGAACCCGGCTGGCTCGTCGTTCACCGCCAGCTCCGGCGTCTGGTCTAGTGCCTTAGTGCAGAAAACCAGCAGTGGCGGCATTAACGTCCAAATCGTGGACTACAATGGGGTCAATAACATCACGACCATCACGGCTGACCAGTACCGCAACGCGGCGATTACCGCTGGCGTCACCAACGCCAACATTTTCATTACCAGCGCGGTGAAAATCGACGGTTCCGGCGCCTTGGCCGGCGTGTACGCGCCTTCGCTCAAAACGGGCAGACCCTGAACTCGGCGCAAATTTCGGCGGCCCAGGATGAGGTCAACACGCTGTCTGGCATCACGCAGGCCAACAAAGGCCAAAACGGCTATTCCGACAAGCAGCTGAACAACGCCGTCGCCGGCATGAAGTCCCAGATGGCCAGCCAAAGCAACAATGGCAGCCAAACGCTGTCGCAGAACCAAATCGGCAACATTGTTGACAGCCAGCTGAAGCAGAACAATCTGACGCAGATCATCAACAACAACCAGCGCACGCAGATCATCAACTTGTTGGTGAAGATCCAAGATTCCGGTGCGCTGAAGAGCAACGACTTTAAGGCGCAGGCCAATCAGCTGGCGTCCAGCATTCAAAGCAGTGCCAAGGGTCTGTTCGGCAAGCTGAAGAACTTGGACACGCCGGAGAACCGCAACTTCCTGCAAAAGATTTGGGACAGCATTGTCAACTTCTTCCAGACGCTAGGCGACTGGATTCAAAGCCTGTTCAGCTAGGTAAATCAAAATCGCCTCACGGTCTTGCACGAAACTGTGCAACCGTGAGGCGATTTTTAGTCTTGCAGGGCCTGCTGCACCACTGCGGTCCAGTTGGTACTGCTGCCGGTCAAGCGGGCAGTGGCCTCGGAAATCGGCAAAAGCGCCACTTCGGCTACTTCTGTGGCCTGCAAGGTAAGCTGGCGCACCGTCAGCCGCGGAATCGTGACCTGGTACACGACCTCGACCCAAGACGCGTGCCACAGGGTCGCGACCGGCGATTGGTGGCTGAAGTCGGCAGTGAGACCGAGTTCCTCG
>NZ_BBAJ01000042.1 GCF_001311195.1 Lacticaseibacillus camelliae DSM 22697 = JCM 13995
CACCTCACCGTACGGCACCGCGAGCAGTGCCCGGGAAACGGCCTGCCGAAACGCGGTGCCGGTCAGCTTAAGCGGGAGCGTTTGGGGATCCGGCCTCTCGCCCGCAAAATAGTCCTGCAGCCACAGCCCGGTTTTGATCAAGACCGGCGTCACTTGACGCGGCACCTGCGTCAAGTCAAACTGCCCGCCAAAGTGATCCTGATCCTTGAACCAAATGCCCAGCAAATGGTCTGAGTCGGCCAGCAACGTCAACTCGCCGAACGGGGATTCATACGTGCTTTGTGCTTGCATCACGCACCTCCAATTGCCTATATTTTACCATACGAACGCGTGTTCCGAATAGTGGCCGACTCACCCGCTTAGGCGTTAAAAAAAACACCCCCGCTTGCGCAGGAGTGCCAGAGATTTTTGCCTAACTCATTACACGTACTGCAGGACCTGAGCATCGTTGTAGGCCACGTTAATGGTCCCACCACCGAAGCACTCCGTCCCGTCGTACAGGACAACGGCCTGGCCGGGCGTGATGGCCCGGACCGGGTGGTCGAACTCAATGCGGGCATTGTCGCCGTCAAGGTGCACGGTGACGCCGACATCCTGCTGGCGGTAGCGGAACTTCGCCGTGCAGTGAAAGTCGGTCGCAGGCGCCTTGCCGGTGAAGAAGTTCATGCCGGACGCGTCGAGCTGGTCGCCATCAGGTGCGGGTTGTTGTAACCCTGGCCGACATAGAGAATGTTCTTCTCGATGTCCTTGCCGACAACGAACCACGGCTCAGAGTTCTCCGAGTTGCCGCCGATGCCAAGCCCCTGGCGCTGGCCGATGGTGTAGTACATCAGGCCATCGTGCGTGCCCTTCTCCTCGCCATCATAGGTCATCATCTTACCAGGCTGAGCCGGCAGATAAGTGCTGAGGAACTGCTTGAAGTTCTTCTCGCCGATGAAGCAAATGCCCATGCTGTCCTTCTTGTGGGCAGTGGCCAGACCCGCCTTTTCGGCAATGGCCCGAACCTGCGACTTCTGCATGCCGCCAATCGGGAACATCGACTTCTTCAGCTGCGCCTGTGACAGCTGGCTGAGGAAGTACGTCTGGTCCTTGTTGGCGTCAGCGCCGCGCAGCATGTGCACGGTGCCGTTTTCGTCGGTCGTCAGTTGGGCGTAGTGGCCCATGGCAATGTAGTCGGCGTCAAGCTCCTCGGCGTAATCGAGAAACGCCTTGAACTTGATCTCTTTGTTGCACATCACGTCGGGATTCGGAGTGCGGCCGGCCTTGTACTCGTCCAGGAAGTACTGGAACACGCGGTCCCAGTACTCTTTTTCGAAGTTGATGCCGTAGTAAGGAATGCCGATCTCGTCGGCGACCTTAGCCACGTCCGCATAGTCGGTCGTGGCGGTACAGACCCCGTTCTCGTCTGTATCGTCCCAATTCTTCATGAACACCCCGACGACGTCATACCCTTGCTGCTTAAGGAGAAGCGCCGACACGGACGAATCCACGCCGCCGGACATCCCCACCACAACGCGGGTGTTGCTGTTGTCCAAAATGATCACCATCATTCAATCAGATTCTGGAGTTATCCGATTTGAAGGTCGTCAATTCCAGTAAGGTTAATTATACCAGTGCAACTGGGAAAAACAACGCTATCTGAAAGTAAGCAGTGCACGTCGCTTACACCCTCACTTGCGAATGTAATCCGCCCGGACAATGGCCATGTAATCCGCCTCCTGCGCTGGCGAAAACATGATGCCAGCCTGCCGCATGGCCTTACTGACGCCCAGCGACATCGTCTGCACCACATAGGCGACCGCCGTGACCCCTTGGATCAACAACTGGTAGTGCTGTTCCAGCACCGGCTGCAAGCTGGCGGCCTGCTCCGTGGTCAAGCTGGCGCTAAGGCTGATCAGATTGGCCAACACCAGGCGGCGCAGTTCGTCAGAGGTCGCTCCCCAGCTCACACTTTTACTTTGATCCCGCTGGCCGATCAGCGGCAGGCGCTTCTTTTTTTGGTTTCAACCCCACAAGCGCTTGCGGCGCCGCACCGAGCACACGGCTCAGTTGACCGAGTTGACTGAGCGTCGGAACGATTTGCCCATTTTCCCACTGGGCTACCGTTCCAGGAGTGATTCCCAGCAACAGCGCAGTGTCTTCCTGCGACTTTCCGCTCGCAGCGCGTCCGGCGGCCAGATACTTCCCAATTGCAAAAGCCATGTCAATCTCCTTCGGCCCACCACGGCAGGCCTGCTTGGTTTACTTGCAGCACAGCGGCTGCATGGCTCATACCATAACACTTTTTGCCTGCCGCATTTGAACATGACGAAAGTGTTAGCTGCACTGCCGGCAGAAATATCATCGGGAAGCAGGTACCGCCAATGGCTTATGGCACCCTTTTTGGTAAAATAGTGTTACGGTATTTTTGTAAGCGTTTTAAAGAAAGGAAGCCATTAGCATGACAGTTTTTGCGGCATTTTCTAACGATGAGATTCTTGCCGACCTCAAAGCCAATGTGACCGCCGGCAGCGTGATCACCGACCCGGCCACCTTGAAAAAGCAGTCTTTCTCCCCCAACCTGACCGACGATGATTCCGGACTGGCCCTCGCCTTCATCGAGGCGCACAGCACCGCCGACGTACAAGGCGTGCTGAAAACCGCGCGCAAGTACCACGTTCCAGTCGTCACCCAGAACCGGTTCACCAGTACGGTGATCGGGGCGGACGGTATCGCCGGCAGTTTCATTCTGTCCACCGCCGGCATGAACCAGATCAAGGAGATCAGCAAGGCCGACTCGCTGGCCGTCGTCGAGCCTGGGGTCATCAACGGCGACCTCGACCAGGCCGCCCGTAAGCAAGGCATGTTCTACGCGCCTGATCCTGGGTCGAAGCCGATTTCCGGCATCGGCGGCAACGTCGCGACCAACGCCGGCGGCATGAGCACCGTCAAGTACGGGGCGACCAAGGACAACGTGCTCGGCCTCAAAGTGGTGCTGGCGGACGGCCGCGAGCTGAAACTCGGCGGCCGCACGCTCAAGCAGGCGTTCGGCTACGATCTGACCCAGCTGTTTGTCGGCTCTGAGGGCACTTTAGGCATCATCACCGAGATCACGGTCAAGCTGATGCCGATCCCGCTGGGAACGCCGGTCATGGGCATGGCCTTTTTCGAGAACATGACGGCCTTGGCCGAGGCCGTCGCCGAGATCCGCATCTCGGGCGTCTACCCGACGATGCTCGAGGCGATGGATCACCCGACCATTCAGGCCATTGATCAGTACGATGGCACCGACTACAGCAAGGAGTCCGGGGCGATGCTGATTTTTAAAATCGATAACGGCACTAAGCAGGCCATGGACGTGCTGAACGCGCTGCTGACCAAGCACGGGGCCCGCGACATCACCGTCACCGAGAAGCCCGAGGAGCAGGCCCAGCTGGAAAAAGTCCGCCGCGACATGCTCCCAGCCATTTTCACCGGCCAGAACCACATTATGGAGGACATGGCGATGCCACTGTCCCAGCTGGCGCCGATGATGGACTACATCAAGCAGGTCGGCCAAGACCTCGGCCTGAAGATCTACACGGCGGGTCACGCCGGCGACGGCAACGTCCACCCGTCCATTGTCTGGCCGATTGAAGAAAAAGGGGTCCCGGCCAAAGTCAGCCAGGCGTTGTCCTTGATGTTCAAGAAAACACTGGCGTTGGGTGGCACCATTTCCGGCGAGCACGCCGTGGGGATGCTGAAGAACCAGTGGAACAACGCCGAGCTCGGCGAGGATGTTGACATGCTCCAGCACCAGATCAAGGCGCTGCTGGATCCAATGAACCTGCTGAACCCGAAGCGCAAGATCAACTAGCCGCCAATTGGACGCAAAAGGCCGCTGCGATTTAATTTTCGCAGCGGCCTTATTGTGCGCTCAGGCCTCTTCAAGCACCTGACGCTCGATCATGTTGTCAATAATGAAATGATACTGCTCCACGTTATCAGCGGTCTTGTCGGATTTGAAAATGTTGATGGCCTTCAGCCCGTTGGCCGTGGTCACACCCATTTGAAAGCCGGACAGGTCGGCCTTGAAGGTCACCTTCAGCTTATTGGCCTGGGTGAACGGCGAATTCGGGTCCAGCGACCGCTCCAGCTGGAAGTTGCCGTTCTTCGTTTTCACAAACCCCAGGTCCATCAGCGTGTAACGCTTGATCTGCGGTGAAATCTTGTAGGTCTTCGGATCGCCCAAGACGGAACCAGTTGCCTGTAATGCCATAACTCCCACTCCCTGTGCGCACAGCGGCGCTTGTATTCGCTTTTATCTTACCATAATCGCCTATCCGGGGCCAAAGATTGCCGCGCAATCGTTGGCGTTTCACGCCGCGGGGTGCAGCCACCGCGTCAAGCCGGTCAACAGGACTCCCACCACCAGCGTCAGGGCAAGCGCGAGAAAAATGATGGGCAACCGGACTGCCGTGACGCCCAGCCCGACCCCAGCCAAGATCATGGTCACGACGGTGTTGCCCCCGATGGCCCAATTGACCTGCTTGCTGGCGGCGCTGGCCCAAAATGGTTTGGTGGTGCGGGTCATCAGGATGGTGAGCATTGCGCTAAACATCAGGAAGCAGAACAGCGCGGTGCTGATCTGAGCCGCGGTTTGCCCAACGTGGATCAGCCACAGCAGCCAGCCAAACCCGGCAAACGTCCACCCACCGGCGTAAAGACCGGCCGTTTTGCTCAATTTTTTTTCATGTCCCAGCGCTCCGGCTGGTGGCTGATCTGCGCGTGGTCGGTGCCCAGCACCAGCGTGACCAAATCGTTGAGCAGCGCGACTAGGATCATCGCATTCAAACTCAGCGGCAGGAAGCCGAAGATCAGGTAGCCGAACGTCAGCAGGATGCTGAGCTGAGCCGCCCGCGACAGCTTGGTGATGGTCCAGGTCATCATGCGTTTGTACACCCGGTGGCCGCTGTCCAGCACGTTGGTGATCGAACTCAATCCCGGCGTCAAAAGCACCATGCGCGCCGACCGCTTGGCCAAATCCACGGCGGTCGCAACCGCGATTCCCAGGTCCGCCTGCTTCAACGCGGGCGCATCATTCACGCCGTCACCGGTCATCCCGACGATATAACCGGCCTTTTGAAAATTGGTGACCATGGCCAGTTTATCCTCAGGGACGACATCGGCGATGCCGGCGAGGTCATCCAGCGGCTGATGCGGTGTTAGCTCAGAGATAGAAATCACGCGGCCGGGCAACCCGACCTGCTTGGCCACGGCCGCCGCTGTTTTCTGGTTGTCCCCAGTCAGCATCAGCACCTTGACGCCGTGGGCGCGGATCTCAGCGAGAGCTGCCGCGCTGTCCGCACGCGGCTGATCCTGCATGATGAACAACCCGACCATTTGGTCCGCGACTGCAACGGCGGTCGTGCGACCGGCGGAAAAATCAACGCTGGCAGGGAGCGTAAAAGCCGCCGTGATCTTGGTCAGCTGCTTCAGAGAGCCGAGCCGGACCATTTGCGGCCCTGCCTCAGTTGACACCTGAACTTGGGAGTAGCCAGTGCCGGAATCAAACGGCAGGTAATTGGTTTGTGTCAGTGGGGCAACCTGCTTTTGGCCGGCGTAATTTTGAATGGCCGCATCAATCACGCTGGGCTTGCGCTGGTCAGTCGCGGTCAGCGCCAATTGCAGGACAGTCTCATCTGGCTGCGCCGACAAGTTGTAAAAAGCCACCACACTGGGCTTGTTGGCCGTGATGGTGCCGGTTTTGTCGACCAGCAGCACGTTCATGTTGGCCGCCTCTTGAATTCCGGTCAAATCGCTGACCAGGACTTGTTGGCCGCTGAGCACCTTGGCCTCCACGGAGTTGGCCACGGCAAAACTGGAGGGCATGGCGATCGGAATCGTCGCGATCACCAGCATCGCCAAAAATGGCAACAGCGCCAGCAAACTCTGCCCGCGCACCAGGGTTGCCACAATCAGAATCACGGCCAGGACTGCATCCACCGCGGCCAGGTAGCCGATGATTTTGCCCAGCAGCTGCTGCAAGTGCCCAGGCGCCGAGCTTTTGTTGATGAGGCTGATGGTTTTGCCGGAACGACTGGCCTTCCCGGTGGCCGTGACGCGGCCCAAGGCGTGGCCGGCAGTCAGCTCGGTGCCGGCAAATGCGGCATCGCCGACGCGCCGAGACACGCCTTGGGCTTCCCCTGTGATCGAGCTTTCGTTGAGGTCGGCGTGGCCTTGGAGCAGGTTCACATCCGCCGGCACCAAGTCGCCTGAAGTCAAGCTGACGAGGTCGCCGACCACCAGCTCGCGCGCCGGCACCCGCCGCCACTGGCCGTCGCGCATAACGGTCGCCGTCAGCGTCAGCTGGTCGGTGAGCCCGGACAGAATTTTGGTCGCCTTGCGGTTCTGAACCGCGCCGTTCACGGCTGCAAACAGCAGCATGACGATGATGAAGCCGGCCTGAATGCCCTTGCCAAGGATAATTTCCAGCAGCAGTGCCCCTTCCAAGATCCAAGCGGAGGGTTCCCACAGGCGCTGCGCGATCGCCCGGGGAAAGCTGAAGGGTTTTTCCGCCACCTCGTTGGGCCCGTCCTTGGCCAAACGCGCCTTTGCTTCGACCTGCGTTAATCCAGAAAGAGTGCTTTTTTTCCTCCGCCAATTCAATTCCTCCCTCAAAAATCCCCTAGTCACTACTTCCACTCTACGCTTTTGCCCCCAGCCACTGAAAGCCCGGCGCAGATTTTACCTTTTCTTTCAACTGGACACCAAAACACCGAACCCACAGAGACGCTGCGAATTCGGTGCTTTAGTCGTGCCTAAGCGTTGGCTTTCTTACGGAGCCGGTTGACGATTTTGACCAGGGCGTCGCTGAATTGCACGATGTCCATGGTGGTGTTGAACGCGCCGAAAGACACTCGGATCGATTCTGCGACGCGCGGTGAATCCGCGCCGTACATGGCGGTCAAGACGTGCGACGGCTCAAGCGAGCCAGCCGTGCAGGCGGAGCCACCTGAAATGGCAAATCCGGCCAGATCCAGGTTGGTCTGCAGCGCGTAGGTCGAGACGCCGGGCAGCCAGAGGTTGAATACGTGATTGAGCGCATCCGGCTTCAGCGGGCCGTTGACCTTGAAGTCCACGCCTGCGGCCTTAAGCGCGTGCATGATCTGCTCCTTGAAGCCGTAGTACTTGGCCTGCCGGTCTGCCTTTTCCTGCGACGTGATGAGGCGCACCGCCTCGGCAAACCCGGCCACGGCCGGTGGATTCTCAGTGCCCGCCCGGCGCTTCATTTCCTGCTCGCCGCCGCGCAAGAACGGTGGGAAGTTGATCCCGGTGCGCCGGTACAGGAAGCCGATACCCTTGGGGCCGTTGATCTTGTGGGCGGACACGCTCAGCATGTCCACGTGCAGTGCATCCACGTCAATGTCGAGCAGCCCGAACGCCTGGGTCGCGTCCGTGTGGAACCAGGCCTGGTGGTCGACAAGCCGCTCCCCGATTTGCTGTATCGGCATGCGCGAGCCGACCTCGTTATTGCCCATCATAATCGAAACCAAGATGGTGTCGTCATCCAGCGCGGCGTCGAAGTCGGCCAAACTGATCTCGCCTTCCTCGTTCACCGGCAAATAGGTGACCCTAAAGCCCTCTTTTTCCAGCTGCGCCATCGGCTTTAGTACGCTGAGATGCTCGATGGCCGTGGTGATGATGTGCTTGCCGAGCCCGGCCCGCGCGTGTGCCGTTTGCATGATGGCCGTGTTGTTGGCCTCCGTCGCGCCGCTGGTGATCACGATGTCATTGGGGTTGGCGTTGATACTTTTGGCCAGCACAGCGCGGCTGTCGTCCATGACGGCGCGCGCGTTGCGGCCGAACCAGTGGGTCGAGCTCGCATTGCCAAAATCAGACTGCATTTGCGTGGTCATGGTCTCGATGACTTTTTTTGCCATCGGAGTTGTGGCCGCGTTATCGAGATAGATGTGATCCAAATCTCTCGCTCCTTATTTCAAGTTGTGAATGTACGCCAGCAGCATCGCCGCCGAGCGTTTGCCCGCGTCAATAATGAAATCGTCAAAGTTGACCGAGGCGCTGTCATCGCCGTTGTCGCTCATCGCACGGATGATGACAAACGGCGTGTGGAATTCGTGCGCAACTTGGCCGACCGCGGCGCCTTCCATTTCGCTGGCCAACGCGTCCGGATACATGGCCAAAATGCGCTTGACGGCACTTTGGCTAGAAACAAACTCATCGCCGGACACAATCAAGCCAACGTGCGTCTTCAGGTCCGTCTCGCGCGCGGCCTGGGCAATGGCCTCAACCACCTGCTGATCAGCGTCAAAATAAAGGGGCTGCTGCGGCAGCTGGCCCGGCTTGTAGCCAAACGCCGTGGCGTCCACGTCGTGATAGGCGACCTTGCTCGAAATCACGACGTCACCGATGTTCAGCCCCTGGCCGATGCCGCCGGCCGAACCTGTGTTGATCAGCACATCCGGCTGATACTGGCTGAGCAGCACCGTCGCCGTCATCCCCGCCTGCACCTTGCCGATGCCGGATTCAACCACAGTCACCTCGGTGCCGTCAATGGTGCCGTGGTAATAATGCTGGCTGGCCACGACCCATTCTTCTTGATCTGCCAGCTTGGGCAGCAGCGTGCGGATCTCTTCTTCCATCGCGCAGATAACGCCTATCTTCATTAAAGTTCATCCCTTCTATGACAGTGAAAAAGCAACTGACTAATTGTACGCCAGGCGAGCGAAAATTACAGCTTAAACAGCACCAGCGCGACCACAATGAGCAGCACCACCACGATCCCGATCGCCCAGTTAAGGCGTTTTTTTTAAGCTGTTGACCTTCCTGAAGGTCTGCTCGTCAAAATCGCCGCGGTGCGGCGCTTTCGGTGCCTTGTCTGGATCATGGGCCTGCTTGGCGTACTCGCGCTCGGTTTCAACGCGCTTGGCATCGCGCTTTTCGGCCTCGCGCTCGGCCTGCTTTTGCTGCTGACGGTACTCTTTGCGGGTTAACTCAGGCATCTTGCACCCCCTGAAGCGCCCAAAGCGCCAGGCCCAGCGTCGTTTTGGCGTCGCAGATCAAACCGTCCGCCTGGGCCTGTTTGGCCTGCGCCAGCGTCAGCCACTCACCGGTGACAAATTCGCCAACGTCCTGGCTGCGCTGCGCGGCTGGCGCGTGCAAGCGGCGGGCCGAAAACAGCGTCGTTTCGGCGTCGGAAAACCCTGCGCTTTGGTAAAAGTGCGTCAGCGGCGCCCACTCGTCAGCGGCCAACTGGGCCTCCTCATTCAGCTCGCGCTTGGCGGCTTCAAAGGGGGTTTCCCCAGGATTGATCTTGCCCGCCGGCAGCTCTATGGTCTCCTGGCCGATTGGGGTGCGCCACTGGCGGACAAACAGGGCCTTGTCTTGGTGTACGGCCAGCACCCCCGCCGCACCGGTCGTGTGAACCAGAGTCCTTTTCGCCATAGTATTGTCCTCCAGTCGTACTGTAAGCTGACTCAGCGTCAGGATCTGGTCCTGATAAATCTGCTGTCGTCCTTCGATTTTTTCCATCCGGGAGCCTTCCTTCTTGCCGCCTGGGCAGGCGTCATCAACCCTATGATACCAATGGCCGGCGAGAATACCAACGCCTTTAGAAATCCTTCAGGAAAGTCCATCGCAAGCCCGATATTTGGGGGTTGATAGTATGGTAAACTGAAGGCACGAAAGCATATTCAGGAAGTGAAAAAACGTTGAAGAAACCAGAAAAACGCATCCGCTGGCTGCGCGTGGGCCTGTGGGCCGCGGCCGGCTTGGTGATTGGCTTGTTGACCCAGCACCTGTGGGTCGGCCTGTTCGTCATGGTGGTCTTCGCCGGGGCCCGGCTTGTCGGCGAGCTGAGCCGGCCGGTCGAGAAACCGGCCACCCCACCGATCACACCGGATATGGCCGCCCACTACGCTGAGTCCGGCCTGAGCGAAAGTGAGATCAACCTGTTTCGCGAGACAATGGACCAGGCGGCTGATGAGATTCACGAGTTCGAGGCCATCGCCGACCGCGTGCCGAAGATCAAGACCATTGCTGTGAACGCTGACCTGCTCGACATCATGCACGCCTACTTCAAGGCCATCGTGCAAACCCCCAAGAAGCTGGGCGCAGCCGGCAAGTTTATCTACGAGCAGCTGCCAAATGTGCTAAGCATCGCCCAGAAATACGAAACCATCACGCACCACGAGGTCAAAACGCAGGATACTTACGACGTGCTGACCACTGCGGCCAACACCCTGCGTGATCTCGCCGATACGATCAAGGACGGCTACAGCGAATTTGTGGAAAGCGATATCGATGACCTGGAAGCGGACATTGACTTGGCCAAAAAGCAGATCAAGCCGCGCCTGGCCGAATCGACCGACACCGTGGACCGCAGCATTCATTTAACACCAGAGCACGCCACCATCACACCAAAATCAGAAGAAACGGGGCAACAGCATGAGTGATGAAGAAGCAAAAACCACCGCACAATCGGCAGCCACCAGTACTGCCGCGGATTCAAACCTGGTCGCCGACCTGTTGAGCCAGCCGTTTGCGACCCAGACGCCCAGCAGCACCGCCGCGGCAGCGCCGGCCAGCGCCGCCAGTGATAATCCCACGGCCAAGCTGACCCCTGAGCAGGAGAAACAGGCGCAGGACCTGGCGGCACAAATCGACGTCAAAAATAATGACGGCGTGATGAGCTACGGCGCCCAGGCCCAGCAGCAGCTCGGCCAGTTTTCCCAGACGATGCTGGATAAGGTGCAAAGCCAGGACACCGGCGCGGTCGGGGACGCCCTTACCAGCCTGATGGCGCGCCTCAACGAGGCCAATCCGGACGAGCTGCGCGCCGAAAGCAACAACGTGTTCAAGAAGATTTTTGGCAAAGTGCGGCGCTCGATTTTTGAAATCACCGCCAAGTACCAGAAAATCGGTGCGCAAATCGACACGATCGCCGCGCGGCTGACCAAGGAGCAGCAAGGCCTGCTCAACGACAACAAGATGCTCGATGAGCTGTACGCCCAGAACAAAGCGTACTTTGACGCCTTGAACATCTACATTGCCGCCGCCAAGATCAAGCAGGACGAACTGCTGAACAAGACCATCCCTGCCGCCCTCGCCGACGCCCAGGCCTCCGGCGACCAGATGAAGGTCCAGGAAGTCAACGACCTCAAGCAGTTCGAAACCCGGCTGGAAAAGCGCGCGTACGACCTCCAGCTGCGCGCGAGATCACACTGCAGCAGGCGCCGCAGATCCGCCTGATTCAAAACACGAACCAGGCCCTGGCGGAAAAGATCCAGGCCAGCGTCAATACGGCCATTCCGCTGTGGAAGAATCAAGTCGCCATCGCCCTGACCCTCCTGCGGCAAAAGGATGCAGTCACCGCGCAGCGCCAGGTCTCCGAAACCACCAACGACCTGCTCAAGAAAAATTCGTCAATGCTGAAGATCTCGGCCGTTGAAACCGCCAAGGAAAACGAGCGCGGCGTGGTCGATATCGAGACTTTGACCCAGACGCAAAACGATTTGGTCGACACCTTGCAGCAGACCCTGCAGATCCAGCAGGAAGGCCGGGCCAAGCGCCAGGCCGCAGAGCAGGAACTCGGCAAGATGGAGGAAGACCTCAAGAACCACCTGCTCGATTACACCCACGGCAACATGCAGGGCAAAAATCCAAAGGCCTAACAGCTTCTTGCAACCAGTCGCTCAAGCGGCTGGCTTTTTTGTCTGGCAGACAAAACCGCACGCCTGTTGATCAGGGTGTGCGGTCGCATAACGGAAATTAATCTAACACCACCACGTGCTTGCCGACAAAGTGGCCGGATTCCAGGTTGGCCTGGGCCTCACCGACTTCTGAAAGCCCGTGATAGACCTTGGCGATTGGAACGCTCAGCTTGCCGGCTTTGGCCTCCGCCAGGACTTGGTTGAAGATCTTGGCCGGCAGGTCTTGGGCTTCACCGGCATAACTGGTCAAGAACTTGCCGCTGGGGATCATGAACGGTGAGAAGTGCTCGATTTCCCAGCCGCCGCCAAGCCCGCCAGTGAAGCAGAGCTTACCAGCTGGTTTGACCGCGCCAAAGGTGTCCGTCAGCGTCGTGGTGCCGACCAGCTCGAGCGCCTTATCCACGCCCTCAGGAAGCAGGTCGTGCACCTGAGCGGCAATGTGCCCGTCGTCGATGAGCACATGATCTGCGCCCATGGCCGTTAGTTTGGCCACCTTGGCCTGGCTGCGAGTCGTGGCGAGGACGGTCGCCCCCAGCATTTTAGCCAAGCCGATGCTCATGAGCCCGACTGTTGACGAACCGCCGCGAATCAGCACGGTGTCACCGGCCGTCAGGTTTAACCCCTTGTTCAGCGAGCCGTAAATCGTCTGCAGCATTTCCGGCAAGGCGCCAACAAGGTCCCAGTCAAGATCAGTCTCCAGCGGAATCATTGCCGCATGCGGCACCAGGCAATACTCGGCGTAAGAGCGTCAATCGCACGGCCGAGGCCGTCCATCATCATCGCCACTTTCTGGCCGCGCTGGTACGGTGAGTCGGCAGCCGGCGTGTCGATCACGCCTGTGCCTTCAATTCCCAGAATTCGGGGATACTGGAAATCGCCATCGGATTCGCCCTTGCGGCTGGTGACTTCCGACTCATTCACACGAAAGGCCTTGACCTGCACCACGTCAAACCCCGCCTTGGCCTCTGGCTTTGGCACCTCAACGGGTTTCAGCGCACTGGCCTCACACGGCCCAGTTAATCTAATTGCTTGCATATTCGTTTCCTCCTTGGTTGTCTGATTGGACAATGCTTCTGGTTCAACCAATTAATCCAGCGCGTACTCGAGCCAGCCGTACGGCGTTGCGCCTTGCGCCACCACCGCGTCATGGTCATTGATCTGCCACAGATGCGTGCTCGGGTGCAGCCCCGCGGTCTGGCAGAACTGGTTCAGTTCGTTAAGCCCACGGGTGATCCCGTCCAGCGTGTTGGCAACGCGCACGCGAACATACCGGCCCGCCGGCTTTTTGATCAGCGGCAGCAAGGTTTCGTCAGGCTTGCCCTGCGTTTCTTTAAGGATCCGAAATGAGGCGTCCATGTACCCTGCCGGATCCTCAACCGGCAAATCGGTTAAATACCCTGAAGTGGCCGTGTTCATCAGCGCCAGCGCGTCCAGCTTCTGATAAAACTCTGAAAACAGCTGAGCGACCTCTTCTTCGGTGCAGTCCACCGCCTTGCGGGAGCACCAGAATGTTGCGGACTTCAGCGTCGCGACCACCGGCGCGTATAACTTGCCGGCCGGCGCCTTGCCGGGCCGCGTCAGCCGCTGCTGAATCACCGCCTGCACGCGCTGCAGATCCTCGATCTGACTGGTGATTTTGGCCTGGGCTTCCTGCAGCTGCGGGATGGCCTGCCGGTTGTCGGCGGACCTAATGGCCTTGATCTGATCAAGCGACAGCCCAATGTGGCGCAGGCCAAGGATGGTCATCAGGTCGTACAGCTGCGAATACTCATAGTACCGATATCCCGTGTCGCTCACCTTCGCCGGCTTAAAAAGCCCCTGCTCATCGTAAAAAATCAGGGTTCGTCTGGTGGTATTGGCTAACTTGGCCATTTCACTAATTTTGAGCATGGCACTGTCCTTTGGGTTGACTGTCACGTAACGGTATGGTTTATAACTAGTGTAACACAGTGATTCAGGCCGGCATTTTGCCGTGCAACTGCCACCGACAACCTTAGAATAAACTGTGACGCCACCTGACAGTCAAGCCATTTTACCTCAAATTGCCAACCGCTTTGATTAACTCGCTACCTTGATGACTCCCCGAAAGAAGGACGACTATGACCACCTTACAACACTCAATTCAAGACACGATTTTTCACAATCGCCAGCCCGACGCCAAAAAGCTGGCCGCCTATGGGTTCAAACAGACCGGTACCGGCTGGCGCTACCAAACTGCGTTGGTCCCGGGCTTCAGCCTCACCGTCAACATCGATGGGAAGACGATCACCAGCCCGGTGACTGACCAGGAATCGGGCGACTTGTACACCCTCCACCTGGACCCGGCCAACTCGGGGATGTTCATCGGTCAGATCCGCGGGGCCTACATCGCCGCCTTGACGGCAATCTCAAAGGACTGCTTCGTGCCGACCATGTTCGACGCCGGGCAGATGAAAAAAATTACCGCGGCCATCGACGAGGCGTTCGCTGAACAGCCTGAATACCTGTGGAAGCAGTTTCCCAACAACGCAATCATTCGCCGCAGCGACAACCGCAAGTGGTACGCCTTGATGGTCAAGGTGACCCCGGACAAAGTCGGCCTGACCGGCGCTGACCCCATTGACATTCTGGTGCTGCGCGCCGACCCACAAGCCATCGAAACGCAGCTGAAAAACGGTCAGGCGCTGCCAGCCTATCACATGAACAAGAAGCACTGGCTATCCTATCAGTTGGACGCCGGTACCCCACTCGCCACCTTGATGGCCCGAGTGAAGGCCAGCCGCGACTTAGCCAAGTGATTCCCACAAAATCAATAGGCACCGAAACTGACGACAAAATCAGCTTCGGTGCCTATTTGGTGCTCACTTGCGCATGGTGATCATGCGGTAGGCGGTCAGCAGCACGGTGATCGTGCACATCACCACCGCGACGCTGAAGGCCACGTGCATTCCGTTGATAAACAGCTGCGGCTGCCCGGCCACGAAGGTTGTGACCTTGCGTCCGGCCTCACGGCTCATCGCGGCATAAAGCACCGTGGTTGACGCGGAGATGCCAACGACCATCCCCATGTTGCGGGCCAGCGCATTCAGGCCGCCGGCGATGCCCAGATCTTTGGGAGCGACCGCCGACATCACCAACGTGTTATTCGGCGACTGGAACGCCCCGTTGCCAAAGCCCATCACGGCGATGATCACACAAACCAGCAGCCACGGGGTGGTCAGGCTCAGCGTGACGTACCCGATCTGCACGACCAGGATCACCAGCAGCCCCACCAGCGTGATGACATACGGCCCGATTTTATCCGACAGAGAACCGGACAGCGGCGCCACGATCACCTGCACAATGGGAAACAGCATCAGCATGTACCCGGCCGTCGTTGCCGACAATCCCCGCGCATTTTCCAGATAAAAGGGTGAGATCACATTGAAGAAGAAGTTGGTGACGAAAATTAAAAACCCGGCGAACAGTGAAATCGTGAACTCCTTGTTGGCAAACAGCGACAGTGCCAGCATCGGATCGGCAGTGTGCTGCTCGATCCAGATAAACGCACCAAAGGCAATGATCGCCACCGCGAACATTGCGAGGATCACCGGCCGCGTAAACCCAATCTCCTGACCGATGAAAATTCCGGCAAACAGCGGCACGATAAACAGCGCAAACGCGACAAACCCGGGCCAATCAATGTTCGCCTCACTGTGATCGATGTCCTTCGGAAACACGACTTGGCCGACGATGATGGCCAGAATGCCCAGCGGCACGTTGATCCAGAAAATGTAGCCCCACGGCAGCACGCCGAGGATCAAGCCGCCGAGGCCCGGCCCGGCAATCGAGCCCACGGCGACGAACGACCCAATCATGCCCAAGGCCCGCCCGCGCTCCTTGAACGGGAACACCTCCGTCACGATGCCATTGCTGTTGGCCATCGTCATGGAGGCCCCCAACGCCTGAACGACCCGCGCCGCCAGCAGCATCACAAACGAGTGATTGAAACCGGCAAACAGCGACCCGATGGTAAACAGCACTTCGCCCATCCGAAAGATGCGAATTTTGCCGTAGATGTCACCCAGCTTGCCCATGAGCAGAAGCAGTGCGCAGATCACGATCAGATAAATCGAGACCGTCCACTCCGCCAGGTTCATCGGCAGGCGCATGTCTTTGGCGATGACAGGCAGCGCAATGTTCACAATCGAAGCATCCAGCGTGGACATGATGGTGAACATCCCGACTGCGGTCATGATCCACCAGCGGTTCTTCTGCACGTGCGGATCGTCGACGTAATTTTTCATTGTTGGCCTCCAGTATCCTAAATTGGCCTCTTTATTATATGGTGTCAGTTTCAGAAACACAATTGACACAGCTGGCAATATTTACGCAAGTGGGTCCTTGTCTTTACACCGGATACCTAACTATTACACCCAACCTGCAAGGCTTTTACACTTCCCGCGTATGCTTAACTCATTCCACTAGGGGAGGAAATATTCATGAAAAAAAGGTTCCGTATTGAAAAAGGGGTCACTGCTGCTCACGGTCGGGGTCGTCCTGATCCTTGCCGCCTGTGGCGCTAAGCAAGGCACCGGCGCCACCAAGCCATCAACGGCCAAGGCCGCCGACTCAACTAAAATTATGGCCGTGGGTTCCACGGCCCTGCAGCCGTTGGTCGAGCAGGCCGCTGCCCAGTACCAGGAAAAGACACCAGGCGCCAACATCACGGTCCAAGGTGGCGGCTCCGGGGCCGGCCTGTCTCAAGTCCAATCAGGCGCCGTCACGATTGGGAACTCCGACATTTCGCCGAACAGCAAAAAGGCATTGCAGCCACTAAGCTGGTCGATCACCAGGTCGCGGTGGTCGGCATGGCACCGGTCGTCAACCCGGACACGAAAGTCACCAACCTCAGCTCAAAACAGCTGGTAGACATATTCACTGGCAAGGTCACCAACTGGAAGCAGGTGGGCGGCGCGACAAGGCAATCGTCCTGATCAACCGCGCCCAGGGGTCCGGGACTCGCGCGACGTTCGAGCAGTTCGCCCTCAAGACTAACAAGGTCAAGACTGCTCAGGAACAGGATTCCAGCGGCACCGTGCAGAAAATGGTCTCAAGCACGCCTGGCGCCGTTTCCTATCTCGCCTTTTCTGCCATTAAGGAAGGCGTCACCGCGGTGGCCCTCAACAACGTCAAGCCAACCGACGCCAACGTGACCACCAACGCCTGGCCGGTGTGGGCATACGAGCACATGTACACCAAGGGCTCACCGAACGCGGCAACGGCCAAATTCATCCACTTCATCCAGAGCAAGCCCGTGCAAAACAATTTGGTCAAGAAAATGGGCTACATTCCCGTCGTCGACATGAAAGTGGCACGCACCCATGACGGCACAATTGAAGACAAGTAACATGCATTCAAGCACTGACCCCTGTGGTCAGTGCTTTTTTTTGCTTCCGGTCAACATGGACGCCGCGCCGTGAAAAGCATAAGATTATCTATGCATGTATTTTTCATGACACTAATTGAGAGAAAGTCGTTTATGTCTAAAAGCAACATTAGACTCGTCACTGTCGCCTTACTGCTGGCCAACGTCATGTCCGGAATCGACAGCACCATTGTCAACACCGCACTACCCGCCATCATCGCCGACCTGCACGGGCTACAGCTCATGGCGTGGATAGTCGCCGTCTTTCTGCTGGGCACCGCCGTGTCCACGCTGCTGTGGAGCAAGCTCGGGCAGCGCAGGTCGTACAAATTCGCCTACCAGCTTGCGGCTTTGACTTTTGTTATCGGGTCACTGCTTCAGGGGCTGTCGCCTAACATATGGCTCCTGATCATCACCCGCGGGATCGCTGGGATCGACAACGGCGGCATGATCTCGCTGCCGTACATTATGTTCGTCGACCTGTACCCGAACGTGCGCGACCGCATGAAGACGCTGGCCCTGGTGTCCGGCTTCTATAGCTTTGCGACCATCATCGGGCCGCTGGTCGGCGGCTTCCTCGTCGATGCCTTGTCCTGGCACTGGATTTTTTACATCAACGTGCCAATTGGCCTGCTGTCGATCCTGCTGGTGCAAATTTACTACAAGGTGCCACGCAGCGCGCCTGTCGCCGCACCGCTTGATGTGCGCGGCAGTGTCGCGCTGGTCGTGCTGCTGATCAGCCTGCTTGGGGCCATTGAAATGATCGGCATGGTCAAGCTGCCAGTGATCCTTGGCTTGGTGGTCGTCGCGGTCTTGGCCATGGTCTTGCTACTGCGCACCGAAAAGCACGCCAAAGATCCGGTCATCCCACTGCGGGTGTTTCGGAATTTTCCGCTTGTAATGGATTTTCTGCTGTTCACCCTGGTCTGGGGGGCTTTCGTGGCGTTTCTGACTTACGCTCCGATGTGGGCACAAGGCCTGCTCGGCACGACCGCGCTGGTCGGCGGGGCAACGCAGATCCCTGCTGCCTTCACCAACGTCGCCGGCTCGGAGTCCGTGCCGATGATGCGGCGGCACTACACCCCGCACCAGGTGCTGACGTTCAACATTGTCCTGCTGACGATCAGTTTTGTCCTGATGGCGGTCCTGAACGTGCACGCGCCATTTTGGCTGCTACTGGTCGCCGGCGCCTTTGAAGGCTGGGGCAACGGGGCCTGCTTCAACGAGCTGCAGGTCAAGGTCCAGGTCGACGCCGAAGAACAGGACGTTTCGGTCGCCACGTCGTTCAGCTTTCTGATCCGCATGCTCAGCCAAACTTTCACCGTGGCCATTTTTGGTCTGCTGATGAACCAGCAGCTGGCCAAAGGGGTGGCATCCCATCCCGGCATCACCATGGGCATGATGAACAAACTCAGCGACTCTAACAGCGCCGCCAGCCTGCCCAAAAAGCTCCTGCCGGCGATGCGCGAGATCCTGCACAGCGGCCTGCACAACATTATGCTGCTGGCCTTAGCACTGATGCTGATCTCCCTGGTCCTGAACCTCTACGCCGGGCGCAAAGAGGCCAGCCTCAAAACCAGAGCCCAGTGAGACTCAAGAGACAACAAGAGGCAGCGCGCTTGCGCTGCCTCTTTTCTGTGCCTCAGACCCGCGTCAGGTCCAGCACGATGCTTTCAAAGTCGTGGGTCAACAGCTGATTCAGGTACAGCCCGTAATTCATCAGCTCGTCGCCCTGCCACTGCCGCACGCCGTCCGAATACGTCGCATCAGGGGTGAGCCCGACCAGTTTGATGTTGCGCAGCGGCTTGGACGCCTGGTTCAGGCTCTGCACGTACACGACCCGCGCGTTCGCCCTGGCTTGGTCGACGAACATCCAGGCACCGTCCTGCTGCGTGAACGGGTCCAGCAACCGGTAAAACGTGCCAAACTGGATCAGCTGCCGGTGTGCCTTGTAATCGCCCACGGCCTGCTTCAAGACCGCCAGCGTCGCGTCATCTTTTTTGGTCAGATCCTGCATCAGCCCAAAATTCCCCGACTCGGCCACGGCCAACCGCGTCGCCAGCGGCGTGACCCGCCCCACCTGGTCATTGGGCACCTCGGACAGGTGCGCGTCCATCATGATCGGCGGAAAAATCAGGCTCGTGCCGTACTGAATCTTCATCCGCTCGATTGCGTCAGTGTTATCAGAGGTCCAGCTTTGCGGCATGTAATAACTCATGCCGGGATCAAAGCGGCCGCCACCAGCGGAGCAGTTCTCAAACAGGACGTTCGGATACTGAGTCGTCAGCTTATCCGCGAGGTCGTATAGGCCCAGGATGTAGCGGTGCAGCGTCTCCATTTGGCGTTCCGGGGGCAGCTTGGCGCTGGCGACTTCAGTGATGTTGCGATTCATATCCCACTTGATAAAATCGATGGGCACGGTGTCCAGCACCGTCGCGATCTGCTGCTCGATTGCCGCGCGCACATCCTGCCGGCTGAAGTCCAGCACCAGTTGATGGCGGCCGGTGGACAACGGATACTTCGGGACACCCAGCACCCAATCCGGGTGCTGGCGGTAAAGCTGACTATCCGGCGAAACCATTTCCGGCTCAAACCACAGACCGAATTTCAGCCCCAAGTGGTGAATGTCCTGCGCCAGCTTGCCCAAACCTTCAGGAAGCTTTTTCAAGTCGGGATGCCAGTCCCCCAGCGACGAACGGTCATCGTTGCGATGGCCAAACCAGCCATCATCCAGTACGAACAGCTCCGCGCCGACCGCTTTCGCCTTTTTCGCTAGAGCCAAGATGCGGGCCGCGTCAAAGTGAAAGTATGTCGTTTCCCAGTTGTTGATCACCACTGGCCGTACCTGGTCGCGGAACCGCCCACGCGTCAGGTGCTTGCGATACAGCTGATGAAAGGCCTGCGACATGCCGTTCAAACCAGCACTGCTGTACACCATCACTACTTCAGGCGTTTGAAAGCTGGCGTCTGGCTTGAGCTGCCAGCGAAAATCGCTGCTGCCGATACCGCCGGTGAGGCGGGTCTGATCGTACGGATCCACCTGGGCGCTGAGTTCAAAATTACCGCTGTAGACCAGGTGCACCGCGAACACCTCGCCGCTGCGCTCGGTGGTTTCCGGCCGCACTAGCGCCATGAAGGGTTGCTGATGCGCACTGCTGGCCCCGCGCCGGCTTACCAAG
>NZ_BBAJ01000043.1 GCF_001311195.1 Lacticaseibacillus camelliae DSM 22697 = JCM 13995
CCTTGCGTCCACTTTCTTCATATGCATACCGTTATCTGTCCAATGTAGACCGTTCAACAAATGTAGATGCCAAGTGTTATGCCAGTCAGCAACCTTGATGTTGGTCATACTGGCGGCGAAGGCGATTGAGGCGGGGACAAAGAGTTGGGCGAATAGCATAATCAATGCGGCGAAAATGGGGGTTCGCCGGGCTGCTTTCATCAATGTAATTTCCTCCATATTTATTGATTTGTTCTTGAATAAAGCGAACTTTGAGGGACGAAAAAAGCAGGTCTGGGAGCAACCTGCTTTACGTTCATTTGTACGTTTGCTTTGCGTTAATCGTAGCTTTACGAAATGCCCATTTTGTACCAAATTAGGGCGTCACGCTCAAAACTCGTTGAAATTCCATAAAAGTGAGTGAATAGAAACGTTGATATAAAGGGATTTTGAAACTCGGTTAAACCGTATAAAACCGAGGAACGTAAAGTACGGTTTGAAGAAAGCCCGCAAGGCGAGCCAGTTCTCAAAGCGTTAATCTTTCGTTCAATTTACGCGAATACAACGAAGCGACTCTCATCCGAGAGCCGCTTTTTTTGTATTTATCTGCTAGAAATGGTGGGCCAGGACAGCAGTCCAAGTCTCTGACTGGTAGGTTGATTGTCACAGCATTGGCCGCTCGGGGTGGTAGACCACGATTGATCCCTTGTCGTACCGGTTGCGGGTGAACGAATACTCAAACGGGGTCCCGTCCGCGAGCGAGAGATCTGTTCCACTTCAAGCATTGGGGTGTCCGATACTGCGTCGAGGTAGCGGCGGTCGTAAGCATTGGGTTGCGCCGCGCGAATGATACGGTACGCGGCGCCAATGGTCTCGCCGAGTTCCTCGTGCATGTAGTGATAAATTGAGTGGTGCAGCACGCCCTTGTTGAGGCCTGGGACGACCTTGACCGGCATGATGGAGTGTTCAATTTTCCATGGCGTGCCGTCCACGATGCGCAGCCGGACGAAGTCATACACGGCATCTGCAATGGCCAGGTTCAGATTTTCCTGCTCCTTGGCCTCAGGTAGGCGTACATCATAGTCAATGACCTCGCTGGTCACCGTGTGACCGCGCATCAACTCGGTCGTGCCAACATATTGGTCCACTGTTGCATCGAATTTCGACAACAGGTTAATATTTTGCTTCACGTACGTCCCCGAACCCTGCTTGCTGTAGATCAAGCCCTCGTTGATCAAAAGATCCAAGGCTTTTTGAATGGTCACGCGACTGGTTTTGAACATCTTCGCCAGGGACACCTGATCCGGCAAGGGAACGTCGCTGGTGTATTCGCCACGCATGATTTGAGCCTTGATTTGTTTTCCAATCTCAATATATTTTGCCATTTGTCTACCCTCCAAAAAAGCGCTGTCATCGAGACTATAACACCTTTCTGAAAATTTGGATAGTCAAGTGTACTAATTCGTCTTTGCTAAAAGTCCCCACGGCGCTTATATTGCACGGTGGAGGTAGGACATGACAACACTAAGTAAAGATTTCCTGTGGGGCAATTCGACCTCAAGCATGCAAACTGAAGGCGCTTGGAATCTCGATGGCAAAGGACCGTCTGTTTATGACATCAAGAAAGCTGGTCCCGATAGCTCCGACTGGAAAGATGCCATTGACGAGTACCACCGCTACCCGGAAGACGTTGACTGGATGGCGAAGATGAACATGAACTGCTACCGGTTCCAGATCTCCTGGAGCCGGGTCTGCCCGGAAGGCGACGGGCCGTTCAACGAGGCCGGCATCGCGTTTTACGACCGGCTGATCGACGAGCTGCTGGCCCACCACATCCAGCCGATGATCTGCCTGTACCACTTCGACATGCCGCTGAGCCTGGCGAAGCGGTACAACGGGTTTGTTTCCCGCGAGGTCACCGATGCCTTTGTCCGCTACGGCGAGGAAATGGTCAAACGCTTTGCCGGCAAGGTCAAGTACTGGATCACGTTCAACGAGCACAACTGCTTCACCTATGACCCGGGCCTGGACAGCGGCGGCAATCTCACCGCGCCGCGCGACATTCGCACGCTGTACGCGATGAGCCACCACACCCTGCTGGCGCACGCGAAGATCACGGCCTTCATCCGGCAGAACTACCCGGACCTGAAGATCGGCGGCATGCTGGCGTACGCAGAGGTGTACCCGAGCACTTCTGATCCCGAGGATGTCGAGGCCACGCGGCGGATCGATGAGTTCGTGAACAACAATTATCTGGATGTGTTCACGAGCGGTCACTACTCGCCTGAGGTCCTGCACTTCATGAAGGGAAACGGGCTGATGGATTTGATCCAGCCCGGCGACCTTGAGACGCTGGCGCAAACGACCAGCGACTTCATCGCGTTCAGTTATTATGCGTCCTCCGCCATCGACCACACGAAGATCGACATTGATTCGCCGGTCAACTGGTGGTTCACGCAAGGCACCGTCCCGAACCCGCACCTTGAGGCCAGCGAGTGGGGCTGGCAGATCGATCCGACCGGGTTCAAGAACGTTCTCGCTAAGATCTGGACCCGCACCGGGTTGCCGGTGTTCCCCATTGAAAACGGTCTTGGCGTTCGTGAGCACTGGGACGGTGAGCACCCGATCGATGACGACTATCGCATCCAGTATCACCGCGCGCACATTCAGGCGCTCAAGGATGCGGTGAGCGATTACGGCGTGAAAGTTTTAGGCTACTTAGGCTGGGGCCTCATCGATATCCCCAGCTCGAAAGGAGATGTCGCCAAGCGGTACGGTGCGGTTTACGTGAACCGCACGAATCACGAGCTCTTAGATCTGCGCCGCGTACCGAAGCGCAGTTTTGCCTGGTTCCAAAAAGCTTATGGTTCCAACGGTGAGGATTTGGATTAAGCAATTTATTGAGAATTGGAGGAAAGAACATGGAAGCATCTAAGAGTCACAAGTTCTTAGATAAATTCTCCGAGGTCGCCGGGCGCATTGGCAACCAGGTCCACCTCAGATCATTACGTGATGCCTTTGCCACAATCATGCCCTTATTCATCTTGGCAGGCCTTGGCACCTTGATCAACAACGTCGTCTTTCCCTGGATCGCGACAGGGAAGACCCTGGCGAACCTGCAAACATGGGGTACGCTCATCGCCAACGGGACGTTGAACATTGCCGGGTTGATGCTGGCGCCGGTCGTCGGCTACATCCTGGCGAAGAATAAGGGGTACCGCAGTCCGTTGACGGCGGCGGTCATTTCACTGGCCAGTCTGGTCATCATGATGCCGATTACCACGCAGATGACGCCGGTTGGCAAGACCACCGCGGTTAACGTGACCGGCGGGTTGAGTTTTGCCAACCTGGGGACCACCGGCATGTTCGCCGGCATCATCATTGGGCTGGTCGCAACGGAGATTTTCATTCGGTTCAGCAACATCAAGCGCCTGCAGATCCACCTGGGTGATCAGATCCCGCCGGCCGTTGGGGATTCGTTCAACTCCCTGATTCCGGCGCTGATCACGCTGAGTATCTTCGCTTTGATCGGGGCGCTGCTCATTGTGCTTTGGAACAGTAACCTGATTGCCTTGATTGCGATGATCATCCAAGAGCCGCTGCGCCGGCTAAACACCAGCCTGCCTGGCATGCTGGTCATCTACTCTTGCGGTAACTTCCTGTACACCTTGGGGATTCACCAGGCGGTCATCAATGGGACTTTGCTTGATCCCGTGCTGCTGGTCAACATGGCGAAAAACACCGCGGCTTACGCGGCGCACAAGCCGATTCCTTACATCATGACGAACACGTTCCGGGATACCTTCGGTATGATGGGCGGCACTGGTTCGACCATTGCGTTGTTGATCGCGGTCTTCATGTTCTCGAAGATCAAGGCCAACCGTGATGTTGCGGCGCTGTCGTTTGTTCCTGGGCTGTTCAACATCAACGAGCCCGTCATCTTCGGCTTCCCGATCGTCTTTAACATTCCGATGATGATTCCGTTTGTGCTGAACCCGGTCATCGGCATTCTGATTGCGTACGCGGCCACTGCCATGGGCTTCATGAGCCGCGTCGTGGTGATGGTGCCATGGACGACACCGCCACTGATTTCAGGATTTCTCGCCACTGCGGGGGATTGGCGAGCCGTGGTCGTTCAGATCCTCATCTTGGTCGTCAACATCGTCGTTTACATTCCGTTCCTGAAGGTCAGTGAGAAAGTCACGGCCACGCAGGCGGCGCAAGCCAAAGCGGCAGAAACTGCGAAAGCGTAGAATTGGTATTATCGAAGGGTCCGTTTGCCCAATCGGTGGTTGACCACCGGGGCAGGCGCCCTTTTTTGATTATGGTAAAATACAGCCGGAGGTAGTTTATGGCCCAACCCTTAATTTCGGTGATCATGCCGGTTTACAATGCAGAAAAATACTTAGCCGCCGCGCTGGATAGCTTGTTGGCGCAGGACTATCACAACTTCGAGGCGCTGCTCATCGATGACGGTGCGGTGGATACCAGTCCGGTCATTTTGGCCGATTACGCCAGGCGGGATCCGCGTATTCACGTTACTCGCGTTAAAAATGGTGGGCAGGCACAGGCGCGCGCCGTGGGCCTGAAGCAGGCCCGAGGCCAGTACATCACCTTTATGGACAGTGATGATATGGCGCTGCCCGCCTGGCTGAGCACGATGGTCAAGACAATCGGGGATGCCGATTTAGCGGTGGTCAATTTTTACACCTACCTGGGCCCGACCAAGTCGCGCTTCTGTAAGCCCTTTGCGGCCAAGACCTTTTCGGCGCGCGGTGATGAGTGCTACCGGCTGTGGCTAGAGGACAAGGACATGCGCGGTTATCTGTGGAACAAGCTGTTTCGGGCGACGCTGTTCACACCAGCGCTGCCGGTGGCCGATTTTAACTTGATGGAGGACGCCTATCTCATCGGTCAGCTGCTCCCACGCATCACGCAAATCAATTTTGCGGATAAGCCGCTGTATTGCTACCGCCTCAATCCGGCCAGCACGGTCCACGATAAATTTCATCAAACCGACTTGATCGCGATCCATCAGCTCGGGGCGCTTTACCTGCAGGTGGCAGAGGAAAAGCCTTCGCTGACGCCGGTCGCCGTGCGCAAGTACGCCTCGCTCAGCTTGTTTGTGCTCAGTAAAATGAATCCCGCCGAACTCATTCAAAACTGGGGCTATGTTCAGCAGCTGGGCAGCGTGCTGAGCGATTACTCGCGCGTCTTTGCCAAGGAAGTCGATGCCAAGGAGGCCGCTCGCCTGACCGATGCTAAGCCCGTCAAACTGGGCGCAGTCTCCACGGCCGGCTGGCGGCGTGGTCTGAGTTGATCGGTTTGCCCAGCACGCGCGAGGCGGATAGTTCTGCGCTGGCCGAGCTCGCCCAGGATGATTCCCCTCGGGACGACTGAGCCTCCGGCACGGATACAAACAGAATAAAGGAAAAAAAAGCGGCTGCCGTGTGGCAGTCGCTTTTTAGGCGTGCGCGTAAATCTGTTTCAACGTCTGAATGTCGGCGGGGGACAGCGCGATGCGCCCTTGGTCCATTGGGTACATGACTGAGGCGCGGTCGCTGCTGTGGGCCAGCCCCAAGGCGTGGCCAATTTCGTGTAAGGCGACGGATTCCTTGACCGCTAGCTGATAGGCGGTGTTGAACTCTGCCTTAGCGTGATTCACCCCGTGGTGGGTCAGACGACTGTACACGACTGACGGACCGCCTTCGCCCAGCTCAATCGTGCTGCTGGTATCAGGCGTCGGTTTGGCGTAGGTGCCAAAGGTGATGTGATTGGAAAAAACGTTGCTGGTGCCTGGCTTCAAGCTCACGACGCCGGTCTGGTTGTAAACGGCAACGGCTTTCGCAAACGCTGCCCGGACACTCGCCGGGGTCCCAGTTTCGAAACTGTACGTGTAATGTGGTGATAGCGTGACGTGCTTCACGGCGGTTTCAATTGGCGTTGTCGCCGTAGGTTTAGTCGTTGACGATGCGACGACGGACTTTTCAGTGGCTTGTTGCGTGCATAGGCCCAGTTTGGTAGCGGCGGAGTTGGCCGTGTGTAAGGCGGCGCTGACAGTCCAGACGGTCGCATCGTGCAGTGTGGCTTGTGCAGCAGCCTGAGTCGTGGCAGGAAGCGGACTGCGCTGACTGTAAATGCCAAAGCCTGCCAAGGCAATCACGACTAAGCTGATGAGACGTTTATGACGCATGTCGCTTCCCTCCTTCGATAGACCCTTATCATATCAGAAAATGGAAGCGACAAATGTCAGCTGGATGGAAATTTAAGATTGAAGGCGCTGTCAATTTAAGCTTGGTGGTTTTGAAAAAAAAGGCGTCTCTTTGGCGGCAGGGCGCGAGGCAATGTTTAAAGGAGCCGCGGATCGATTTTCCGCTGGTTAAAATAGTACTCGCGGTCACGCTCGCCAATCGGCCGCGCGACCTTGCAGGGATCGCCGTACGCGACGACGTTTGCCGGTAGGTCGCGGGTAACCAGGCTGCCGGCACCGATGACGGTGTTATCGCCAACGGTGACGCCAGGCAGGATAGTCACGCCGGCGCCAACCCAGCAGTTCTCGCCGATGTGCACTGGGGCGCTGAACTGGTAGCCCTGCGCGCGCAACTTCGGTAGCACAGGGTGGCCGGTCGTGGCGATTGTCACGTTGGGCCCGAACATTGTGTGTGAACCGACGTAAATATGGGTATCATCGACCAGGGTCAAATTGAAGTTGGCGTATACCGCATCGCCGAAATGAACGAAGCGGCCGCCCCAGTTGGCGTGCAAGGGGGGCTCGACATAGCAGTCCGCGCCCAGCGCCGCGAACATATGCGCCAGCAGCTGCTGCCGCTTAGCTTTTTCCGCCGGTCTTGTCTGGTTGAAGTCGTATAACCACTCAAGGCACTGCTGTTGCTGGTACACTAGGTCTGGGTCGACTGGTAGGTACAGCGACTCATCATGCAATTCTGGATGTTCTTTCATTGTGCAAGGCTCCTTGTCCTAGGTGTTTCCGGTGACGACTGGTTTCATTGTACGCCTCTCGAACCTTACGCAGCAGGCCAGATCCGCACGAGTATTTTTTTGGCTTATAATACAGTCCGTTATTTTGAAATGTTACAGAAAGGGCGAGAAAAACAAACAATCAGGATAGAAATGGGTATGTTCAAACCCAACGTAAGTGGTTACAATAAGTATGTACAGCGCTTACACGGGCGTTGCAAAGAAAGCTGCTTTTTTTTCCGTCAGTACAGATTATTGACGTAAGGAATACAGACAAAGTGGAGGGATACAAATGGTTCAAACCATAAGCGGTTCAGATGCTGTCCTCAAGGTCATTGAGTCTTGGGGTGTTGATCACATTTACGGTTATCCTGGTGGTTCCTACGATTCAGGGATGAATGCGCTGTATAACCAGAAGGACAAGATTAAGTTCATCCAAGTGCGTCACGAGGAAGCCGGTGCCCTGGCGGCTTCGGCTGACGCCAAGCACTCTGGCAAGATTGGTGTGTGCTTCGGTTCCGCCGGCCCTGGTGCGATTCACCTGCTGAACGGACTTTACGATGCCAAAATCGACCGGGTCCCAGTACTGGCCATGGTTGCCCAGGTCCCGTCAACCAACATGAACATTGATTTCTTCCAAGCGATGAACGAGGAACCTGCCTTTAACGACGTTGCGATATTCAATCGCACGGTCATGACCGCTAAGAGCCTGCCAAAGGTCATCGACGAGGCCATTCAGCAAGCTTACGAGAAGCGCGGCGTGGCTGTGGTCACGATTCCTAAGGACTTTGGCTGGGCGCAGATCCCTGATACCTACGTCTCAAACGCGAACACGCAGATCGAGCCTTACGCGATCGAACCAGATCCGGTCAAGATCGACCAGGCCGTCAAGATGATTCAGGCCGCCAAAGGGCCAGTGGTTTACTTTGGCCTCGGCGCAAAGCATGCTCGCAAGCAGTTGATGAAGGTCTCCGAGAAGTTCAAGATGCCTTTGATTTCGTCTGTGCTGGCCAAAGGGGTGCTGGATGAAGACTATCCGGCTTACATGGGCTCCACTGGCCGGGTCGCGCCCAAGCCCGGCGTTGAGGCCGCAATGGCCGCTGACTTGATCCTTTGGGTCGGCAATGATGTGCCATTTGCCAGCATGCTGTTTAACCCTAAGGCAAAAGTCATTCAAATCGACATTGAAAGCACCAAGCTGGGCAAGCGTCACCACGATGACATTGCCATTCTTGCCGACGCGAAGGAAGCCCTTAAGGCGCTTTACAAGGCCGGCAAGGAGCGTGCGAACACCCCGCTGTACGATGCCTGCTTAGCCAACAAGAAGAACTGGACGGATTGGCAGGATTCCTTCAAGGATTCAACCGAAAGTCCGGTTCGCCCGGAGCCGATTTTTGACGTGTTGAACAAAGAGGCGTCAGACAAAGCGGTCTTTGCGGTCGATGTCGGCAACACGAACATCAACTTTGAGCGGCTGATCAACATCAAGCACACCCAAAAGTGGACGACTTCCGGGAAGTACGCCACGATGGGTTGGAGCTTGCCGGCGGCCATTTCAGCCAAGGTGCTTTATCCTGACCGCGATGTCTACAGCCTGTCCGGCGATGGTGCGTTTGCGATGCTGAGTGAGGAAATTCTGACCCAGTACAAGTACAAGTTGCACATCGTCAACATTGTTTTCTCCAACGAAACACTGGGCTTCATTGAGGCCGAGCAGACTGATGACAGTCATCAGCCGCTGTCCGGGGTCGATCTGCCCGCCACAGATTGGGCCAAGGTCGCCGAAGGCATGGGCGCTAAGGGCTTCACCGTGCGCACTAAGGCAGAGTTCCAGGCGGCCATTGAAGCCGCTAAGGACACGGACCTGCCGGTTGTGATCGACGTTAAACTCACACACAAGATGCCGTTCACGACGCAGCACATGACCCTAGATCCGGCGTATCAAGATCAGAAGCAAATCGATGCCTTCGTCAAGAAGTACGATGCTCAGGCCCTGCGGCCGCTGCGTGACTTTTTGAAGGAAGCCAAGGCTGCCCAAACGGCTAAAAAAACAGGCTGCCAAGGATGTAAAAGCCGGCAAAAGCGGTAAGTAGCCGTTCGCCGATTACCACCAATGGGCTGTCGGCCCGGCATGCGCTGCGCGCGTTCTTGCAACGCGAGTGGCGCGCGCTGCTGCGCCGGCCGCACCCAAAGTCAGACGGCTGATCGTCAAAAAAAGCCTCGCAGTTGCGAGACTTTTCATGGCTTGAAGGCGTGACGGTAGGCAGTCGGTGACTGGCCGAAAAAGGCTTTGAAGTGCCGGTCGAAATTGGCCGGGTTCTTGTAACCGACGGCCAGGGCGATGTCTGCAATGCTTTGGGTCGTCAGCTCCAGCAGCTTTTTGGCCTGATTCATCCGGATGAAGCGCAGCTCCTCGGTGAACGACTTGTGGTAAAGCTGCCGCGCCAGGCGCGAAAAGTAGTTGGGTTCGTAGCCGAAATGCGCGGCGGTCTTTGCCAGCGTGACTTTCGCTAGGTTCGTGGTCATGTAGTTTAGAATGACCGCCGCCTGGCGCGTCTTTGGCGCGTGCCGTAGGGCCTCTTCGGGAAAGTCGGACTCGATGATCATCATCGCGTTGAAATCGGCCCGTGACAATTCCGTGAGCAGCAGGTGGCAAAGTGTGCTTTTCTCATAGGCCAGGACCGCATCCTGTGGTGTCGTTTTTTTCAAGGTTGACCAGCTGAGCACAGTAACCATCGCACAGTTCATGGTTGATGCGGCGAAAGACGATGTGCGCGTCCTCTGAAGTGGCCAGCATCGAGGCAATCAGCTCGTTGGGTCCAAAGTCGGAATCCTTGGCCAGTGCCAGCTGAAAGACTCGCACGGCCAAGGATTGGCCTGCAATCGGCAGCAACTCAGCGCCTTGGCTGGCCCGCAGCAGGACGATGTCACCTTGCCTCAGATCCAGTGTGCGCGCCGGCAATTTCAGCGCGCAGGCGCTTTGGCACTGCAGGATCGCAAAGGGGATCCGAGTGGTCGCACTGACCGGCGTGGATCTGATCAGCGTCAAATGTTGGGCTCATACCCCTGAAAAGTTTCTAACATGGCGTCCCTCCAATCTTCAGAATAATGGAGTGGTGAAGAAGACGCAACTAAGGAGAAGATATCAATGGCAAAACCAGAATATGACGGTGCTACATTAACATGGCAACAGGGCGGCTGTCCCTGCTTGAGGTGCAGCAGATCTTCAGCACGATTCCGTTTGAAATTGACTTGATCGATCACGACGATAAGTTCAGCTGGTATTCCAACAAACCTAACCGCGAACATGTCCGCCACACGACTGAACTTGGTGAAAACGTGCAAGACTGCATCCTGCAAAAGTTTGGCCCATCGTCAAGGGCATCATTGACAGCTTTAAGGACGGGTCTCGCGACTCGGTTGCGCGGCCACTGGTCATGCATGGCCACCGCGTGTTGATCCGCTACTACGCACTGCGCGATGAGGACGGCAACTACCTGGGGACCATCGAGTTCACCGGCAGCGTCGAGTCGATCCTGCAGGCCTACGAAAACGGCGGCTGGGCTGATGCGTCCACTGGTGCCTCCAAGGCCGATGGCAAGACAGGGCAAGATGCGGATGCCTCAACCGGTGCTTCAGAGGAGACGCCTGCGCAGTCAGACGCCTCAACGGGTGCTTCAGAGGAGACAGCCACAGCGGACGCGTCCACCGGCGCTTCCGAGGAAACGAGTGCCCCAAAGGCGGACGCCTCGACCGGGGCCTCCGAGGAAACGAGCACCCCAAAGGCCGACGCTTCGACCGGCGCTTCCGAAAGCGGCCCTGTCGGCACGGATCCTAAGGCTGGCCCGTTCAGTTACGATCTGTAACATGACAAAGCGAGTAAAAACGCTGCATGCGCTGGGGACCCGGATCAACCTCACCGTTTTTGGTGAGGCGGACGACGCCCCACTGGATGCGGCAGCCGCGCTGATTCAACAAGAGGAAGACCGGCTGACGGTCAACCGCGCAGTGTCTGAAGTCATGGCCGTGAACCATGCTGCCGGCCAATCGGCGGTGCCCGTGTCATCGGGAACCTTTAGCTTGATTGCCCAGCCGTGGCCGCCAGCCGGGAAAACTTTGGGTTCAACGCGCTGATTGGGCCGCTGGTGAAGTTGTGGAAGATTGGCTTCCCCGGCGCCAACGTGCCGGCAGATGCCGACATTCAGGCGCGAATGAAGTTAATCGACCCCAGCGCCGTGACGCTGGCGCCAGGGGAGCGCACGGTGATGCTCAACCAGGCCGGTATGGAGCTGGATCTTGGCGGCATTGCGAAGGGCTACATCGCCGATCAAATCAAGACGCTGTGGCAGGCCTACGGGGTCACCGCTGGCATTATCGATCTTGGCGGCAACTTGCTGACAGTGGGCGAGTCGCCGCGCCGCGCAGACGGGCAGTGGGTCATTGGCGTCCAGGATCCAGCCAAGCGGCGAAATGTCGACCTTGGAGTCACTGTGGTGCCGGCGTGCTCTGCCGTCACCTCCGGGATTTACGAGCGCTTCTTGATCAAAAACGGCAAGCAGTACCACCACTTGCTCGATCCGCGCACGGGCTACCCACTGCAAACCGCGCTTGCCGGGGTGACGGTTTTCACCAGTACCTCACTGCAAGGCGAGGTGGAGGCCAAACGGCTGTTTTTCCACGGCAGTGTACCGGCTGGCTGGCTGGATGATCCGGCTCACCTGGGGGCGGTGTTCGCCTACCAGGACGGGCATCATGAAACGTGCGGCGTGACGCTGACCTAAATTGACGTGAGCACCCAAAAAAAACCAGGACAACTTTTTCAGTTGGCCTGGTTTTTTGGCTGTCGAAGCATGTCCACATGGGGGATGCCGTCCTCCAAATAGACAGAGGAGATTGGGGTGAAGCCAAAGTCAGCGTAAAAGTGGCGGAGGTAATTTTGAGCCTGAATCTTGATCGGTTTGGCAGGGGCGATTTGGTTGATTCGCGCGAGCGTTGCTAAGATCAGCTGTCGGGCCAGGCCCTGCCCGCGGCACGTTTTTACGACCAGCACACGCCCAAAACTGACCGCGTTCTTGTCATCGCTGGGGATGATCCGGGCATAGGCAGCAAGTCGGCCGTTCTGCCGAAGGATAACGTGTTCGGCGCGTCGGTCTTTAATATCGACTTCTTGATACGCGCAGTGTTGCTCAACCACAAAAACGCGTACTCGCGCTTCAAGAATCTCAAGCAGTTCGGCAGCTGGCAGTTGATCAGTCCGTTTGATTTCAGTAGTGAGCATGACGGTTCCTCTTTTTGTTGTGTTCAGTTCGTCTCGTTCTTCTGCCCCTTAGTTTACGCTTGCCAGCTGCAAGTGGCGACAGGGGAAAAGACTTTGAGAAAACAGATAAAAACTTCGTGACAGCGTTTTCACTCCCGCGTATGATGGAATTAGAGAGGGGTGGGAAAATGAGGAGAGTTGGCTTATTTTTGCCGGTAATTTTGTTATTGACAGTCGCAGGCTGCGGTCAGCGGCAAAGTCAGTCTACCGACAAGACGACCACCGTCAAATTTGCTGCCGTTGACACTCACGCAAAGACTGGGAAACAGGCCTCCAAAGATAATTCGCTCGGCGATACGGACACCGCCCGCGTCACGAAGCGGCTGGACGTGTTGGCGCGGTATGCCGAAGACCAGATCCCCGGGGTCAAGTTCCCGACCTTTAGTCCCTTCAGTGCTCGGGCCGGCATCAACGCGGTCGCTCAGGGGGATGCCAGTGACTACACGGTGTACTTCAGCACCAGCTCGCAGGATGTGACACCACGAGCAGCACCGTTGACGCTGCACAAGCAGACGCCGACCAGCAAGGCGGCCGCGGATAATTCGTATGCCAAGCTGGGCTATCAGGCGCTCAGTGGTGGGCAAGCCGGCGCGAAACTGACCGGCGGGGTCACGGCGGTGGTCAAAAATGATGCGAAGGCGACGGCTGTGATCTGGCACCAGGGCCGATATTCGATCACGGTGCAGTCCTTTAAGCATGATGCAGCGGCCGCAAAGGCACTGGCGCAAAAGGCAGAGGCCATCATCGCCCAGAACCCGCTGCCGAAAACCGAGACGCACGGGGCAATCGTGCTCAACGTTGAAACCAAGGCCGGCCATGCCAACACGGTCGGCTGGCGGGAAACCAGCGGCTATTATACGATCAGCGGGCATGATGCTATGGCCGTACTTAGGCTGGCGATTGGTGTGAGCTGAGCCGATTTTGCTCGTGGGTGAAACAAAATCAATTTTCAAGGCTGACCGTTTTGGACAAGGTTGCGAGCGTGTCCGAAACGGTTTTTAGTTTGCCGCAGGTGGCTGCCGAAGGGTCAAGTTATTGATTGACAGCGTTTACTTTATTCGGTAGTGTCAAAGTAGCGACTAATTTAAGCAGGGGGGTGCGAAATGCTGGAATTAAAAGGCATTACGAAACGATTTGGCCAGCAGCTGGCAGTTGCAGATGAATCATTCACGGTGCGACCGGGAGAAATTTTGGGCCTGATCGGGCAAAGTGGGGCGGGTAAGACGACCACGTTCCGAATGATTTTGGGCTTTATCCGCCCAGACCTGGGCGAGGTGCGATGGGCCGGGGAGCCCATCGCGCAGATCAACCGCGACATCATCGGTTACCTGCCGGAAGAGCGGGGACTCTATCCGAAGATGACTGTGGAGAACCAAGTCCAGTTCTTCGGCCAGCTGCACGGGATGAGCAAGGCCGCGGTCAACGCGGCACTACCCGATTGGATGGCTCGCTTTGAAGTCAAGGGTAAGCGAACAGACAAGGTCAAGGATCTGTCTAAAGGCAATCAGCAGAAGATCCAGCTGATTTGCGCACTGATCTTTCAGCCGCGGCTGCTGATCTTAGATGAGCCGTTTTCTGGGCTGGATCCGGTCAACGCGGGACTGTTGGAAGACGGGATTCGCGCCTTACAGGAAAGCGGAGCGGCCATTATTTTTTCCAGTCACGACATGAGCAACGTCGAGGCACTTTCGGACCACCTAGTGATGCTGAAAAACGGGCGGACCGTACTGGCCGGCACGGTCGAGGAGATTCGCGATTCATACGGGCGCACACGCATCAGCTTGGAGCGGCCGAGTCTTGACGAAGCCGCGCTCAGAGCACTGCCGGGGGTGGCTTCAGTGGTTAGGCACGGCGAGCACTACCTGCTTCACCTGACCGATCCAGCGGCGGGCCGAGACATTTTTCAGGCGGTCAGCCAAGGGGGGTACATCGCGGAATTTTCTCAGCAGGCGCCGGATCTGGACGAGATTTTCCGGATGAAAGTTGGTGAAGCCGATGCGTAAGATGAACTTGATCGCCGGCCAGGTGCTGCGCAAAAACCTGCGGGGCGTCTCCTGGTGGCTGATGGTCCTGATGCCGCTGCTGGCCGTGGGTGTGATTGCAGGCATCGTGTGGTACATGACCACGACGACGCAGGCGGCGAAGGTGGTGGTGATCGCCCCGGCGCCAGTCGCCGCGGCGTTGCAAAAGCAAAGCGATGACAACCAGCGCTACGTGCCGGTCGCGACCGAAGCGGCCGGCCGGCGGCAGCTGAAAAAGGAAGACGCGGACGGCATGTTAGTGGTCAAAACGACGGCGAGCGCTAAGCTGTACCGCCGCGATGATGGGCAGAGCATTTCGACGGGTCAAATCACCCAGACGCTGGCGGGGCTAAACACGCTGGCAGTGGCGCAGTCGCTGGGGTTGTCACAGGCGCAGCTTGACCGGCTGCTGGCTGCACCGAAGTTGGCGACCCGCTCTGTCGCATTTACTGACAGCGGCAAGATGACCAGTACCGCCGGCAAAAGCGACGCGATGAAGCAGGGGCTGTCCACGGCAGTCGGGTTCCTCATGTACATGTTCTTGATGAGCTACGGCAGTATCATCGCCGGGGAAATTGCGACGGAAAAAGGCTCGCGCATTGAGGAGTCAATCTTGGTCGCGATTCGGCCGCAGACGCAGTTTTACGGTAAGATTCTTGGCGTTTCCGCACTGTTGGGCCTGCAAATTGGGCTTTACGCCCTCCTGGCGGCCGGGGTCTGGCTCCTTCGAGACGCCATCCCGATGGTCAAGGACCTGCTGGCAACCGTTGATTTAGCGCAAATCGGCTGGGGCTTTGTGCTGATCTCTGTCGTCTTTTTCCTTGTCGGGATTTTGAGCTACACCGTGCTGGCCGCTATGTGTGGCTCACTGGTCGCCAATCAGGAGCAAGCCGGCCAGGCTTTGCAGCCGGTGCTTCTCTTAGCGATGGTGGGCTACTTTGCCTCACTGATGACGGCCAACGCCAATGGCCCGGTGATTGGGTTCTTGAGCTATGTGCCATTTCTGAGCCCCATGATCATGCCGGCACGCTTTGGCATTGGCCAGGCGGCATTGGGCCCGGCGCTGATCAGTTTGGCCATCAGCGTCGTTTTTCTGGGCGGCTTCACGGTGCTGGCAGAGCGGATCTACGCTGGTAATGTCTTGACCTACAGCGAAGGGGGAATCTTCAAGGCCTTGCGCAAGAGCCTGACACTGCTGCGCGCCAAGTGAATCGCGCCTGCCAGCCGGTCACGCTGCTTTTACAATGGCAACGTGACCGGCTGTTTTTTTACCCAAATGATGCACGACGCTAATCATTTCGTTACGTTGCCAGCGGATACTGAAGGCGTTGGTGAAGGCGTAAGTCCTGGAAAGTGGTTGGTGAGGATGGGGGTAATCAGTGGCGGAATAGCCGCGGCAGGGGTGGCGCTCGTGAGCTTTTTGGCGATGAGTGATCGTGCGGCGCGGTTGATCGCGCAGCATGAAGTGGTGCAATTATTTGCGGATGAAGTGCCGGAGTGAAAATGGTAGGATAGGGACAATCTGAACTCAAGGGAGTTTTCGTATTGTCTTCTAGCATGATTCGGCCCGCGACCCAGGCAGACTTTGCGGCCATTATGGCCATCATCGGGGATGCCAAGGCGTTGCTCAAGCGGCAAGGCATTCCACAGTGGCAGGCCGCGTATCCCGCCTCGGCGGACATTCAGCAGGATCTTCAGGCAGGGACTGGCCGGGTGTTGGTCGTTGCCGGCACGGCGGTTGCCTATGCCAGTTTGGAAACTGCGCCGGAGCCGGTGTATGAGCAGATTCAACAAGGTCACTGGCATTGCGGCGGGCCTTACAGCACGATTCACCGTGTGGCCATGGCGGCTGCTTTTCAGGGCCGGCACCTTAGTGTGCCCTTCATGCAAGGACTCATTGCTGAGGCCGAACGGACTTATCCGAATGTGCGCGTGGATACGCAGACCGAAAATCGCACCATGCAACACATTCTGGCACAATTGGGATTTAAACAGCGCGGGCTGGTGCGCTGGACGTTTGAGGTGCCGGTCGTCACGTGTTTCGCCTACGAGCTTAACTTGGCCGAGTAAAAAAAGCCGTTCGCGACAGGCGAACGGTTAGGTCATGGTTAGGCGGAATAAGCCGAACTTTTGGCAAGAAGCGGCGTTCCACTTGCCCCCATTTGGACAAACCGGGCAAGCACTTGGTTGTACCGCGCAATGTACGCCGGGTACGAGAACTTGGCGACACTTTGGACGATTTGCTGCTGATCCAGCTGGGCAAAGAGTTCTGGCTGATTGAGCAGTCGGGCGAGGGCGTCAGGGTCGTCTAGAGAATATAGTTGACCGTTGCGCCCGGGTTCGACAATGTCGTCTGCGCCGGAAGCAAGGTACGGACAGAGTACTGGCAGCCCGCGCGTCAGGGCCTCCAGCAGCGCCATCGGGAAGCCTTCAAACTTTGAAGTCAGCACGAGCGCGTTGGCCCTTTTGATGTGGGTCCAAACGTCGGTGGTCCAACCGTGGAACGTGACCTGCGCCGCAATGCCCAGCTGGCGCGTCAGCCGTTTGGCCGCCGGGAGATCGCGGCCGCCGCCGTACACGTCAAGGTGAATCGGCCTTGCGACCTTGGCCAAGCTGCTGAACAGGTAGTGCAGATTTTTCTGCCCGCGCAACTGAATGCGGCCCACGTAAACGAGTTTAAACACCGATGACTGGTCAAGGGTCACCCGCTGCTTGGTTTGGTCGGTGGGGTTGTATGTGAGGCCGATGCGGGCTGCCGGCACGCCTAAGCGCAGGTATTCGCGTTGAATACCACTGGAAATGGCGATGTGCGCATCCGCCTTGAGGAGCTCCTGTTCGTGAACGGCCGGTGCGTCCGGTAGTGAAAAGTGGATCCACGATACGACGCAGTAGTGCTTTTGCAGCATGGTGCGCAGATGGGTGGCCAGTTTAATGGTAAATGAGTCGACTGCGATCACGACATCGGCGTTGCAGTGGGCGAGGCGCCAGGTGTAAAGGGGCAGCCACGGCGTCCCGCCCCGGACGCCGCGCAAGACTTTGACGCGCGGATCGATGCGCGCCAACCAGGACTGGTCTGCCGACGCAATGCCCTGCACAAACGTGATGTCGTTTTCGTCTGCAAGCCCGGCGAAGGTCTTGGCCATCACCGTTTCGGTGCCGCCGGTGCCCGATTGATATTTCGTGATGAATAGAAGCTTCATAGATGAATCCCATCCTTTCGATGCGATGGGCGCGGCTATGCAGCTGGGAAAAACAAGACGCTCAGAGTCCGGGCGTCCATCGTGTGTGGCTTAACGTATTATGTTAACCTACTGTCAATTCTAACACCTGCGCTTATTTTCAGCAAATGTGCCAACGCCCCCCGACTTGCTTTCAGTCTTGCCGTTTTTCCTGTGGGTCGGATTGACAAGGGCTAGGGCAGTTGCTAAACTGTCCTCATCACTTGCGATGCAAGTAGCGGCGCACAGGAAGGCGACCCTTGACTGAAAGGTCGGCCCAGTCCGCGAATCCGACTCGCAGTTTACAATTCTTTTTAATGTTCAGTCAAAAGTGTGAAGCGCTGCTTCGAACGAGGATGGTACCGCCCAGCGATGGGTGCCTCGGCGAAGCGACGCTTTTTGTTCAGGAGGGATTCGAATGCGAGAAGCACTGACGCAATGCGACCGGGTGGTGGTAAAAGTTGGGACTAGCAGCCTGATCCATGAAAGCGGACGGGTGAATTTGCAGACCATCGATCGGCTGGCCTACGCCTTGACCGCAATGAATAATGCGGGCCGCGAGGTGGTTTTGGTCACGTCTGGTGCAATCGGGGTGGGGCTTGCGGCCCAGCACCTGACCGAGCGGCCGCAAGCCATTGCCGAGCAGCAAGCCCTGGCGGCGATTGGTCAAAGCAGCCTGATGCGGTTGTACGGTGAGCGGTTCTCGGATTATGGGGCCGCGATCGCCCAGCTCTTGCTCACGCACGATGTGTTCGATTTTCCCGAGTCGCGGCAGCACGTGCTGGACACGATCACCCAATTGTTGGCCCAGCACGTGATTCCGATCATCAACGAAAATGATTCCGTGGCCACCGATGAGCTGGACCATAAAACGACCTTTGGGGATAATGATCAGCTCTCCGCGCTGGTGGCGACCTCAATCGACGCCGATCTGCTGATCGTGTTATCGGACATTGCCGGCCTTTACGATCAAAACCCCAGGCGGCATCCAGATGCTGCGTTGATTCCCGTGGTGGCTGGCCCAGCTGCGCTTGGTCAGGTCCATGCCAGCGGTGCGGGTTCGCGGTTTGGCACCGGGGGATGGTTACGAAACTAAACGCCGCGCGCACCATGATGGCAGCTGGCAAGCAAATGGTGCTGTGTTCGGGTGCAGACCCCAAGATCCTGCTGCAGGTGCTCGCGGGTCAGCCTGTTGGAACCTGGTTTGAGGCAAAGGAGGGGCAGTCATGACAGATTTAGTGAAAATGGGCGAAGCGGCCAAGGCGGCTGCCCAGCAGCTGGCCCAGTTGTCCAGTGCTGAGAAAAACGCCGCCTTGCTGACCATGGCGGAGGCCTTGGTGTCTGCCACGCCAATGATTCTTGAGGCCAATGCAGCTGATTTGGCGGCGGCCAGCGCCTTGCCGACTAAATTTACCGACCGGCTGAGGCTGACTGCAGTGCGCGTGGCTGACATGGCCGCCGGGCTGCGGGCCGTCGCCGCGCTTGATGACCCGACGGCCAAGGCGGACAAAGGCTGGCGCACTGAGGCGGGACTGTTCATCGTGCAACAGCGGGTCCCGCTTGGCGTGGTCGGCATGATTTACGAGGCGCGGCCCAATGTGACCGTCGATGCCGCCGGGTTGACCTTAAAAAGCGGCAACGCCGTGATCCTGCGTGGCGGCAAGGAAGCCCTGCGGTCAAACATCGCGCTGGCCGGCGTGCTGCGTTCGGCGCTGACACAGGCCGGACTGCCTGCGGCTGCGGTGCAACTGATCGAAGACCCGGGTCGTGAACTGGCAACACAAATGATGCATCTGACCGATTACATTGACGTTTTGATCCCACGGGGCGGTGCCGGGTTGATCCGCGCGGTGGTGCAGCAGGCGACGGTGCCGGTGATTGAAACTGGGGCCGGCAATTGTCACATTTATGTCGATCAGGCAGCCAATCTCACCATGGCCACCGCCATTGTGGTCAACGCCAAGGTGCAGCGGCCCAGCGTTTGCAACGCGGCCGAGAAGCTGCTGATCCACCGCGGGGTCGGCGGCTGCTTACC
>NZ_BBAJ01000044.1 GCF_001311195.1 Lacticaseibacillus camelliae DSM 22697 = JCM 13995
CGCCGCGTTCACCGCCGCAGTTGGCACTGGAATTTCATCGATTGCCGCGTGCATCTGCGCGCGCGTCTTCCGCTCATCCATCGTAATCTCCTCCTAGCACGTTTTTAAGTGCGATTCTCCCGCGCCGCAGCCGAGTCTTCACGGTCGGTTCCGGAATGTTCAAAACGGCGCTGATATCCGCGATTGAAAGGTCTTGATAATAATAAAGGTGGAGGACTTGCCGGTAGTCAGCGCCAAGCTTACTCAGCGCCTGCAACAAATCGATTGCGACTATCGGGTCGTGCACCGGCGCCGCGCGGTCCGGCACTTGAGCCACGGTCATTTCACGCTTGCGCCCCTGGTAAATTGCCTGCGCCTGCCGGATCAGGATGCGGGTAAACCAGGTATAGAAGTAAGGCGGTTCGCGCAATTTGCGCACGGCTTTGACGGCCTGCGTCGTCGCTTCTTGAATCACGTCCAACGCGTCCGCCTGTGTGCCTACATACAAGTATGCAGTGCGATAGAAGTAATCGCCGCGGTTCTGGATAAGCTGAGTCAGCGCTTGCCGGTCACCAGCCACTGCTTGGGCCACCAAATCCAGCTCTGCTTGCGTTAATGCCATCCCGACTCCCCCTTTCCGCTCATTAGTAGGCCACCAAGAGAATAAAGTTTCACGCGCGCAAAAAAAGCGACGAGTGCGTCACTCATCGCTTAGTTTATCATCTAAAGCACGACCGGCCTCTTCGCCGCGCACTTCGCGCAGCAGGCGTTTGCCTGTTGTATCCAGTTCAACATGTTCGAGCAAATCGGGCCGGCGCAGCAGTGTCCGCCGCAGCGCCTCCTTCAGGCGCCAGTCGGCAATTTTCTGGTGATCGCCGTTTTGCAGCACGAATGGGACGTCCATGCCGCGGTAACTGGCCGGCCGAGTGTACTCCGGGTACTCCAGCAGGTTGTTCTCAAAGCTATCCGTCGGCGCGCTTTCAGCGTTACCGAGCACCCCTGGCAGCAGGCGCGCGATCGCATCGATCATCACCATTGCCGGCAATTCGCCGCCGGTCAGCACGAAATCACCCAGGCTGTACTCATCGGTCACAAGACTGCGGATGCGTTCGTCATAGCCTTCGTAGTGGCCGCAGATGAAAACCAAATGATCTTCCTTGGCCAGCTTCTTGGCCTCACCCTGGTTAAAGGTTTTGCCTGCCGGATCGAGCAAAATCACGCGCTTGTCGCCGGGATGCGTGGCGTTGATGGCATCCATCGCCTCAAAAATCGGCTCCGGCTTCAGTAGCATCCCTGCCCCACCACCATACGGGGTGTCGTCAACATGGTGATGCTTGTCATGGGAATACTGGCGAAAATCGGTCACCTGAAACTGCAGCAAATCCTTTTCCAACGCCTTGCCGATCATGCTTTGCGTCAGCGGCGCAAACATGTCGGGGAAAATACTCAGCACATCAATCCGCATCGTCGATCAACCCCTCTGGCACGTCCACGTGGGCAATTTTGGCATCAAGGTCGATACTCAGCACCACGCTCTTTAGAAACGGCAGCAGCACGTCAGGCTTGCCCGGCCGCGGAATGACCCAGACGTCGTTGGCGCCGGGGCTGAGGATCTCGCTGACTTGGCCAATGGTTTCACCTTGCTGATCGACCACATTCAAGCCAATGATATCGTGGTAGTAGTACTCGCCTTCCTGCAGGTTATCGGCATCCGCGTCTGCCACGCCCAACTCAAGGCCCTTAAAGCGTTCCACGTCGTTGATATCGTCAAACCCCTCAAGCTTCAGCAGATACATGTGCTTCTGCTTACGCGCGCCCGCCACCGTGACGGTCAGAGGCGTTTTGCCTTCGATCACCAGCTGGCTTCCAGGCGCAAACCGTTGCTCCGGAAAATCCGTCACTGGCATGATCTTGAGCTCACCCTTGATGCCGTGCGTGTTAACGATCTTACCGACCGTGTATAGCTCTGCCATATTTCCTCCTTATCAAAAAAAGACCGGCATCCGCCGATCTTTTTACGCTTCTGAATGCGAGGCATCCAAAATATTCAGCCGCACGCGCTTGTCGTACGGGGACTTGACCGCGTAGACAATAGTCCGGATCGCCTGGGCGACCCGACCACCTTTGCCGATGACCCGGCCAACATCCTCCGGATCCACGCTCAAGTCGAACGCCATGTACTCGGCAGTTTCGTGCCGCGTGATCTCGATGGCGTCTGGATGTGTGACTAATGGCGTCACGATTGCTTTGATCAGCGCTGTGATGTCCACTGATTAACGCCTACTTCTTAGTGAAACGTGCTTCGTGATACTTCTGCATGATGCCGTGACTAGTGAGCAAGGTGCGCACTGTGTCGGAAGGCTGAGCGCCCTTCTGCAACCATGCCAAGATCTCGTCGTCGTCCAGCTTCAGATCAACTGGGTCTGAGAGTGGGTTGTAGTAGCCAACGGATTCGATAAACCGACCGTCGCGAGGGGACCGAGAGTCCGCAACGACAACACGGTAGAACGGCTTACGCTTGGAACCCATCCGCTTTAAACGAATTTTTACTGCCATTAAGTACACCTCCTGTAAATTTCTCAACTTCAAAATCATAGCAAAGAATACTTGACGTGTAAAGAGTTTTTTTCTTTACATCCTTAAAATAGCCTTGAGAAAAGGGCTCAATGTCACAATTCGCGTCATCGCAACCAACCGTGAACTGCTGTCACGTGCATGGCGGCTATGTTAAACTCATTAGAAAAGCCCAACAGATTGGAGTTTTGACATGTTGTATAACCTATGTGCGATCATCACCGCCATCAGTGCTGCAGTCAGCCTAGGCTTCGCCTTGGCGGCCTACTGGCAAAGCAGGGCCAGCGATGACACGAGCGGCATCAACGCCCGCTACGCACTATCTCGCAGCGGGGCTTTGGCCATTGGTGCCTTAGGCTTGCTGCTCTTTCACAGTCCCGAGTATCTCGCGGCGCTCGCCATCGTCATGACCTTCGTGCAGCTGTTCGACAGCGCGATTGGGCGACGGGTCAGCAAGTTCAAAACCTATGGGCCGCTTGCCACCGGGTTGGTGAACGCCATAGTCCTCGCCCTTTACCTCATGCAGTAACGCCAACCGCGCCATGACCTTGTCGTCATGGCGCGGTTTTTGGATCAATAAGTTAAGAGTGGAAGTGCTTGGTCTTCAGGCGCTTTTTTTTGTTCTTCTTTTGCTTGCGCACCATCTTGTTCATGGCCATCTTGCCGAGCCGGCCCTGAATCCCGTTGCCCATCATGCCTTCCATGCCGGAGAAGTTGCCTTTGTACATCTGGTTCATCATCTTCTTGGCCTGGTTGAACTGCTTGATCATCTGGTTGACTTTAACGATTGGCACCCCGGAGCCGGCAGAAATCCGCCGGCGCCGCGACGGTTGAGCAGATCCGGATTTTCACGCTCCTGCGGGGTCATGGAGTAGACAATCGCCTTTTGGTGGGCAATGTCCTTGGGATCGACGTGGAAATTCTTCATGGCCGGGTTATTGGCGAACCCCGGGATCATTTTCATGATCTCATCCATGGAACCCATGTTGGAAACCTGGTCCATTTGGTCGATGAAGTCGTTGAAGTCGAAGGTGTTTTCCTTGATCTTGTCGGCGACTTCCTGGGCCTGCTTTTCGTCGTAGTTCTTCTGGGCCTTGTCGATCAAGGTCATCATATCGCCCATGCCCAAGATACGGTTGGCCATGCGGTCCGGATAGAAGACATCCAAGGCGTCCATCTTTTCGCCTTGACCGACGAACTTGATTGGCTTGCCGGTAACTGCGCGAATCGACAGCGCCGCCCCACCACGGGTGTCACCATCCAGTTTGGTCAGCACAACCCCGGTGATGTCCAGGCGCTCATTAAAGCCCTTCGCCACATCAGTTGCGGCCTGCCCGGTCATGGAATCGACAACCAGCAGGATCTCATCCGGGTGCGCCAGGTCCTTGATGTTTGCCAGCTCAGTCATCAGCTGCTCGTCGATCTGCAGGCGGCCGGCGGTATCGATCAGCACGTAATCGTTCTTTTGCAGCGCGGCCTGGGCCAACCCCTGGCGCACGATTTCGACCGGGTCCGTATCGGTCCCCATGTCGAACACCGGCACGTTGAGTTGATCACCGATCACCTTCAACTGGTCGATGGCGGCCGGCCGGTAGACATCGGCGGCAATCAAAAGCGGGCGCGCCTTTTCGTTATCCATCAGGTACTTGGACAGCTTGCCGACGGTCGTGGTTTTCCCGGCCCCTTGCAGCCCGACCATCATGATCACGGTGGGAATGTGCGCGGACTTGTTCAGCGGCACGGCCGCCTCACCCATGGTCTTAGTCAGCTCGTCGTTGACGATCTTGATGATCTGCTGAGCCGGGGTCAGGCTGTCCAGCACCTCAGCACCTAGGGCCTTTTCGCGAACATTCTTGACGAAGTCCTTAACGACGCCAAAGTTAACGTCGGCCTCAAGCAGCGCCAGGCGAATCTCGCGCATGGTGTCGCGGACGTCTTGTTCCGAAACCTTACCCTTGCGCCGCAGTCCGGAAAGGGCCTTTTGCAAGCGCTCTGATAATCCTTCAAATGCCATAAGTTTGCCTCCTACCGCGCTGCCTGATCGGCAACACGGGTCAATAAGTCACTTAATTTTGGGTCGTCGGGATACTTGATGCGAACGTATCGCACCAGATTGTCGACCGCCTCATTCTGCGCCTGAAAATTCGCCAGCAGGTGCAGCTTGCTTTCGTATTCCTCCAGGCTCGCCTCGGTGCGCCGAATGTTGTCGTACACTGCCTGGCGCGACACATCGAACTCGGTGGCGATCTCGCCCAGCGAGTAGTCGTCGCCGTAGTACAGTTCTAGGTACGAGTGCTGCTTGTCAGTCAACAGCGCCCCATAGAATTCAAACAGTGAATTCATGCGGTTATTCTTCTCAATTTCCATTAATTGTCCCGCCTTTTCTTCCTTATAACAGAATACCGGTCAGTCGCGGCCGCGTCAATGCAAGGAGCAGCGGATGACCGGCCCAGGACAAAAGGTCAAAAATTCCGCTTACATCGTGGTAAACTAGACTAGTAATGAATTGGAGGGAATAATTATGGTTGCAACTATTCTATACTGGGGCATCGTTCTCGCATTCTGCGGCTGGGGCCTTTGGAACATCGTCTTTTCCGGCATTTATCTGCACAACCATGAAAATGGCAATCTTTGGTTCTTCGCCATTTTGAATGCGATTGGGGCCCTGCTTGGGGCCATCTTCCTCTGGGTGATGAGCAACACCGCCTGGCAGAAGTACTGGTTCGACAGTTCCGTGAAGATTGGGCCGTGGCTTGGGTACATCCTGATCGCCTATGTGGTCCTGATTGTCCTGCAGCTCATCTTGGGCCGCGAGAAAAAAAGTTTCGGCTGCCGCTTAAGCCTGTGGCACGCAAAACCGCTGTGAAATAATTTTCACAGCGGTTTTTTTTGCCTAATTTTCTTCCTTGATCAGGCCCTTGAACAGCCCGTAGACAAATTTATTCGGATCAAACGTCTGCAGGTCATCCACTTTTTCACCCAGCCCGACCAGCTTGACCGGCACGTGCAACGAATTGCGAATCGCCAGCACGATACCCCCCTTGCCGGAACCGTCGAGCTTGGTCAAAACGATGCCGGAGATTTTGGTGGTCTGGTTGAACTCCTTGGCCTGACTCAGCGCGTTTTGGCCCGTCGTGGCATCCAGCACCAGCAGGACTTCCTGCGGCGCGTCAGGCAGCTCGCGCACGATGACCCGCTTGATCTTGTCGAGCTCCTTCATCAGGTTGACCTTATTCTGCAGCCGCCCGGCCGTGTCGACCAGCAGCACGTCGAAGTTTTCGTCCTTGGCGCGCTTCACGGCATCGAACACGACCGCGGCGGGATCGCCGCCGGCCTCCGTCGCAACAACAGGCACCTCATCGCGCTTGCCCCACTCCTGGAGCTGCTGGATGGCACCGGCCCGGAACGTGTCACCGGCTGCCAGCAGAACCTTCTTGCCGCCTTGCTGCAGCTGATGGGCCAGCTTGCCGATGGTCGTGGTCTTACCGGCGCCGTTGACGCCAACAAACAGGAAGACGGTCGGCCCGGATTCGGCGTAGTGCAGCGTGTTATCCTCGCCTTCGCCCGCCTCACCGTATATGTCGACCAGTTTTTGCACGATGACTTGAGAGACCTCGTCTTTGTTCTTGGCGTTCTTGAGCTTGACCTCATCGCGCAGTTCATCGGTCAGTTTTTCGGCAGTTTCAAAACCGACATCGGCACCGATCAGCATCTCCTCGAGGTCGTCAAAGAAGTCTTCGTCGACCGAGCGAAAATTGGCAAACAGCGCATTCAGCTTGTCGCCAAACGTACTGCGGCTTTTTTTCCAATCCTGTGTCGTATTTCTGCTCCTCGACAGTTTCTTCCTTGCCGCCGCCGAATGCTTTCTTCAGCGAATCGAATAATCCCATGGCTGCCTCCTATTTCGTCGTTTCTTTTGCTTTCGTCTCGTCGTCTTGCACTTGATCCAATGACACGGCGACCATCTTCGACACCCCGGACTCCTGCATGGTCACACCGTAAAGCATGTTGGCCGCAAGCATCGTGCCGCGCCGGTGCGTGATCACGATGAACTGCGTGTCCGAGCTGTAATCCCGGAGGAACCGGCCAAACCGGTCGACGTTCACGTCATCCAGACTGGCCTCGACTTCATCCAGAATGGAAAATGGCACCGGCCGCACCTTCAGAATAGCAAACAACAGCACAATTGCCGTCAGCGCCCGCTCCCCGCCAGAAAGCAGGGACAGCCGCGTCAGCTTCTTGCCCGGCGGCTGGGCCGAGATCTCAATGCCGGTGTTCAGCAAGTCGTCGGGATCAGTCAGGGTCAGATGTGCCTCGCCGCCGCCGAACATCTGCGGAAAAATGGTTTCAAACGCGGCATTGGTCGCGTCGTACATGTCCTTGAAGCGCGTTTTGACTTCCTCGTCCAGCTCACCCATGGTGGCCTCCAGCTGGGTTTTCGCCGAGATCAGATCGTCTTGCTGCTTGGTCAGGAAGTCGAAGCGGTCCTTGACGTTTTCGTACTCGGTGATGGCGTTGGGATTGACCGGTCCCAGCTCGTCCAGCCCGCGCTTCAAGAGCTTGAGCTGGGACTTCAACTGTGGGAGTTCGGCCGGCTTACTGTCAGTGGCTTTCAGCGCCGCCTCGTAAGTGAGCTGATAGGTTTCTGCCAAGGTGCTCAGGCGGTTGTCCAAGTTGACCTTAATGCGGGACAGCGAAGCGCTTTGCTGTTCCGCTTGGGCCATGGCCGTGTGCTGCTGCGTGTAGGTGGTGGTAATTTCTGCAGAAACGCCACTGAGCTTACCGCGGTTGGCGGCTTTTTCCTTGGTCAGGTGATCTTGCTCCGCGCGCAAGGCCGTGGTGCTGGCTTTCAGTTGGGCAATGGTCTGCGTGCGCGTCTGTTTATCCATCGCGCTTTCTTCGGCCGCCTTTTGAATCTTCGCGATCCGAGTCTGCAGCTGAGCCACTGCCTGCGTGCTGCTTTGCACCTGATCCTGCCACTGAGCCAGTTGCGTCTTGGTGGTCGCAGCCTTGCTTTTAAGCACGGCGAGCTGCGTTTGCAGGTCGTTGACCCTGCTCTGGACCTCGGCCGCACTGGCCTCGGCCCGGCTTTGCTCAGCCTTTGTGCGGTCAATTTGCGCCTGCGTGTCTTGCAAGGACTGGGCAATGGCGGCCGCCTGCTGTGCCAGCGTATCGATTTTTTTGATCATAGTCGCCCGCGGCACCGGTCGCCAGCTTTGCGGCCTGGCGCTGGCGGTCAAGCTGAGTCAGGCTGGTTTGCTGCGCATCCAGTTGCGCCTTTTGTGCGGCTAAGTCAGCCTGCGCCTGGTTAACAGCACGGTCGGCATCAGTCGCCGCAGCTTGAGTCGCAGTCAGTTGCGTCTGCAAGTCATTCACCAGGTCGGCCTGCTTGGCCAAGGCGCCCTTCATCTGCCGCAGCTGCGCGTGCAGTTGGGTCACTTCCTGAGTCCGGGCCAAAGGGGACACGCCCTGCTTGCGGGTCTGCCCGCCGGTCAAGGCCCCGCCAGGCGTCAAAATATCGCCATCGAGTGTGACAATGCGATAGCGGTGATGCGTTAAGTTCGCCAGTTTGATCCCGGCATCCAGCGTTTCGGCAACAATCAGGCTGCCCAGCAAATTTTCCATGACCGGGGCGACTTCTTGGCGAAACCGCACCAGGTCGACGCCAATGCCGATGAAGCCGGGCTGTTCGGCCAACTCGGTTTTCACATTGCCAGGCAAAATACGCGGCCGGATCACCGAGGTCGGCAAAAAGGTCGCGCGCCTGCGCGGGTTTGCTTCAGGTAGGTGATCGCCTGCTTGGCGGCCTGCTCAGAGGTCGTGACAACCGCCTGGAGGTTGCCGCCCAACGCCACATCAAACGCCTGCTGGTATTGACTAGGCACAGCCATCAGCTCGGCCACGGCCCCGATGACACCGGCCAGTTGCTGCTTGTTCTTCAGCACGGCCCGCACGCCGGAATAAAAGCCTGCGTAATCGTCTTTCAGCTCCTGCAGGGTTTCGTAGCGGGAATTGGCGCGTTGATACAAAGTGGATGCCTGATTCAGCCGGTCCTGCGCATCCGCAAAGTCGCGCTGCACTGCTTCGGCCTTTTCGTGAGCCGCCGCTGCTTTATTGCGGGCCCCTTCAACTGCCGCCGTCAGCTTGGCGACCTGACCGATCAGCTGATCGACCGTCTCCTGCTGAGCCTGCTGGCGGCTGCTCAATTCCGAAAGACGGGCCCGATCCGCAGCGCTTTGGTTTTGGGCCACCTGCTGATCCTTCTTGGCTGCAGCCAGGGCGTTGCCGGTCTCCGCCTGCTGCCGCAGCAGGTCAATGTACTCAGCCTGGGCGCTATCCAACTGTTTGGCGAGGGCTTCCGGCGTTTGCGCGCCGGCCTGGGCAGTGGCCAGTTTGTCTGCCAACTGCGCGCGCTGCGACGCTTGGTCTTTTTGCGTGCTTGTCAGCGTCGTCACGCGCTTTTTGGCGTCGGCCAAGTCAGCCTTGGCCTGCGTCAACTGTCCCACCAGGTCCTTCAGCGTCTCCTGCGCGTTATTGGCGCGCTCTGAGGACACATTGACTTCGCCAGTCAGGCTTTCCAACTTCATCGATTGCGACAGCAGCGAGTCGTTGAGCTTGGTCAGCTTGGCATCCAGCTCCTGATCCGTCGCCGTCAACGTTTCCGACTGGCCTTCCAGGTGCTTCGCCTTGGCCGTCAGAGCTGTGACCGTCTCCTTGGTGACTTTGGCCTCGCCTTGCGTCTTGGTCTGCTTATCAGCCAACTGCTCAATCTCAAGCGCCAGAATGCTTTTGTGGATACGCTGGTAGTCCTTGGTCTGGCGCTCATAGTCACGGGCCAGGGAGCCTGCTCGGCCAGTGGGGTCACCTGCTTATGGAGCTCAGACACAATGTCGTTGATCCGGTCCAGGTTGTCCTGGGTTTCCTTGAGCTCGGACTGCGCCTTGGTTTTCTGCTGCTTGTACTTCAAAACGCCGGCCGCTTCCTCAAGAATACCGCGGCGGTCTTCGGGTTTCGAGTTGAAAATGGCCTCGACCCGGCCCTGGGAAATGAAGGAAAAGCTTTCCTTGCCCAGGCCTGAGTCCATGAACAGATCAACGATGTCCTTGAGCCGAACGTTTTGGTTGTTGATCAGAAAATCCGATTCGCCATCACGAAAAAGCCGCCGCGTCACGGTGACCGCGGCTGGCTGCTTGGGTAAATAGCCGTCTGAATTGTCGAACGTCATCGTCACTTCGGCGCGGTTGAGCGGCGGCCGGGTGGCAGTGCCGGCAAAAATCACGTCGCCCATTTTCTCGCCGCGCAAGGACTTCGCGCTTTGCTCGCCAAGCGCCCAGCGAATCGCCTCGGTGATGTTACTTTTGCCGGAGCCATTGGGGCCGACAATACCGGTCAAACCGGACACAAAATCGATCTCGGTTTTATCCGCGAACGATTTGAAGCCGTTGATTGTCAGATGTCTTAACTGCATGCAAATTCACTCACTTTGCGCGAAGCTTGGTCAACGCATCGTCGGCCGCGGCCTGCTCCGCCGCTTTTTTATTCTTACCGATCCCGGAACCCAGCACAGTGCCATCGACGGCAACGTCAACTTGAAACTGACGTGCGTGCGCCGGGCCGGTTTCCGCCAGCAGGTGATACTCGATATCGACTTCGCCATCTTGCTGGACGTACTCCTGAAGCGCGGTCTTGTGGTCCATATCGGCCGAAAACTCACCCGCATCGATTTTCGGAAAAATGATTTGCTTGGCAAATTTAATATTGGCTTCGCGGCCCTGGTCCAAGTACAAGGCGCCATTAAAGGCTTCGAACAAGTCCTCCAGCAAAGTCAGCCGCGTGCGGGCACCGGCCCGCTCCTCACCTTTGCCCAGCTTGATATAACGGTCGAAGTGCGCCTCCTTGGAAAAACCCGAGAAGGCCCGCGTGCGAACCGCAGCCGAACGCATCCGTGTCAGGTCACCTTCCGGCCGGTCAGGGAACTTCCGGTAAAGGTAATCCGAAACGGTGAGCTCCAGCACAGCATCCCCCAGAAATTCGAGCCGTTCGTTATCTTTTAGGCCCAGTTCCTTATGCTCGTTGACGTATGACGAATGCGTGAACGCTTCGTCAAGCAGGCTCAAGTCTTTAAACTCGATCCCGTACCGCTGGCGTAACTCACTGACGAACTCAGATGCGACCATTATTGACCTCCTGTGATTTGGCTAAACATACTCTAATCCATTATACAGAACGACTGCCGCTAACACCAGCCGCCCTTACGGACCTAAAGCAAAAGACACGCCTGCCAGCAGCAAGCGTGTCTCACCTGTAAGATTACTGGCGCACCAGTGACCGCGTCGCTTCGACAATCCGCTTGGCGACCGTGGGGTTGTCCATCGTGTAAAGATGGATGCCGTCCACCCCGTGCACCATCAAATCAACGATTTGGTCAATGGCGTAGGCAATGCCGGCATCGCGCAGCGCGTCCGGCCGGCCCTCGTAGTGCTTCATCATGCTGAGAAACTTCTCCGGCAGACTCACGCCGCAGGTCAAGGCCATCGTGTCGATTTGGTGCTGGCTGAGGACCGGCATGATCCCTGCCTCAATCGGCACCGTGATGCCCGCTGCCCGGGCCCGGTCGACAAAATCATAAAAGACGTGATTGTCGAAAAATAACTGAGAAATCAGCTGAGAGGCGCCAGCGTCGACTTTTTCCTTCAAGTGCTGCAGATCCGCCTCGGGACTGGTGGCCTCGGGATGGGTTTCAGGGTAGCACGCCGCGACCACGTTAAAGTCCCCGTACTCATGGATGTGTGTAATCAAGTCGCTGGCGTGCGGAAAGTCGTTAGCGACCCGGCCGCCATTCGGGATGTCGCCGCGCAGGGCTAGAATATTCTCGATCCCGGCTGCTTTAAAATCTTCCAGCAGGCTGTCAACCTCAGCCGTCGTGAGTTGCACCGCCGGCAGGTGCGCAACTGCCGGCAGGCCATACTTTTTCTGAATGCGGTCGGCAAGGTCCAGCGTCACATGGCGCTGATCCTTTTTCCCGGTGTGAAGCGTAACCGACACGAAATCCGGGTTCAGCTCGGACACCGCACTGATGGTGTCATCGATGCGGCGATAATCCTCTTCCGGACTGCGTCGACGCGGCGGAAACAGTTCAAACGACAGAACTTGATGGTCCTTAAACAGTCGGTTGACTTTCATGGGCGAGCTCCTCTCGTACCTGCTTCGTCGCGTCGACCATGTTGCGCAGGCTCGCAACTGTTTCAGGCTCCTCGCGCGTCTTCAGGCCACAGTCCGGATTGATCCACACGTTCTCCTTGGGAATACGGCGCAGGATCTCGTGAATGATCTTGACGATTTCGTCCTTGGACGGCACCCGTGGTGAGTGGATGTCATAAACGCCAGGGCCCACGTGCGTTTCAAAATGGACATCGTGCAGGACATCGAGCAAGGTCATGTCGGCCCGCGCCGCCTCAAAGCTGATGACATCGGAATCAAGTGCGTCAATGGCTTCGATGATATCCCCGAACTCCGAGTAGCACATGTGCGTGTGAATCTGCGTGGTCGGCTGGACCTTGGCCCCCACCAGCCGGAATGCCGGTACGGCCCAATCCAGGTACTTGCTGTTCCAGTCCTTTTTGCGCAGGGGCAGGTTCTCCCGCAAAGCCGGCTCATCGATTTGGATGATCTTGATGCCGTGCTTTTCCAAATCCAGCACTTCACCTTGCAGTGCCAGGGCAATCTGCTCAGTGGACACTTTTGGCGAGACATCCTCACGCGGGAATGACCAGTTGAGAATCGTGACCGGGCCAGTCAGCATTCCCTTCACCGGCTTATCCGTCTGGCTCTGCGCGTAAACGGACTCCGCCACGGTGATCGGGTGGGTGCGGACCACGTCGCCCCAGATGATCGGTGCTTGACGCCGCGGGTGCCGTATGACTGGACCCAGCCATTTTCGGTAAAGCGGAAGCCTTTCAGGTTATCGCCAAAGTACTCGACCATGTCGTTGCGCTCAAACTCGCCGTGAACCAGGACGTCCAGCCCCAGCTCCTCTTGGATTTTCAGCCAGCGCCGTTCCTCTTTGTGGTTGAACGCCGTGTACTCTTCCTCCGTGATGTTACCCTTGCGGAACTCGGCGCGATTCTTGCGCACAGCCGCCGTCTGCGGAAACGACCCAATCGTGGTTGTCGGCAAAATCGGCAGGTTGAACTCCTTGGCCTGAATGGCCAGACGCTCCTTGCGTGCTGGCAGCCGCTTGTAGTCCTCTGGTTTCAGCGCAGCGATTTTAGCATTGATGGCCGGGTCCTCTTCGTAGCGTGGCGTTGCGAACAGGTGCCGGTTGGCCAGCACTGCCGGGGTCTCCCGCTTGGCGTGGCGCGCCTCATCCAGTTCACGCAGCTCGGTCAGTTTTTCCTCGGCAAACGCGAGGTAGCGGAGCTCGGCCGGATCAATTTTGGTTTCGTTCTTGGTGGTGTAAGGCACGTGCAGGAGCGACGTCGACGTCGACAGCACGATCTTGTCAGCCACGTCGTCCAGCTGACCCAGCAACGCCAGGGTCTTGTCGTAATTGGTCCGCCAGATGTTCTTGCCATTGATCACACCGGCAAACAGCACCTTGTCCTTCGGGAAGCCCTGAGCCGTCAGCAGATCCAGATTGACCTTGCCTTCGATAAAGTCCAGACCCAAGCCATCAAAGGCCAGCTCGTCAGGTTCTGGTACGAATCCGTGACATCGCCAAAGTAGGTTTGAAGTAGGATCTTGGCAGCGCCTTTTTTTGCTCAAAATGGCGGTGTAAAGCTGCTTGAACAGCGCGCGGTCGGCGTCAGTCTGATCGAAGACCAAAGCCGGCTCGTCCAGCTGAATCCACTCTGCCCCTTCGTCAACCAGCCGACCAATGATCTCAGCGTAAGCGTCAACCAGCGCAGCCACGAAGTCCGCCGGTTGCTTACCATCTAAGAAACGGCTCAAGTGCAGGAGCGTGTACGGACCGACCAGCGTGGGCCGTGCATTGATACCAGCCGCCTTGGCTTCCTTGAACTGGGCGAATAGCTGCCAGTCGCGGACCTTGATTTGCGTATCCTGGTCAAATTCCGGCACCAGATAATGGTAGTTTGTGTTGAACCATTTCTTCATCGACAGGGCCTTCACGTCGCCGGCCTCGCCTTGGTAGCCGCGCGCCAGGGCAAAGTACTCGTCCAGCGGCGCCAGCTTGAGGTCCTGGTAACGCTTCGGCACAATGTTCAGCAGAAATGCTGTGTCCAGAGTAGTGTCAAAGAACGAAAAATCGCCAGTTGGGATTTGATCGATCCCCGCCTGCTTAATCGTGTGCCAGTTTGCCTGGCGCAGCTTTTTGGCCGTGTCCTGCAACTCCTGCGCAGAAATGCGCTGCTTGAAATAATGCTGCGTCGCGAACTTAAGCTCGCGGTGCGCCCCGATACGCGGATAGCCAATAATTGTTGTTGTCATGATATTGCTCCTTTTTGCGATAAAAAAAGCCGCCCTACACTCCCTAGAGAGTGCAAGGGCAGCTTGGCTGCGTTACCACCTTGTGTACACGACTGACTCACGCCAGCCGCCTCGATCAGTCCGGCCTTACGGCGAGACTCGGCGCTGTAATGGGCGCACCCAGACCGACTTAACTTGCGCTCAGCCGGCCGCGGCAGCAAAGACCATCTTCACCGAGTTGGCTGCACCGCTTCTCATCCCCTGCGGCTTTCTGTTCCAGACTAGTCGGTTACTCATCTTTTAATCGCGTTTTAATGTTGTGAAAATTCTAACCCTTGATGCAGCAGCTTGTCAACCACAAACCGGAAATCAAATTAAGTCTTGATTAGCAAGCTGGGGTGACTGGATTCAAAAAAACCAGCCCCTACCCAATGGATAGAAACTGGTCATAGAACTAGTTACCTAAGACTAGTTGCGCTTACGCCGGTCGCCAAAACCAAAGGCCATGGAAAGACCAGAGATAATCGCCGCACCAAGCAGTGCCAGACTGCTGGACTGGTTGTCACCAGTCTTTGGCAGGTTGCCAGTTGCTGCTTGTTCTTTCGGACTCAGAGCGGCTTTCGCAGCCGAATCGTCAGGTAAAGCTGAACTGCCAGACTTGGAAGCACTCTGATCTGTTGCTGCACCTGCGGCCGGTTGTTGATCGTCCTTTGGTGTTGCTTCAGAAGTCTCCTCAGAGGATCCTTGAGAAGTTGCTTCAGACGTCGAAGTACCCTTAGCTTGAGCTGCCGCAAGCTGAGCCGCAAGTTTTGCGTTGCGATCAGCCGCACCAGCATTGTAGCCTTCGGTGAAGCCTGAAGATAGTCAGCACTCTTGCCAGAGAGATCCTTCAGCTGTGCGCCGGTTGAACCTTCACGGTAGCCTTCCTTGTAGCCGGCGTCTTTATCAGACATTGTGGCTGTGGTCGGCCCGCCGTTGTCAGTACCTGTCGAAGTGCCGCCCTCATCGGTGCCCGTTGTCGAGGTTGCGTCAACGCGTGTCACTTCGATTGTCTTGGTGACCGTGTTACCAAGTTGGTCGGTTGCCTGCAAGGTAATCACATTCTCACCTTTCTGAAGAGGAATGGCGCCCTTGTATGTGTACGGCCCAAAGACGTTGGTCGTTGTCTCGTTTTCAGGCTCGCCCTGATTCTTCTGGCGGAAGACCTGGTTGCCATTAACAGTCAGTGTGTAATCGTCAGCGTTATCGTTGACAATTGCCGACAAATCAAATTTGTCAGCTGACGTCTGAGTCTTGTACGTGCCATCCTCAGTCGGTGCACCGGTATCAAGACCAGCGATGTCAACGGCAAGACTTGGATCGTCTTCATCCCGATAGAAGATCAGGTCATTCCGATAAATCCGGAGCTCGCCTTCTGTCCCATCTGGGTTAGTCAGCTGGTAAATCAGGATATATCCAACTGCTCGATCCGAATCATTAGGAATCTTGACCTTGTACGAGAACGTCCCATCAGCATTAATGGTCACCTTATTAGCTGGATCATCTTCATAAGAAGAATTACCAAGAATGTAAAGGGCTGCGTGCTTATAATCAGCTTCTTCTACTTCAGAGTGCCCAGCGGTCTTGAGCTTACCTGTGATGGTGTATTCACCAGTAGCAGGATCAAAGTTCTTATCGGTCGTGGTCGTATTAAGTGTAGTCTCAATTGGGGTATCCAGAGTCAGGACATCTTGATCAGGCATCTTAAGGTCGCTGTCAGCGCCTTTGTTGGTGCCGTTATCAATGGTGGTGTGATTCGTATCGATGATGTGACCCTTTTCACGCCAATTGTTGTTCGTCCGGTAGTCCAACTCTGGAAGCAGGAAGTTGTCCTCGTGAGAATCCTGATAACCAACCTCAGTGGCTGTCGGATCCCAACCAGTCCCATCGTAGTTATTCGTACCATCCGGTTGATCGTACTTGTGGATCAAATCGCTCAAGTACTTGGTATCCGTGAACGGAGAAACATCGTTAGAATCAACGAATGTTGTCTCAAAGTCTTCAGAGCTCGAAGATTGTTGACTCATGCTGGTCGTACTTAGCAGGATACTGTCGATCAATGATTCCTTATAAACGCCAGCCTGATCCGTCGGAGCAATCGCGTAGCCAGTGTACAGGGCAGCACCAAGGTTGATCATCAGATCTTCGGCGTGCTGAATGCCATCAACCTTAAACAACAGATTGCCATCTGCGTCCTTGTCATACGGTGTGTATACCTGACCGGTGATTTCGTTTTTAACAAAGTACTGTGTTCCTGCGGGGCCACTGACCTTTGCCTTAAGAATCGCGTCATCCGTCGTACCTTGGTACAAGGGTGTAGAAACAGAGTCAACCGCAAATCCGAACTCAGACAAGTTGACCCCTGTGATACCCGAAAGATCACCGTTATCTGTTTTGTCTGACGTTGAATCAAGAGTTTGCGCTTTAGCAAGATAGAATTGGAACAGCGGCGCTGCTTCAGTTTCATCAGTGTTAGCCTTAGTGACTCCACTGCCAATTCCTGTCGCCAACGTGGCAGTTGCAGCGTTGCCAGCAGCATCATGAATGGTCAACTTCAAACTGCCATCACTCGCCTTTAACGCAGCCACTTCATCATCGGTCAGTTTGTAACTGAACTGGCCTTCGTTACTGGTCCCATCGTTGCCCAGACTGATTTCATGGTCTTTCCCGGCGATTGTATAAATCAACAGTGAATCATTGGTAAACCCAATTCCCTTATCAGCATAATTGAACGCAATCGTGTTGTTGGCAGCATCAAACTGTGGCTCAAACGTTGGTGCCTGAGTATCGATAGTCAACCCAAAGTCTTTCGTCTGAGTCTTGTGTGCTCCTTCATAATTCATCGTTCCGATGATCCGGTAGGTGTACTTGCCATCGGAAGCGGCAACCATTTTGCCGGTTGCCTGGTCATAGACAGTACCGTCCAAGTCAGCGCCTCTGGCCGGTCATAGGCCATCGTGTATGACTGCGCCAAAGTCGTGTAGCCAAGACCACTTGCAGTCGCATTGACCCCACTGGCATCTAGGTTGTTTTCTTGATCAAGGATCCGAACCACGTTGCCATTGGCATCCAAGATCTCTGCGGTGATTGATTTCAGGTTTTGTGTGACGTAGACGACTGGCGTTACCGTATCATCGTCCCCATCCGCGTTAGGGGAAATAGAGGCCTTAAACCCATCGGCGGCCGCGACAACCCCTTTAACATTCTCGTCATCATCGCCTTTGTCAGAGTAACCATTAGCAAAGTTGCTTGCTGCCTGATCAACAAACACTTTCACCGCTTCGTTACTGCTACCAATACCCAGTGGCAGTTGTGAAGCACCATCAGCCAGGTAACTGGTGTACCCTGCACCGGACAGATCAAAGACGTTCTCATCAGTCAAATCGCCATAGAAGGCCAGATACGGAACGGTGACATCGTTACTGCCGTCGGTTTCACTGCTTGCAAAACGCAGGAATCCTTCGACAATCTGATCTTTAGTAACTGAATCGCCAATGTTCAGCGTCAACGTAATATCCTGTGTCTGACCAGCCTTGATCGTGAAGGTGTCATTTACCATGGAGACGTTAGCGTCAGCAAGCGTCTCATCATGCGAAACACCATTGCCAAGCAGTTTGCCATTCGCATCAGTATCCCAGACGTTCTTCAGCACCGTGTATTGATCTGGCTTGAAGGTATAAGTAACGTCATGATCACCGTAGTTCGTAAAGTGGAGCGTGATATCGGTCGTCTTGCCAATATTTTTAAGGGAAACTGAACCTGTATTGGCATCGCCCTCTACAGCAACCGTGGTCTCCGTTGCCAAACCAGCATCAGCCAAGCCAGCACCTTGCTGCCGCGGCGAAAAGGCATTCCCAGTGTTTTCATCCGCAATCATAATCGCGCTGTTCATCTCGGCCAACTTGGTGTAAAGCGCAAGTTTCGCGCCAGTAAAGCCTAACTTCTTCAACCGCTGCTCAATCAGGGCGGTGATCCCTGAAGAGGTCGGTGCGGACATAGAAGTACCGGACATCTGCTGATCTTGATCCTCATATTCAAGCGAGTCGAGGTTGACCCCAGGACCGGTGACATCCGGCTTCAACGTGAAGTCGGAATTTGGACCCCAAGAACTAAACTGGGCGACCATACCAACGCCAGAGTCTAGTCCCATCATTGAACTCATCTGGTTCTCAATGGATAAGTCACCAGAAGCCGCAACGGCAATCGAATATGGTGACGTTGCTGGGTTCGACAGCTGAGAGTAATTCTCAGGCTTATAATCCTGACCACCACCGGTTGAGGTGTTAGCCCGCGTACCAGAGTTTGAGGCAGAGACGTTAACAACGACACCATGTTCAAAGGCGTACTCGACTGCCTGCTCTTCGAGATTCTCCTCGTCCTCGTTCATGTATGTGCTGCCCAATGACATATTGATGACATCAGCACCAAGATCGACAGCATCATGAATAGCCTTGTAAAGTTCCTGGGCTTCACTCGCACTCGAATTGGAAATTACCCGCAAATCAAGAATCTGTGCTTGAGGCGCAATCCCAACCGCGTACTTTCCATCATCAGTCGATGCATCATTACTCGAAGTATCATCGGTTGTGGTCGCAGTGGACGAGTCTGAATCATTCTTCTTTGTTAACAAACCTAAAATCAGGCTGGTCAAACTTTGGGCCTGCGTAGGGTCAGTCAACTTGTCTTTTAGATCAGCCGTCAACTTATCCAGCGCATCCTTATCCAACTTGCCAGTAGTGATGAGCTTCATAAAAATACTCGTGAACTCTGTCGTCAGTGCACCACTACCATCGGCGGTTGTCAGGGCTTGGATTGCTTGCTGCTCGCCACTAGCCGCAGGCTGTTGACCGTCAGCCGCAATGATTCCTGACACATGCATCCCATGATCAACTTCGTACGTGCTTGTGCTGTCGGAGTCATTGTCGACATAATTATAGGCAAATGGAATCTTGTCGTTAATGTATGTGCCGTAACCCTTCTGGTCAATGAATTTCTGAGCGTCAGCTTGACTGATTGCCGCTGTGCTATCATCATCCAAACGCATATCAGTAACTGGTTCAAGGCCGTTATCTATGACAGCCACGACCATCCCGGTACCGTCATAGCCGTTCTCCCAGGCCTTAAATGCATCGATTCCGTTGAGGAAATTAATGGTGTAAGGCAACTGACCATTGCCAAAATACTCAGTAATCTCCTGATCACTAGCATTCTTCATCGTCGCCATGATATCAGCCATGCTGTAGATGAAGGAAATAAGTGGCTCTCCTTGGGGTGCCCCAGCTCCTCCAAATGCGCCTTATAATAACTG
>NZ_BBAJ01000045.1 GCF_001311195.1 Lacticaseibacillus camelliae DSM 22697 = JCM 13995
AAAATTGAGGTAAACGATTTAATCTTTCCCTAGCATTTCCTGTAATGGGCATATCCGCACTCATATACGTCTGCATTCTCTGTGCAAAACTCTTGTCCGTACATTTTAGTAGCCCATCTTCAATGCCAGATACAAATTGTTTGGGGAACCTTTCTCCTGCACGGTACCTAATCAGGACTTCATCCATTAAGCTCTGAATCTGGTTCAGGTGCTTTGCTACTTCTCGCGCAACTTTTGGTGAGATTCCCAACACTTCCGCAAAATGTGTTGACCCAAGTAGAATTCGCTTATTGGAACTACTAACAGACACAAGCTCAAACTGATACCGTAATGGTCGACCGCATTCACAAAAAAGTGCCGGACTAAAAGCTCTCCCGCGTTTTCGAAGATCCCAATCATAGTCAATATTAACAGCGATGAGGCGCCAAGCAGATGAGCCCTGAAAAATCCGATTAAGGACTCGATCACTAATTCTATATGTCATAGACATCTCATACGCCTGACGTTGTTGCGCCGACATTTCGGCCCAAATCCTGCTACGTTCAGTCAGTGTTAAAGTCCGAATCTCTACCACAAATACCAAGCCCCCTCTGCACATCTGTTCCAATAACATTTCATGACCCTTTCGAAAAATTATCAGCCACTAATGTTTTCCCGTCTACTTGTGGTTCCTAGTCAATCTCTTCATATGCCTTAAACCGATTTCGCAGCCGACTATTAAAAGAGCTTTTGGGAAGCACTTTGTTATTCCATTATTGACTAAAGTGACTCTATTCCGAGCCCATTTTCTGATCATGATCAACTGAATATTGTCAGGATGAGCCTCACAAATCTGCATTTTAATGAACTACCGTCCCAAAAGTTCATATATATTTATTAAAGCATGATGGGTTTTCTAAAGTCTCTCAATCATTCTCATGGATAGAACACATAAGCAATAACAGTTATCTTTTAACGCGCTCAGGCTATAAGGAGGATGGCACTTACTTCACTGTAAGTACCATCCCCCCGATCCACGCTGAAGAAAGTCCTTCAAGGAAATTTGATATGTGCTGGGTAACAATGCTGTCGAACTGGTTAAGCAGTCGCCCACTATTCAGAAACCGCTTTAATAGTTCAAACAGCCCCCGCCGCTCTATCAGCAAATCGATTAAACCAGAAATGCTTTGAACAGAACATTACCTAGGTGAACCAGACACACAGAAGGCAGCAAGTCATGCGACCTGCTGCCTTTTTGCGTATCTGATGATTAAGACTAATGTAGCCGAAAACGTGCCATAAATCAGCATCTTAGTTTGCACTAGCGCGTTACTTTTCCGTCTTCGACTAGCGCTGTAGCCCTAGCGCAGTGCCTTGTACTCACGAACGCCGTCATTAGTGCCGACAACGACCTCGTCGACAATGTCCAAGAAGAGCCCATGCTCCAGGATACCCACCTGGCGGTCCAGATACTGAGCCAGTTTATGCGGATGATCGATTCGGCCGAGGTGCAAGTCAATAATGTAGTTCCCATTATGCGTGACGAACCGCTTGCCTGCATCATCCAATCTGAACTTTGGCTCGAGTCCAGCCCATTTCAACTTAGTGAAGACCCGTTCACAGCCAAACGGAATGACTTCCGTGGGCAGCGGAAAAGTCCCTAGTTGCTTGACCATCTTGGACGCATCAACGATCCAAATGTTTCGCAGACTGTTCGTCGCCACCATTTTCTCCAAGGTTTGGGCACCGCCGCCGCCTTTGATTCCCTGGAAATGTTCGTCAACTTCATCGGCCCCGTCGATGCACAAATCAATGTGGCTGACGTCGTTGAGATCGACGACCGGAATGCCCAGGCCTTTCGCCTGGTTGGCGGTCCGGCTGCTGGTACAAACGGCGCGGATACCCTTCAGCGTCTTATTGTTCAATCGTTCCGCCACCGCATCGACCAAGAACTTCACGGTCGTCCCCGTACCAAGACCGACTGTCATGTCGTCCTCAATGTACTTAGATGCCCATTTCCCGGCCATTTTTTTCAATTCGTCTTGACTCATACTTGCCCTCCTAACCCGAACTATGCTTTACCAATGATCTTCATGCTGGCGCTGACGCCCAATCGCGTTGCCCCGGCTTTGATCATTGCTTCTGCTTCTTCCGCGGTATGGATCCCGCCAGCGGCTTTGACCTGGATCCGGCCGTTTACAGCCTTGTGCATCAACTCAACGTCGTGCACGGCCGCGCCGCGCGTGGAAAATCCGGTGGAGGTCTTGACGAAATCTGCACCACCGTCCGCAACAAGTTCACTGGCCTTGACGATTTCATCATCAGTCAGTAAGGCGGTCTCGATAATGACCTTCAGGATTTTACCGTTGGTGCGGGCCAGATCCGCCAATTGTTCAATTTCACCAAGCACTGCCTCATAGTGACGGGCCTTAAGCTCACCAATATTCATGACCATATCCAGTTCGTCGGCGCCATCCGCAATGGCGCGTTTGGCTTCTTCCAGCTTAATAAAAGTGGTGTTGGCCCCCAGCGGAAACCCAATGACGGTCGCCGTGCCCACCGACGTCGTTCTCAGCTTATCGTGAACGTGCTCGACCCAGTACGGGTTTACCATAACTGTCTTGAAGTGGTTCTCAATGGCCTCCTGGACCACCCTGTCGACCTGGTCTTCAGTCGCCTCTGGTTTCAACAATGTATGGTCAATGTATTGATTCAACTCCATGCCAGTATTCCTCCCTAGCCGGCCTCTTCGGCCAGCTTCTGAAAGTTCTTCTTTGCATCGATCCCGTCAAAAACGGCAGAACCTGCGACTGCCAAGTCAACACCGTGATTCTGTACCTCGGGCATTGTCGCTTCGTTGACACCGCCATCAACTTCCAGCTTGTAATCGTAGCCGTCAGTCTTCCCTCTGAGTTCTCTCAATAGATCTAGTTTGGCCGTCGTCTCCGGCAGGAACTTTTGACCCCCAAAGCCAGGATCAACGGTCATGACCAGCACCTGGTCGACCATTCTGAGCAGCGGGGTGATTGTCGAGACGCTCGTGCCCGGGTTGATGACGACCCCGGCTTCTTTGCCGGCCGCTTTGATCAGGCTTAGCGCGCGGTGGATGTGCTGCGTGGCTTCCACGTGCACCAGAATTGAGTCAGCGCCCGCATCGATGAAGGCCTGGACCAGATTCTCGGGATTTTGAACCATCAGGTGAACCTCAAGCTTCGCATTTGTCTCCTTTCGCAGAGCTGCCACGATTTGCGGCCCATAACTCAGGTTTGGCACAAACGCGCCATCCATGACGTCAATATGAATCGTCTTCGCTCCGGCTTCTGTCACAGCCAACACGTCTCTGGTAACATGGCCAAAATTGGCACTTAAGATTGAAGGTACAATTTCCATGCTTGTAACCTTCCCTTCTCTACTTGATCGGCTTCCAGACCCAGTTTTGGACTTCTGGGATGTCTTCACCGGTGTCGCGGATGTAATCGTAGTGATACTGCAGGGTGTCGTCCATCTTCTGAACGAAGGCCGCGCCTTTTTCTGCGTAACCTGGGACGTGTTCAACGACGTCCTTGGCCAAGTGGAACCGGTCGAGCTGGTTCAGGACCCGCATGTCGAACGGGGTCGTGATGGCGCCTTCCTCACGGTAGCCGTGAACAAACAGATTGTGGTTGTGACGATCGAAGAAAATGTCCTTGATCAAGTCTTCAAAGCCGTGGAACTGGAAGAATACTGGCTTGTCCTTGGTGAAGTACGCGTCGAATTCTTCGTCGCTCAGGCCGCGCGGATCGTCCTTCTTCAGCTTCAACAGGTCCAGCACGTTGATGAACCGGATCTTGAGGTCAGGGAACTGATCGTGCAGCAGGTTGATGGCAGCGAGACTTTCCATGTTCGGCTCGGTGCCGGCTGCGGCCAGCACGACATCCGGTTCAACGCCATCGTCGTTTGAGGCCCAGTCGATGCGCTTCAGGCCGTTGTTGGCCAGCACTGTGGCTTCTTCGATGGAGTAGAACTGCGGCCGCGGCTGCTTGGAGGTAATGAGCAGGTTGATGGTGTTCTCACTGCTAAAGACCTTCGGGGAGATGGCCAGCAGAGAGTTGGTGTCGGCCGGCAGATACTCACGAATGAATTCGCCTTTCTTTTCGGCCAGATGCGTCAAAATACCTGGGTCTTGATGGGTGTAGCCGTTGTGATCCTGCTGGAACGAGGTCGAAGTGGAGACGACGTTCAGTGACGGATAAGGACGGTGCCAAGGCTCGTCTGCGGCTTCGCGAATCCACTTGAAGTACTGGGTCAGCATGGAGTCCACCACGCGCAGGAATGCCTCGTAGGACGTGAACACGCCGTGGCGGCCGGTCAGGGTGTAGCTTCAAGGAAGCCTTCTGCCTGGTGCTCAGACAGCTGGGAATCGATGATGCGACCGGACGCGTTCATGTCCTCGTCAGAGCCGTTATCCGAAATGTGTTCTAACCACTGACGGTTCGTCGTGTCGAAGAGACCGTACAGGCGGTTGGACATGGTTTCGTCAGGGCCGAAGACGCGGAAGTTATCCGGGTTCAGCTTGATCAAATCGCGCAGGTAGTCAGACCAAATGAGCATGTCCTGACGTACGTTCTTGCCGCGCTCGGTGTTGTCGAGGGCGTACTGGTGGAAGTCAGGGAGGACCAGTGGCTTGGTGTGATTGCCCATGTTGGTGATCGGGTTATCCGCCATGCGCTTCGTGCCAGTCGGGACCATGGCCTTAAGCTCAGGCTTGAGGACGCCGTTCTCGTCGAATAGCTCTTCAGGCTTGTAGGACTTGAGCCAAGCTTCCAAAGCGTCGGCGTGCTCCATGTGGTCGCGAGATACCGGAATTGGGATCTGGTGGGCACGGAACGAGCCTTCGATTTTATCGCCGTCCCAGCTCTTTGGGCCAGTCCAGCCTTTTGGCGTGCGGACGATCATCACTGGCCAGTGCGGCATCGTGGTGTCGCCGGTCTCACGGGCGTGCTTTTGAATGCTCTTGATCTCTTCAATAGCAGAATCGAAAGCTTTTGCCATTTCGGGGTTGAGCTTCTCCGGGTCATCGCCTTCGATGAAGTAAGGATTCCAGCCCATGCCGCCGTAGTACTCGGTGAGTTCCTCATCGGTCTTGCGGGACAGGATGGTCGGGTTGGAAATCTTGAAGCCGTTCATGTTAATGATCGGCAAAACCGCACCATCGGTGATCGGGTTGATGAACGTGTTAGAGAACCAGCTGGCCGCCAAGGGGCCCGTTTCGCTTTCGCCATCGCCAATGACGGTGGCAGCAATGACGTCAGGGTTGTCGAGGATCGCGCCGGTGGCGTGGCTCAACGCGTAGCCGAGTTCGCCGCCTTCGTGGATGGAGCCGGGGATCTGCGCATTGGCGTGACTGGCGGCACCACCAGGGAACGAGAAGCGCTTGAAGAGGATCTTCATGCCTTTTTCGTCTTGGGTGATGTTCGGGTACGTCTCGGTGTAGGTGCCGTCGAGATAAGCATTCGAGATCATGACCTGACCACCGTGACCCGGGCCTTCAATGTAAAACATGTTCAGGTCGTACTTGTTGATCAGGCGGTTGAGGTGCGCGTAGATGAAGTTCTGGCTGGCAATGGTGCCCCAGTGCCCAGCGGATTGACTTTTACGTCGCTGGACTTGAGCGGCCGCTTCAGCAGTGGGTTGTCGCGCAGGTACAGTTGACCCACGGAGACATAGTTTGCAGCCCGCCAATACGCGGTCAGCTTGTCAAAATACTCTGGTGACGAATAGTCCTCTTTTTCCATGTCATTCATTCTTTCTATTCAAGATTACAATGCGTTTTTAATTTCGGCGATCAACTGCTCGTAATTGATTTTCGAATAGTCGCTCACGTCCAGTCGAATCAGCTTGCCAAGCTCAAACTTGTCATAACCGCGGTCGGTCAGCCGCCGCTGATAAACCTCAAAGGATGGCATGCCATCCAGCTTGGTTTCATCGGTCAACTTGTCCCCAAAATGATAATGCTGCATCAAATGCCTAGGTGCCTCGGTTCTTCCTTATCGCGAGCACGCTGACGGTCATAAAGCACCTGTGCAGGTGCCTCTAAGCGCACAGTAATGACGTTGTAGTCGTGTGCAGCGGCGGCTTTAGTCAGGTAAGGCTTTTGCTTGTAGCTAAACGGGTAGTCACCCAGAATGTTTTTCCCGTTGGCCATCATGATGTCGATTGCGCGGTAATAACGCTGCCGTGCCTCTTCATCTAGCGCGTCTTTTTGCTCAACGTTGTCAAAACCAATTTCGTCGTAAATGTGCTCTTTGTACATATCCAAAGGCGCGTACGTCAGGTTAGGCAGTGCTTGCCGGATGATGTTAGCGGTGTAACCCTTCCCGGTACCAGGCGCGCCGGCCAATAGGATCAGCGAATGCTTAGTTGGCATGATTTCACTACCTTTCTTGACCTCAAAATGGTCGTTAAACATAAATTGGGAAGACCTTCCGCCAGCCTTCCCAACTTTTTGGAGCGATATATCATTGAGGTAAAACGATTAATTCTGGGAAAACTTAAGCGACAAACTTAGGCGACAGTGGCGCTGGCATTCTGAAACAGGCTGATCTTGTGCTTAACAATGTCGTAAACGGCCTTGTTGCATGGCTCGATGTTGTTACGCAGCGAGTTGTTAACTTCAGTCTTGCCAAAGTATTCTTGAGCCGTCTTGGTCCAAGCAACCAGCAGCTGAGTCCCAACGTTGAACTTACGGAAGCCGTTCTCTGTCAGACGGTGATAGTCGTCTTCGTTAACCCCGGTCCCACCATGGATAACCATTGGGGTGGTGATCTTTGAGTGCAGTTCTTCGATCAGCGGCCAGTTCAGCTTCGTCTTGGACTGGAATTGACCATGGTGAGTGCCGATCCCAACGGCCAATGCATCAACTGGAACGTTATCCAGGAATTCAAGCGCCTGCTTCGGGTCGGTGTAAACACCTTCCTTAACGGAAATGCCTTCCTCAGTACCACCAATCGTCCCAATTTCGCATTCAACGGAAACACCATGTGCGTGTGCATAGTCGGTGACGCGCAGGGACTTTTCCATGTTTTCACGGAATGGCAGGGCCGAACCATCAAACATGACTGAGGTGTAACCAGCGTCAATCGCTTCTTTGATGTTGTCAAAAGACTTCGCGTGATCCAAGTGAAGGTCAACATCTACCAGCAGGTCATCAGCAAGCGACTTGCATACGGCAACGAAGTTCTTCATACCAACGTACTTCGCAGTCCCTTCACTCGTTTGAATGATGATTGGTGCACCCTGATCTTTTGCCGCTTGGATCATTGAAGGAACCATTTCCAAGTTGTGCGCATTGAAGGCACCAACCGTGTAATCAAGACGCTGTGCTTCACCCAACATTGTTTTAAGATCTTTGTACATAATAATTTCCTCCCGTGAATTAAGAACTTTAGTAGTTAGAACGCATCACACGCTTAGACAGCGCAAGCAAATCGTTGGTCTTGCCAACCCACTTCTCAATGGCGCTATCATCTTTAGCAACAGCGGCTGCCTTGCGCTTTTCTTCATACAGGTTTAACAACGCGTTGTAGGCATCACCAAACTGCTCTTTGATCTTGAGGCTGCTTTCGTAAGCTTCGATTGCCTGATCAGGTTGCTTCAGCTGAACATACAAGCCACCCAACTCGTCATAGAGTTTTGGTTGATCAGCCTGGTCACTCGCGTCGATCTGCTTGACCAGCTGGTCTGCTTTGGCTTGAATGTTAGCAATTTCTTCTGGGGATAGCTGCTTAGCTTCTGTTTCCGAATTTTTGGCTTTTGAATCCGGACTGTCCTTTTTCTTTTTCTTACCGAATCCGAACATCTACTCATCTCCCTTCAGGTGGCGGCAATGATTAAACCGCTTTGAGAATTGGTGAAAGAATGAACGCGTACATCAAGCATGCAACGATGGTATCTGAGTCGGTCGCACTCGCATTGACAAAGCCAAGCTTTTGGAGTGCAACGACCAGCAGTGCAGGCAGCAGGGTGATGAACAAGCCGTGAATAATGCCACCGATGATCGCACCACGACGGCCACCGACAACGTTACCGAAGATCCCAGCAGTCCCACCGGCGAAGAAGTTCGTCAGCATCCCTGGCAGGATGACGGCCAGGCCCAGTACAGGCATCAGGAACATGCCAATGACGGTCCCAATCGTGGTTGTCACGAAGCCGACGATGACGGCGTTAGGCGAGTATGGGAAGAGGACTGGGCAGTCCAGCGCAGGTTTTGCGTCTGGCACCAGCTTCATCGAAATCCCCCGGAACGCTGGCACAATTTCACCAAGTAACAACCGAACACCAGCAAGCAGGACGTAGACCCCAACAACGAACTGAATGGCCTGCAAGAATGATTCAACCATGTAGTTGGTCGTGCCCACACCAGCCCACTTTGGGCCAGCAAATGCAGCAGTGATCAGATACAGCGGCACCATGACAACCGCAATGGACAGGTAAGTATCCTGCATGAACTCCATGGCCTTAGGCAGCTTGATGTCTTCAACCGAGTGCTTCTTTTCACCGCGCTCGCCGAAGACCCAAGCAGCGCCGGCTTCGACTAGATAACCAATCGTGCAGAAGTGACCCAACGCGATGGCATCATTGCCAGTGATCTTACGAACAAACGGCTGGGCGAACGCTGGCATTGCAACGGCGAAGATCCCACCGATAATGCTGCCGACGATCACGGTCGTTACCGTGTTGAAACCGCAGATTTTCCCACCAATGGTGGTCATTGTGGCCATCCAGAGCAATGCCTGGCCGGTCAGGAAGATGTACTTCCAAGGGGAGAACCGCGCAATGATGATGTTGACGATGAAGATCCCTAAGAACGTGAACGCAATGGCATTGCCAAGCCCTAAGGCGTTCATGGCCTGGCCATTGATCGCCTCAATACTTGGAATGACGCCGTTCAAGTGGAACGCGTGCTGGAAGATTTTACCGAAGTAGGTCAAACTGCCCGTAATGACAGCTGAACCCGCGGTCAGGACTTCGAATCCCAGTAATGTCTTAAAGGTTCCTGTTAGCACTTCACCAAACGATTTCTTTTGCAAAACCAGCCCTAGCAGCGCGATCAGGGCAATGATGATTGCGGACTGCGTCAGGATATTTTGAATGATAAAGTTAATGACACCCATCTGTATTACCTCCAGTCTCTATCCTCACTCAGATAGTTCCTTGACCACTGGGACAAGTTTCTCTGCGAGTTCATCCTTGCTGACAATGTTGTGAAGGAAAACGAAGTGAATGGCTGGGTCCATCTCGAACTTACTAAACTGAATTTTAAAATTCTCGGCCGAAACAATGATGTCGGTCTTGAGGCCTGGTGCCGACGAAATGGATTCATGATCCATGTTGCTTTAAGGCCATTGGCGCTTAAGACATCTTCTGCAACCATCTGGCATGCCAATGAGCTGCCAAGCCCATTACCACAGATAAAGTAAATCTTTGGTGTCTTACTCATTTAAATCGTCTCCTTCTTGTTCATTCTCAAATAGCACATCGCGGAATTCTTTAACGTCGGAAATAGTCGACAGCTGCTCAACTTTCTTTGGATCGTTGATCAGCTGAACAACCGCCTTCATCACATTTAGATGTGAGTAGTTGTCGACGGCTGCAAGGCAGAACACAACCTTAACTGGATCGTTCTCAGGATTGCCAAAGTTGACAGGTCCTTGAGCGTCATGATGGAAACACCCAGCTTGTTGGCTCCGTCTTCTGGCCGCGCATGTGCCAGCGCGATCGACGGCCCAATCACGATGTAGGGCCCATACTTGGTCACAGAATCGATCATGGCTTGAACGTATGATTGTTTAATGAAGTCCTCATCGATTAACGGCTGTGCTGCTTTGATAATTGCGTCTTTCCACCCATCTACGGGAACCTGTAACTGTATCTGCTTATCATTTACGAGGTCCTTGAGCATTGGCTGAACCTCCCTTTCGTTTATTTCCAACTTGTTCGCTTCAAATACTCTTTGTAAATTGAAAACCAAGTCTTTCTCGACCCGGATACCGCTCTGCTTGAGAGTGGTCAGAACGCTGTTGAATAGTCGCGTTGGCTCGAGTTGATCTCCTTTGTACTTAGAGAGCTGCGAGTGCTCCGCTAAAAAAATCTGCTGCTTTCTTAATATCGTTGTCAGATGGAATCGGGTTTAACTTCAGACTGGGAACGCCCTCAATGGCAACATCCACGGTTTTAAACACGAGACTCACTGGCAGCTTTTTAAGCACGTCCAGTTCAGAAATACTTAGCACCGCAATGACATCCACGTTGAAATGTTCCTCAAGCCGCGCTGCCAGCAACCTGCCTGTCGCCATCCCATAATTGCAAACCACCGCAATGCGGTACGTGTAAACACGCTCCTGACGAATCTCAACTTGGGCAGTTGAGAAGTAAACGGCTAGGTAGCCGATCTCATCGTCAGACGGGCTCATGCGGTATTCGCTGCCGTGTTTCCAGAAGAAATTGCGCACGGCTCGGAACACCTCGGGATAACTCTGCATAATCGTGCTTTTCAGCGGATTGTAGGCGTTGACCCGTTGGTTCTGTCTCCTCAGCAAGGCGGAAACGTGCTTGTAAACACGTTCGAACAGCGTTTCGCTCTTAGAAAACGGGAACCCCAGGCTCTCTTCCATCCAATCGATCAGTGAAATGCAGATGACCTGTGACCGTGCCCAGTTATCAATAGCTGTGGTATCGTCCGAGTCGAAGCTACCGATCGTAAATGCCAAGTAATTAACTTCCGCCCCGACCGCTAAGTTGAGGCTAAAGTGGGTGATCACTGAACTGACGAACTCCGACTCGCGAGAGTTGAGCGAAGAAGCCTGATCTTCGTCGTCCTGGTTAACGTAGTTGCCGCTGGTGACACGTGACAGCCAAACCAGCGTCATCACAATTGCTTGTGACTGATAGTTATCGTTGACCCCCAGGTGGGTGGCGGCGAAGACGCGCTTCAGTTCGTTTCTGAGAAACCGGATCTCTTTTGGCGGAAACGCTTGGCTGCTTCATCGACCAAGAGCTTTGGCCAACCCACTTGCTGGGTCACCACCGCCAGGACGTTCGGCTGTTGGGTAAACACATCGGCAAACATCATCCGAATGGCACGTTCACTGCCTTCAACAGAAACCCCGCTTCTCGGATTGGTCCGAATGTGTAAACCATAGGGCTGAACGATCTTGCGAACCTCGCGCATGTCACTGTCCATCGTGCTCTTGCTGATCTGCATTGCATCTTGCAGGTCAACCAGGAACAATGGCTCTTTCGTACTCATGAACTCCAAGAGAATGAATTTCGTTCGCTGCTCGGGTGTCATGTAAAGCTCGCTTTGTTGGTTCTTATCAATGTTGCGAAGTAATTTATTTACTGTCTGTTTTGTGAGGCTACTGGTGATCACACCTTTGTTGACCTCAATCTGATCAAGGGATTCGCTGGCCAGCGTTTCATTAATTTCCTTGATCTCGTTGCGCACAGTCTTTGTAGTTACCCCTAGCTCGTCAGCTAGTTTTGCTACCCTGACCGTTTCGGAACTGCTCAACAAATCTAATACCTTGATTAGCCCGTCTCGCATGTTCTCACCTCACATCTATATAATATGCAACCGCTTGCAGCTGAAAAAGTGCTGATTGTTTCCGTCAAAAAAAAGGAAAGCGCTCGCACCCAGCCGGTTTCCTTTTTGAAGGGAAAAGCGTTGTGCTTATCAGTATACTGGTTCGACTATTCTTTCGTAAGCGTTTTGCTAACCAGGTGTTTCGCGACTAACGGTACACATGAAGTCCCGGGCCGAATACTGTTAGCCTGCCGCATCAAGCAAAAACAAGCCTGAGCGCTTGTGCGGTACAGCAATCAGGTCTGCAATAGTGGTGGATGGATCAATTAGTTGATTGGCCGAAGTTGCTTCAATCGCGGATCACGCGTTAAAAACCTCGCCTGGGGCTTGATCCCGGATTACTTTAGTTTTTCCAGTACGTATCTTTTGAGTCCCCTCAACAGATGGGTATATAGTCGATTTAGACGAGCGAATGTCACCGACTGAGCGAGGTGGTTGAATTGACGATCAGAGCTGCAAGGGAAGTCACGCTTGACCAAATTGTGGCCAGCCACACTAACATTGGCATAGAGGTTGAAAAGGTCCGCATCGATCCGCAAAACCGGCTGAGCGAGCAGCCTTTCCCCACCGACTTCAGTGAAGAGGTGGGCGAGTTTGTCGAGCACGAATTTTTTAACGCGCAAATCGAATTCGCAATGCCGGTCGAACCGGACGTTGAGAAAAATTCTGCACGCGCCGCGCAAATTGTCCAAGCGGTCGCCAACCACCTCGGACCGGGTGAACGCCTGTGGCCATACAGCTGCCCCCCACCACTGACGCAGCCGCTGGAGCAAAGGCACATCTCGCGGCAGCCGGAAGAGACCTACAGCTATCGCGAACGGCTGAGCCATGTCTATGACCTCCGCCGCATCCTCAATACCGGCATCCACATCAATCTCAGCTTCACCGAGCCGGCGCTGGCGGCGCTGCTGCAGCTGACCGAGTTTTCGACCACCGATGAGTTGTACGTGCACTTGGCGCAATACTTTATGCTTCACCGCTGGCTGTTCACGTACCTGTTCGGCGCGACGCCGCTGGCTTTTGCCGGCTATTTCCCGGGTGATGCACCGACGCACCCGGTCCGCAGCCTTCGCAGCGGTCCGCTTGGCTTCCCAACTAACATCCACGGCGACTACCAGTCCGTGCCGCGGTACGTGGCGCGAATCGAAAAAGCCATCGCAACTGGCGAGCTCCTGGCGCCCGGTCAGTACTACGAACCGGTGCGGCTAAAAAGCACCGCCGGAAAGGATCCACGAAAGCTGCTAGAGACTGGAATCTCCCACCTCGAACTCCGCGCCTTCGACCTCAATCCTGGCACAGTCACTGGGGTCACGGCCGATCAGCTTCGCCTCGTCCAAAGCCTGGCCGTTTACTTTGCCGTTGAGCCGCCGCTTGAAGCGGAAGAATTTGAAACGGAGCTAGCCGTAGCTCGCCAGCTCAACGATCTGATTGCCATGGAAGATCCGCGTGACGCCTCAACTTGTCAGAATCAGGCCGAAGAGATCCTGTCTCAGCTAGTCAGCTTTGCAGCCTTCTACGAGTTCCCCGCTGAGTACCAGTGCAGCATCCATCACTTTTTAGAGACCTGCACCGACTGCACGCGAAGCTTGAGCTACAAGGTCTGGCAGCAGATTGGCAAGTTAGGCAATCCGGCCTTAAGCAATGAGTGTTTTACCTTTAAGTTTGAGCCTGAGTCCGATTAAGCATCGCTAGAGACTAAATCGAGCGTCAGCCATTGAATCAGTGGCTGACGCTCTTCTTGTCGTCGAACGCATGAAAAAAGCCCCGCCGCAGCAGGACGCCTCACCCTTTTACAGGATGCTTCAGACAGTTCCGCCCCTTCTTCTCGTTTCCCCAAAACCAATATTCGTAAATAAAACACGTCCTATAGTGGCGCATAGACTGCGACCATGATGATGGAGGAATTACTGATGAATACGAAGAAAATGGTTTTAACAACTGTAATAGTGCTTGGTCTTGGAGGCTGCACCACCCAAAACACCGCCCCTATCCCAATGTATTCAAGCACTCAGGCACACATCCTATTCTCTGCTAAGACAGACAATCTGAATGACACCCAGGAGAAACAGTTCTGGAAGCTGGCACGCGCGGCAGCCAAACGGGCAACCAAAGGCGATGGTAATGAGGACAACTGGCGATACCTGAAAGATGATACCTTATACGTTGCCAAAACGAAGCGGCAGCACCAATACGAGATTGCTTACCAAGTTAAAGCCACCAAGCCCCTCCCAGTAAAAGTAAATTACGATATGCTGATCAAGTTCACCAAAAACTCTTTGGAAAAGCCTCGCTATAAGGTCCAGAAGTTAGACGTCAATTTGGGCGAATAAAAGAATTGCTCTTCTTATATTCCTATGAGACTATATATTCAAAATTGTTTGGGGGAGCAACACATGAAAAAGATGAAAAAGGTAATCGGCGTCATTGTCCTCATTGCGGTCCTAGTTATTGGCGGGTTAGCCATCTACACCCGTTACGATGATGCGCAGGAAAGCACTAAGGTCGCAACATCGAATTTTAAAGTAAAACAGATCGGTGAATTAGACACCACCAGCGTTTATTACGATAAGACCGTCAACAAAGATAAAGTGGGGCAAATACTTGGTGGCTTGATCAAAGACAAGGAGACCACCGTCTACATTTTCCACTTCAAAGCACAGGTGTACTTCGACTTGGCCAAGTCCAAGAATCATTACGACTCCGCAACCAAAACGCTCTTGATCACGATGCCGGCACCACAGGTCAAGCTTCTGCTCAAAGACTCCGACTATGCCAGCAGCTTTGACTATTACAAAACCAATGCCTCAATGTTCGTCAGCGACAATAACGCCACTGGCCTGAAAATCCAAAAAGAGGCGGCTAAGGATGTCGATGAAGACATTCTCGGTAAGCCAGACATTGTCACAACCGCCAAAAAGAGCGCCCAGCAGATGCTGAGCCGCATGCTCGGGACCAAAGGCGTGAAGGTAAAATGCTCCTTTGAAGCTTAACATTTAGAAACTGGCCAATCACCCAGAATGAAAACAATAAAACGAAACGAGGGTCGCAATCACTGATGCGATCCTCGCTTTGTTTTTAACAAGCTTGCCGCCGCTCCTGTTTACAGGGTGGCTTCGATTTGTTCGGCGCCTTCTTCAAGCAGCGTCATCAACGTGATGGTTTGCTCCGGCGTGACCAGCGGCGCGGCGCCGTTTTCCAAGGTATCGACCAGGGCTTCGTAGTACTTCTGGTAGCCACCAACCTCAGACACGACCTTTTCCTCGTGGTATTGGCCCGCGTCGTCCAAGTAGGACAGTGTGCCGTACTGATCCGGCCGGTCAACGCCAAAGTCGGGGTGATCTGGACCTGGCATGTAGAACTTTTTCATCATAGCTTCCTGCTGGTCGGTCTCCTGCTTCAGAAAGCGGCCGCGGGTGCCATACACCACAAACGACGGCCGGTAATTCAGCCGGAAGAAGCTCGACTTGACCGACACCTTCAAGCTATCTGGGTAGTGCATGCCGATGTCAAAATAATCGGCCATGTGGTTCGGCCCGAGCAGCTGACGCACGTCGTAATCGACGCTGACCGGCGTGCCCCAGTAGGACAAGACCTGATCCATCGTGTGCACGGCGTGACCGTACAGGAAGCTGCCCAGCCGAGTGTACTCGGTACTTTGCTCGACCGCGGCGGCACGATAGTAGTCAAAGTTATCCTCGACTTCGTAAACCTTGCCCAGCTTGCCGGACGCGATCACTTTTTGCACGGTCAGAAAGTCTGAGTCGAAGCGCCGGTTCTGGTAGCCTTCCAAAAGCAGGCCCTTTTGCTTGGCGTAGTCGAACAGCTCGCGCGCCTCGTGGGCCGTGGCCGTGAATGGCTTTTCCAGCAGGACGTTCTTACCGTGGTCCAGCGCGGCTTGGCGAGTTCAAAATGGGCCTGGGGCGGTGTGGTGATTGCAACCAACTGGATCTCCGGGTCGTCCCAGATGTCGTTGATGTTCGTGGTGTACTTGACGTCCGGCAGCTTAGCCCACGGCGAGTCGTCGTGCCGCGCGTAAATCGTCTTCACCCGGATGTCCTTCACCTGCCGAGAAAACGGCAAGTGGTAGCGGTTTGTCGCCTTGCCATTGCCAATATAAGCCATTGTGATCATCGTATTACCCCCATTGAAGTCGTTCACGTTAACTGTAGCCGAACGCGCCCAGAAATACAAAAATCCTGCGGTGAATGAGAGCGTCATGAAGCTTCAATGACGGCACGCTTAAAACGGTTCCATTGGTCTAGACGGCCTGATATAATCCCCCGTGATAGGAGGATTATACATTGAAAAAGCAGATACTTATTACTGGTGTCAGTGCCCTTGTCCTGATCGGCGTTGCCCCGTTGAACACGCAGACCACCCAAGGTGCAACCACGGCGGCGACCCGGGCAGCCGCAACGTGGCTTCATGGATCGAAATCGGGCGCTTCGACGTCGTTATCGACGGTCAGAGTCACAATTCGGACGTGATGAAAGTCACAGCCGGCAAAACCTACCAAGGCACGTGCACTGTACATTACTATGGTGCCGATGGCCGCCTGCCGCTTGACCACTTCATGTTGATTTCCAATAATCCAGCCGTGACCGTGATGACCACTGGGAGCGCGACTGCGCCAGAGCCGACCGCAGGCAGTGGGACGTTCACCATCCCCTTCACCGTGACCATTCAGGGCGCAACTGGGGAAACTGTGGTAACGAACATCAGCGCCAAGCGCACGGATGGCGGCCGCATGAGTCCATACTCTCACGGCCAGACTTTTGAAATCATTGCGCAAAGCGAACCAGAACCGGAACCAAATCCGGAGCCTGAACCTAACCCCGAGCCTGAACCAAACCCGGAACCGGAACCGAACCCGGAACCGGAACCTAACCCCGAGCCAGAGCCTAACCCGGAACCGGAACCTAACCCGGAACCGGAACCTAACCCAGCTCCAAAACCCACCCCGGCACCAGAACCTCAGCCTAGTGCTAAGCCGTCTCCAAATCCGAGCTCTGATCAACCGGAACCACGTCCACTTCCAGACAAACCGTCGCCTGCCGGTCAACTCACACCGCAGGGTAAGCGACCGGCACCGCAGCATTTGCCGCAGACAGGCGACCGCGTGAACACTGCTGCTAGTGCACTCGGCCTACTCGCCCTGCTGAGCGGTGCCATCGCGTTTTCGCGCAAACGGCACGCCTAATCCTACAACTAAAATGAGCTTACCCTCGTCAGCAAAGGGTAAGCTCATTTTTCATCAGAAGCCGAGCAATCGAATCAATGCCATCGCAACGACGCCAACGATGACGACCGCCAGCAGGCTCTTGGACACCACCGCCGTGACGACCGCCGGGACGGACGCCAGCAGATTCTCCCAGTTGATGCCGGGCCAGGCCCCTTGGTGATAAACAAAAATATTTTCCGCAATGATCGCGGCGAAAATCGCGATCGGCACAAACGACAGGAATTGCACCAGCAGTTTCGGGAACCGAAACGCCTTCGCCAGGATCAACGGCACGACTTTTAACAGCCACAAGGCAAAGCCGCACGCAAGAATCGTCATCAGAACATATGAATTACTCATGCGCGCGCTCGACCCCCATTCCGATCAGGCAGCCCAGCACTGTCGCAATCAGCATCGCCGTGGACCCAGGGAAAAAGCGCATCAGGACGTACATCATTACCATGACAATGACCACAACCTGGGCCTGGCGCACCAGCGGCTTGCTGCGGTCGCCAATCATCTGCAGGTACAGCAGCCCGATGAACATCGCGACCGCGGCAAAATCCAGCCCAAACGCGTTAGGTTCGGAATCAGCCCGCCAAGCAGCGCCCCGACCACGGTCGCCAGCATCCATACCAGGTACGCGCCGACGTTGGCCGCGTGAAACCAGGCCGGCTTCAGCTTGTGGTTCGTGTAGTTGACCTTGTTCATCGACAGGGCAAACGTCTCGTCGGTCAGCAGCGTCCCAATCATGATGTTTTGCAGCAGCGACTCTTCTTTGATGTACGGCGCAACCGTCATGCTCATCAGACTCATCCGCGAGTTGATCAAAATGGCTGACACGAGCATCGCACTGATGGGACTCGCCGCGGCCAGCATCGTCGCTAGGACAAACTGGACGGACCCACCATAGACAATCAGTGACATCAACGCGACCAGCCACCAGGCGATGCCGGCGGTGTGCGCAACGACCCCGAACGCAAGCCCAACCCCGATGTAGCCAAACACGGTGGGCAAAACGTCCTTCAACCCCGCACGAAAAGATAAGTCACCTGTCACTGCCGTCGCCCCCCAGACCATTAAAAAGTAATTAGAATTAGTGTACCAATAATCTGAAGGGATTCAAGCAAATTCGCCAATCACCCCCCAGTCTGTCGGGTGTGATCCTCAACGACCATCACTATGGCAATGTAGGTAAGCTAACCGCAGCCATCTTAAATCCGTCACGAGAATAATGCCCAAAACACAATTCTCAATGTCCCAACATGCTAAATCTGAGGAACAGCACACGAGAAATATGTAAACTTGTACAGAGAATCGGTCAATTCCTTTAGAACAAGGCCTGAAAGCATCGAACCAAATATGAAGACCATACCACGGTCTTCTTCAAATTAGGATACCTCGTCGCAAGCCCTTAACTGACGCGTCAGAAAGACGTATGCCACGTCAAATTTCACATTTGTCGGGTATGGTTTTCAAGAATCTAACATCGTGTCCCATTTGTATTGGACCTCGCGCATTGGCAGTACCCTTCGAAAAGCAACGGCTAAAGGGTTGCCCACGGAAGCGCAAAGAAAGCCGCGTACGAATGCACTACGCGACTTTCTTACTAATAATCTGAAGATTCTTCTCAAGAATCAGCAAGCGCTATTCAAGACCCATTTTGTCATCTAATCTCTTGCCACTTCACCAGCGACATATACCGCACGGAATTGGCTTGCCATCTTCAGTTAGCACCTGCATATGCGCATTTGCAGCAAGCGCGGATTCGTTTGAAGTCCTTTTTTTCGAGGCCTCTTTGTCATTTCCAATTACTTCATAGACTTTCTCCGTTGAATCTCAGAGTTGAATGTTGAAAACTTCAATCCTTAAGATTGTCACCTCAAACAAAATTTTCCATACCTCAATTTT
>NZ_BBAJ01000046.1 GCF_001311195.1 Lacticaseibacillus camelliae DSM 22697 = JCM 13995
CGCGTGCCGCCGGCGGCGGTGACGGCCTCCCCGGCCCCGCCGTCCATATTTCAATGGCTTCAGAGAATAGCTTGGCCAGCATGCCGACCGAGTGGAACCCCACGGCCAGGACCCCGGCGAAGGAGCCAGGGCCCACCGCTTGATAAACATCAAGGCGAGGACGATTTCAGGAAAGGTCCGGATCGCGGTCAGGACGAATTTGCCGGACCGGGTGGTCAGCCAGAACTTATTTTTAGTGTTGGCGGCCCAGAAGGCAAAGGGCAGGGAGATGATCGCGGAAATGAAGGTCCCGAGGAAGGCGATACCCAGCGTTTGCAGCAGGGTGGTGGTCAGGTCCTCGCCGTCGCCTGTCCAGACGTAGCTGAAATCCGGGTGGGCCAGACCATGCGCAATCGACTTGGTCACCATCCAGGCGTTTTGCTTGATGGCAAAGCTTGGCATGCCGGTGAACGACCAGATGATGATGGCCAGCGTCAGTACCGTGAAGAAAATGTGGCGGTAGCGGTGCGTGAGCGGGGCTTTTGGCAGTACGGATGAGTTGGTCATAGCAGTGCCTCCCTTGCTTTACCAGAGACGTAATCGATGACCAGCACGACCGCGAAGATGACGAGCACAATCAGCCCGACGCGGTCGTAGCGGAACATGGACAGGGCCTGCTGGAGATAGATGCCGATCCCGCCGGCGCCCATGTAGCCCAGCACGGTTGACGCGCGCACATTGATTTCAAACGCGTAAAGGACGTAGCTGATAAAGTAGTTCGCAATTTGCGGGACCACCGCAAAGCGAATGATCTCGATCTTGCCGGCCCCTGCCGCGCGCAGCGCCTCAAGCGGGCCAGGGTCGATGGTTTCAATGGCTTCGTAAAAGAGTTTGCCAACCATCCCAAAGGTGAAGATGGCGAGGGCAAAGATCCCGGCGATTGGTCCGATACCGACAACCGCGACGAACAAGGCCGCCAGCATCAGGTCCGGAATGGTCCGGACAATGTTCAGAATGAAGCGGAACAGGCCGACCACGAACTTGTTGGTCACAATATTTCGCGAAACCAGCAGGGCGTAGGGAAAGGCCAACGCCGAACCAATCAGGGTGCCGATGATGGACATTTTCAACGTCTGGATCATGGGATCGACCGTGTAATAGGCGTAGCTCCAGTCAACATGCGCCATTTCCTGAAAAATGACCAGGAATTGACTGATGTTTTCAAAGAACATGCCCATGTGCGCCTGCGTGATCCAGGCGGACCAGATCAGGCCAACAATCATGAAGACGGTCAGCGCCCATTTTTGCCAGTGCAGCTTGCGCTTCGGCAATGTGGAAGGAGCAGTCATGCTACGCCTCCTTTTCTTCGCCGCTGTAAATCTCGGCGATGGCCTCGTCCGTTGCTTCCGCTACCGGCCCGTCGAAGACCTTTTCGCCGGCGCGGATGCCAATGATGCGGGTGGCGTAGGCCTGGGCGAGTTCGACAGAGTGAAGGTTGGCGACAACGGTGATGCCCATTTCGCGGTTGATGCGCTGCAGGTCATCCATGACGCGCTTGGTGGTTTGCGGATCAAGGCTGGCGATCGGCTCGTCGGCGAGGATGATCTGCGGCTGCTGAGTCAGCGCGCGGGCAATCGAGACGCGCTGCTGCTGGCCACCGGAGAGCTGATCGGCGGGTGTAAACCTTGTCCTGCAGTTCAACGGTCCCCAGCGCATCATACGCGCGCTGTTTGTCTTCCGCAGAAAACAGCCCGAAGATCATCTTCCAAGTGGGGTAGTAACCCACGCGCCCGGTCAGCACGTTTTTCAGGACAGTCGCCCGGTTGACCAAGTTGAAGTTTTGAAAAATCATGCCAATCTGGCGGCGAATGTGCAGCAATTGTTTGCCTTTTGCCTTGGTGATCGAGGTGCCGTTGATCCGCACGTCGCCCTCGGTGACGTCGTGCAGGCGGTTGATGGCCCGCATCAGGGTGCTTTTGCCCGCACCGGACAGGCCCACGACAACGACAAACTCGCCGGGCTGAATGGTCAAGTTGATGTCCTTCAAGCCGACAACGCCGTTCGGATAGATTTTTGAGACATGGTCAAATTCGATGACCGGTTTTGCTGATTCTGACATTGACTTTCCTCCACGTTTCCCGCTACGCATAGCAAAAGCGCTAGAAGGCTAGCGCTTTTGCGTGCAACCATTACTTGTTGTTCGTTTCCCCATTAGCGATCTTATCGTATTTCCGAACAATGTCGAATTGCGAATCCTTCGCCTTCACGTACCCTTCATGGGTGTAAATGCTGGAGATGATCTCGTGCCCCTTCTTGCTCTTGGCAATGGTCCGGAAGGCCTTGCTGAGCTTGGTGCGGAAGGCTTTGCTCATGTCGGTGCGAACGGAGATCGTATCGTTTGGAATCGGCTTGGTGAAGTAGATCGGCACGACCTCGTTCATGATGTTCGGCACATCCTTCTTGACCACGTTGCGGGCATCCTCAAACACGAACGCAGCATCGGTGTCGCCGTTCAGAACGGACATGACGCCTTGGTCGTGCCCCTTAACGGTGACCAGGGTGTTGTCCTTAGGAATGTCCACGCCCTTCTGGGAGAGCTCAGCGACCGGCCAGATGTACCCGGCGGAACTGGTGACGTCTTGCACCGCGATCTTCTTACCCTTCAGGTCCTTGTAAGACTTGATGCTGCTGCCTTTTTTTGACCAAAATCTCGGAGCGGTAGGAGTCGACGAGTTTGTCGGTGTTCTTGCCGCCTGGTTGCTTGATACCGTAGCGCTGTGCCATCAACAGCACATCCGCGGCGCCTTGCTTGTGGGCCTGAACGTAGCCGTCAGGTGGCAGGAACCCAACGTCCACTTGCTTGGACTTCATGGCCTCAACGATTGAGTTGTAGTCGGTTGAAACTGTGACCTTGACTGGGATTCCCAACTGCTTCTTGAGCAGTCCCTCCAGCGGCTTGGCCTTAGCCTCGATCGTGTTGGCGTTACTTGATGGTACGAACTGGATGTTCAAGGATTTAGGCGTGTAGCCGTCCTTGCTGGAACTGCTGGTGCTGGACTTGCTATTGCCGCAGGCGGCTAGTGCCAAGGTTGCGGCGGCAGCCAGCGTGACTGTTGCCAATTTTTTTCCAGAGCTTCATCAATATCTCCCCCATAGTGTGAGTGTCGGTTGTCCACTGGCAAAAGCCGAACATTAGCGGCAATTCGCAAGCTTGAATATAACCCGTTAACGATTCGATCCCTGCCAGCCATTTTGTAGTATAGGCGAGAAGGTTCTCAATTTCAATCCTAATTGTCCGCTTTATCATCAAAAAGTTCGGAATTTCGCGAAAATTTTCATGAGATTTTCAGAAAGTATTCTGATATTGGCTTACTGATAGTATCCGAACAATCAATTTGTAAGCAACCGGTTTCTAAAGCCCATTTTGGGCTTTAACGGTGTTAACGCTGTGAGGGCCGCCAGGTCAAAAAACGCCCAGGCGATCTGCCTGGGCGTTCATGTTATGGGGCAAGGACCTTTTCGGCTGCAGTGATGGTGTTGTTAATGGTTTCATCCGTGAGCGGCTGATTAAAGTATAGGAACGAGGCCGCCACGCCGCCAACCAGCGACCAGAGGTACTTCAGCACGGTGTGATTGCTCCAGGCGACCAATTCGCCGTTGGCCCGGAGCCGGTCCAGCGCTTCGTCCAGTGCCTCCCAATACGCCTCGGGCAGCTGAGCCACCAGCTGCTGTCGCACCGTTGCTTGATTGAGGAGTTCCGTGATGAAGACCTTCACCAAGGCGGCGTTATCGCGCAGCATTTGAAGCCGCCTGCGAATCAGGCTCTCGCAAAAGTCATGGCGCGTCTGAAACGGGCTGGCCAACTCGCGGTCGACCAGGTCAGAGACTGCGACCGGAAAGATCCGGTGGGCGACGGGCTGGATGATGGCATTCAGCAGGCCGCGTTTGGAGCCAAAACGCGCAAAAATATTGCCTTCCGCCACCCCGGCGCGCTTGGCAATTTCATGTGTACTGGCGTTGGCGTAGCCCTTTTCAGCAAATACTTCAATGGCGCTTTCAAGAATTTTACGCTGCTTTGGCGTCAGATTGCCGAAGACCTGCGCGTAATCGGAGATAGTGAGATCCGCCATGACTAGTCCTTTCCCCGCCAGCCGGCGATGTCATCCCGCTGAACTGGTAGGTGAGCTTACGCTGATAGGCGCGCTCGTACGCCTGACACTTCTGCCGGTAGTCTTGCTGCATCATCGCAATCGAGTTCTCGCGGACCGACTTTTGCGGGTCGGGGAAAATCGAAGGCATAATCTGCATACTGTACCCAACCTTGTTGAATGCGGGACTGACCTGTTTGGCCAACGTGTGAATCGCCACGAAACAGGAGATGACCGGCACGTTGAACCGTGCGGCATAGTAATAGGCACCGCGCTTAGGCGGCCGCGGCTTGCGGTAGTTGTACCACATTTCCTGTTCAGGGTAGATCAGGACCTTGTGCTGGCGCTTGAACACCGTGTCCAGCAGGTCGGGAAACTCGTGGGCCAAATAGTTTACATCGGCAGAGATCGGCAGGATGTCGGCATTGTTAAAGACGTACCCGAGTGTGCCTGGCATCTCCAAATTGGTGGTCTGACTCACAATGTACAGACGCGGCATGCCCAAGGCTTTGCGGACAATGAGGTTTTCCACTGGACTGAAGTGGTTGGACGTGACAATCGCCGCGCCAGGAACCGCCGCCAGGTTTTCGCGACCGGTGACCTGAATGCCGTGACCGATCCACCGCGCGGACAGATTCATGCCGGTGCGGACGATGACGTTGTTGAAGCGGTGGCGCCAGGTGGTCTGGCTGGCCAGGTAATGGTCGATCACCGCTTTTTCCGCGGCGGGCGGCAGGGTTGGATCGTTGACCTCGACTTTGTCGTTGAACCGCCCGTCCTGAACGGCCCGCTCGATGTTTTTGATCACAGGAGTGTGCGGATCTGCAGACTTTTTTTTCGATCATATCTGTACTTGCCCTCCCTGGGCTTCAACACTGGCAAACGTGATGGGTTCAGCACCTGTGGTGGCGGCCAGAGTCATGAGGTCCTGCTTGTGCTTGATGTCGCCTTGCACCTGCTTTTCACCAAAAGCCGTCCGCGTGGCGCGCAGGTTGGCGGCCACCTGTGGCAATTCATCGGCATAGTGCCAGAAATAATGGTCGTTTGGCACTTGCGCATAATGCCATGGCTTGTCGAATAAGTTGTAGTGGATGATTTTGGGGGTCGTGACCTGCGGCCGGTCGCCCTGCACGTTCCAGCTCTCGTCAAGGTGAGTCATGCGGTCGCGCGTAATGGCGTTGATGTAGTCCTGATCAGGCGCCAGGCTGTGGAAGTGGTACTGGTTGAGAAGCTTGAGAAAATGATCTGCAAACTTGACGCGCCGCATGCCGGCCAAATCCATCAGCAGCACGCCGGAGTTGCAGTACTGGTGGACGTCGACGCCGATGGCATCGCGGGTGTAGGCAGTGGTTTCCGGATTGACGGCCATGAACGGGTCGTGCACGGCGCCGAGCAGGTCCCCGTGCAGGTTTTCTGCAAAAAGCTCAGCAATGTCAGTCAGCACCACCGTGTCGGCGTCTAGGTAGACGGCTCGGTCCAGAGCCGGGAAAAGTTCGGCAATGAACAGGCGGAAGTAAATCGTAAAGGTGAAGTAATCGGCGCGTAATTTGTTGTTTTTGTCGGTGATTTGGGCTTTGAGCCGGTCGGCAATTGATTCAAAAGAGACTGTCACATTGGCGGTTTGCTCGGCTTGAATCTGCGCCTTGTGAGCTGGCGTCAAGTGTTCAGTCATCACGATCACGTGGTACTGGTTGGTCGCCGCCGTATTGCGGGTCAGTGAATGCAGCGACACGGTCAGCGGATCGACATAATTGTCGTCGACCGCGTAAAAAAATTGAGTAAGTCATTCGATCATCCTTTTCTGGCGTTTCGCACGGTTGCATAATCGTCGTAAACGGCTTTTGTTTGAGTGTTCGAGTTGACAAGCATGGTTTGGACTGAGTCAACTTGCCAGGGCTTAACCGTGACTGGATGGAACCAGGGCCAGAACTTCAGCCGCGTGGAGAAATGCAAGAACACGGTATCGGGGTGCGGACCGTGCTGATCATTGTATTTGCGAGGGGCGAGCCGCTTTTCTTGTGCGAGCTTGTTTAGCGCGCTCTGGTCTGGCATAAACATCCGTCTGCGTGCGATGCGTTCGCGGCAGCGGGCGAACAGCCCAGTTTGCTTGATTCGCTTGAGGTTGAGCAGCAACACCCCAGAGTTAATATAGTCGCGCAGGCGCCGGCCATGGTGAAAGTACCACTGACCGTAGTGATCCAGCACGCCGACTAACTCTGTGTCGGTCAGGGGTTGGTCATAAAACTTACGCGGGTCAGCCACTGCCAGCACGTCTGCGTCTAGGTACAGGAGCCGGTCTGGCAGGCTAGGGATCAAATCGGCGTACAGCCGCAGCATGCAGTACGGGGTGAAGCGGGTCTGCCAATTGGCGGTGGGTGGCATCTCGGTTAGCAGAGTGGTCAAATCGCACTTGGTCACAGAGCCGCCAGCATGGTGGGTTTTTACCACCTGCCGCAGCTCGTTGATTGCCGCATCCGGGAAGGGACGATAATTGGTGCCTGCCACGCTGATGGCCGCCGTGAAGACATAGATGTGCAGTGGCGCTTCGACCTGTTTGGTCAAAGACAGTACAGACAGCAGCACGCCATCGCGAACATGGTCATCACCGCAGTATAGGATGTTCATTTGGCTCGCCTCCGGTAAATCACATGCTGGTAGGTACTGGCTTGGGTGCGACTGGCCATTTGCGAGTGCACCACTTCTGCCAGTTGTTTTCGCTGCACTTGAGCGGGCTGAGTCCGATCAGGCGTAAAAGGGCCATCGACGTATACGGTGACGCCGTGTTTTTGGTATGTTGTGGTGAAAGTGAAGACCGGGGCCTTGAATGCCACGGGGTAATGAAACGCGCCGGTGACAAATGGTCTGATGCCGGTGTAGTAAGGCCATACATGGGCTTCTGGGTACACGGCCACTGGGGCACCGGTTTTCACTAGGCCGCGCAGGTAGCTGAGGAAACGTCTGGTTTGCGCGGCCGTTTCCGGTAGGATCACACCCCCGCCCAGCTGAAGGATCGGCCCGAAGAACGGCACGCCGAGGTTGGCTGCAGACGCCAGCGTGTAGGCACGCTGCGGGTCTGCCAGCAGTATGGGCATGAACGGATCACCAAACGGTTGCGTGTGGTTGCCGTAAAGGAAGTAGGCTTGATCGCGATAGGGCGCAAGCTTTTCGCGCCCGACAAGCCTAGCGTGCAGAACGCCTCGCCAATACAGACGACCGACCTGTTTCATGGTGTGATAGACGACGGCACTTTTGAAGGCTGCCCACAGGCCGGTTTTGGCCCACTCGTAATCAGGTGGCAGCGGGGTGGTTTGGCGGCTTGTTGTCACGAGGTCCGCACCAAAATCGGTGTATTCCTGCACGCGTTGTCTCATCTTGCCGCCTCCTTTGAGTGAGTACTCACTTTAATAGGGTAAGTATACTGAAAACGGCCCTCTTGTCAAGTGAAAACGCCTGCCATCGGGCCTGTAATAGGCATGACACCGGCGCTCTGCTGCTTTCATTACCAGCTTGCTGACATGATTCTCAGCTTTGTTTGGCAAGTCGGCGGGCATTGGCCTAAGATTAAAGCAGGACGAGAAAGGAGCGGGTTTGGATGACCGCATGGGTATTCACGGATATGGATGGGACGTTGCTGGATGAGACCGGCCGCGTGCGCGACAGTAACGCGCAGAAAATCAAGCAAAGCGGCTTGCCGTTAACGCTGGTTTCGGCGCGTTCACCTAAAGAAATGCAGGAGGCCATCACCGCACTGGACTTGCGTGGGCCACAGATCGCGTATAACGGTGGATGATCTTCGAACCGCTCGCCACTGGTCGCAAAATTTTGTCGGCGCTGCCGATGCCGACCACTTCGGCCAAGCAAATTATCACTGACATCATCGAGCGCTTTCCCAGCACCTCTGTTAGCTATTACGACGGGGCGGACTGGTACGCGGAGCGCATGGACGATAACCTGCGCGGCGAAATTGCCGTGTCGCGCTTGATGCCGACCTTTGCGCCTTACCAAGAGGTTTTTGAACGGCCGCGGCGGATCATGAAAATCATGCTGATCGACTTTGATGCCAGTGTGATGGCTCAGATCCATGACTTTTTTGCGACTCATGATTTTCCGGGAATCAATGCGCGCTCCTCTAACGCGGCCTGGTTGGAGATCACCAGTGCGGAGGCAGAAAAGTCTCGAGGTATTAAGCACGTACTGGAAACTGAGCATCTAGATACCAAGGACGTGGCCGCGTTTGGGGACGGACAAAACGACCTGCCGATGCTCACCATGGTCGGGACGCCGATCGTAATGGCCAATGCGGCACCAGCCATTAAGCAGGTGGCCAAACATATCACCAAAAGTAATGTGGAGGATGGCGTCGGCTACGGCATGCTTCACTTCTTGAAAGCATAAAAACAGGGATCGCGACAATCAAGTCGCGGTCCCCGTTTACGTTGATGACTTATTTTTTTGGCGGGCTTCTTGGCAGCGGCGATCAGCGCATCGTTGATGGTTTGCGCAAACAGCACGTTGCCGTCTTGGTGGCCGCCGAAGTGGACGCCGTCGGTACCTTTAAAGACGTGTGGATGGGCGGCAGCAGTGGTTGCCCAGTCGGCGAGCGTGACCCAGTCGTGGCTGGCGGGCAGCGCGCGCTCAAGCACCGTCAGCTTACTGGAATTCCAGTCTGACTGCGCTTTGCCGTTGTACGGGGTGACCAGCACCAGTTTGTGGCCGGGTTCAAGTGTGTCAAGCAGCTGCTGCAGGACTTTGGCGTAGTCGGCCAATGAATTGGTTCCGCAGGCGATGACCACAAACTCGCGTAAGGTGCCGGCTTGCTGCTGTTGTGCCACCAGGCTGACAGCCTGATTCATGGTGCGATCGCCTTCTGCATCCACCAAAGCGTTGGCCACGTGGGCCGACAAATAGCTGGCGGTGCCGAGAGTGACGGAATCGCCGATGATCGAGACGCCGGCGGGGATGTGGTGTGCAGCCGCCGTACTCTGATGATTTTGGGCCTGATAGCCGTGTGGGTCACCTTTGGCCGCTTGGGCGGCTGCGGCGCGTGATTGTGCGAGTCTAGTCTCAGCGGCAGTTTGGCGCGGCGTGTGTGCGGCCACAATTTCCGGTTTGGCGCGGCGGTACTGGGCAATGTCCTGCTGAATGCCTTCCGTCCACAGCGTGGTATCCAGTTGAGAAAGCGCTGGGGCCGCTTGGACCTGGCGGCCGGTGACCACGGTCAGGGCGGCCGCGATGACAAAGACCCCGGCCACCGCCAGGCTGTTGTGTCTCAGGTGTGTTTTGCCAGCGATCAGTGGCTCTATCACGTACACGGATAAGGCGGCGAAGCTCAAACTCAGTGCAAGGGTGGCGGCAATCGCCTGACCCGAGTTTAACAGTCGGCTGAAAATGACGAAAAGCGGCCAGTGATAGAGGTAAATGCCGTATGACAGTGCGGCCAAAATGGTGGTGATTTTGGGCTCTTCAACCGTTGGGGTGTGCTCGTGCAGCAGACGCGCAGCAACAATCATGATCATGACGAGCAGGGTGGCGATCAAAAGTCCAATTGGATAGGTGCTGGCGGCATCAAACTTGATAGTCGTGCCGAGCCATACGGTCACACCAGTCGCGAGAAGGAGGACAACGCCAGTCTCCCAGGCGTTAGTGCGACTAACCAGCCGGCGAAACTACATGGGGACGACGGCAACACCGGTCACTGTGGCGAGCAGTGCACCGGCAAACAGCGGGAAGGCGTGCGTCAGGCTTGAAAAATACACCGGGGTGAAGTCCTTTAAGCCTTGGCTCTGTTGCCACATCAGGTAAAGACTGGCTGCTGTGAAAAGAAGGGCAAGGGTGAACAGGATGCCGCGGAACCGTACGCGGCGCTCACGCATCGGGACTTCAGGATTTTTCAGCAGCCGGCTGATTCCCCACACCAGCACGCCCCAGAACAAGTAGAACTGCATCTCAACGCCCAAAAACCAGGTATGCACGAATAGGTGGGGGATAAAATTGTTCGCGTAGCTGCCACCGGTGGCAATTTCGTACCAATTCGTCACAAACCCCAGGGCCGCAGCAATCTGCTTGCCCAAGCCAGTGATTAGGTCTGGGGACACCAGCAGGGTGAAAGGCACCACGATTAAGATCATCATAATGACGGCTGGCACGATGCGGTAAAAGCGCCGGCGCAAAAAAAGCGATGAGATCAAAGCGCTGCGTGCTGGAGAACTCATCAATCATCAGGCTGGTGATCAGGAAGCCTGAAAAAAAACAAAAAATAGGTCGACCCCGATAAAACCACCAGGGTAGCCCACCTTGAAGAAGTGATAGCCGAGGATCATCAGGAGGCCTAATATCCGGATCAAGCCAAACCACTTAATGTGTTGATGCTGCATGGTATTGGCCATTCTTGAAGTACCCCCGCAATTGTTTGCCCTGCTTGGTCGTCAACGTCCCCTGGCCAGTCAGTGCCCCATTTTTGAACTGGCCTGTATAGCGCCACCCGGCGTGAGAGGAGAACTTGCCTGAACCGTTGAAGCGGCCCGCGCGAAATTCACCAACGTAGCGGTCGCCATTTGGTTCAGTCAGCGTCCCGTGCCCACTGAACTTGCCCTTCAGCATCTGCCCGTCGTAAACGATTTGGCCGTCTTGCAGCGTGTAGTGGGTCGTGATCCGGGGCGCGGGGCGTAGCGCAAAGCTGGCGGCGGCAAGAATCAGTGCCACCGTCAGAAGCTCTAGGCCGGTTCTGAGGCGATGAGTAAGCAAAGTGGGCCTTCTTTCTAAAAAGTTACTAATTAATCATACTTGAAAACACAATTGAAGCAAGGACATCACGGGGATTTTTCAATGATTTGCATAATGTGTGGGTCAAAGGGAGGTCGATCACATGGAAGAGCGAGTCGGGGCGGCCGGGCTCATCTTGGCCCTTGCCGGGTTATTGCTGCTGGGGGTGCCGATTGTTGGCTGGCTGTTTTACATTCTTGGGCTGGTGGTTAGCTTCTGGGGCGTCTTTCGCGCGCGTCCGCACTTAGCCTGGTGGGGCATCACTGTGTCGGTGGCCAGCGCGGTGCTGCGGCTGACGGTTTCGATTTTTATTGCCGGCTAGACACAAAAAGCCCGGTGCAGCGACCAATCTGTCGTTGCACCGGGCTTTTTTTGACTGGCGGCAAAGGCTGAGCCGGCCTTTATGCTGGCAGACGCTTAAACGCCTCGGAGATTTGCTTGACCTCGTCGACGCTGAGTGTGACGTCCAGTGCCCCGGCATTTTGCGTGGCCTGTTCAGGCGTCCGGGCTCCGGGGATGACGACCGCGATCGCCGGATCCTGGATGTACCAGGCGAGGATGACCTGGGCCGCAGTTGCCTGGTGATGGTCCGCAATTGGCTTGACGGTATCGGTCAATGCCGCTGTGATCGCCGCAAACCGGGCGCCCTGGAAATTCGGTTTGCCGGCCTGCCAGCTATCGGCACTGAACACTTGGTCTGCCCGATACTTGCCGGTGAGTAGGCCTGACGCCAGCGGGAAGTACGGCACAAAGCTGATCCCGTGTTGCTGCAGGTAGGGCATCAGGGTATCTGCCGCCTGCCGGTCGATCAGGTTGTAGGCGTCCTCGACGATGTCCACATAACCATCCTGATTGGCTCCTTGAGTTGCTCCAAGCTGAAGTTAGACACCCCGATTGCTCGAATCTTGCCCGCCTCTTTCAGTCGCTCAAGCGCGCCCACTGCCTCGTACTTAGGGGTGTCTTGATCCGGGAAGTGGATGTAAAAGATGTCGATGTAATCTGTGCCGAGGCGTTCAAGCGCATTGTCGACCTGCCGCGTTAAAAATGCCGGTTGGTTGTTCGGCTTCAGTTCCCGATCCGGATCTTGCGCCGCCTTGGTCGCAATCACGATTTGGTGCCGATCGTAGTCCGCGATGGCCTGACCGATCAGGTTTTCCGAGTTGCCCAGGCCGTACATGAACGCTGTGTCGAGCATGGTGATGCCATGATCCAGCGCAGCTTTGACGGTTTGGATGCCGGTTTGGTCGTCGAGCGCCTTGAACAGGTTATGGCCGCCGACTTTGTTGGTTCCAAGGCCAAGCGGGCCGGATACCACGTCGCTATGGCCGATTTTTACAGTTGTTGTCATATGCTCACCTCCTGATTAATGTACCACGATTGACTTCAGGCCGCCTGCGTCAATTAGCGGAAAATCAGCGTGTTCGTGCCGGTCAGGTTGAGGATGTACAAAAATAGCACCAGTGCGTTCACAATGAGCGAAAGCACGATGACCGCGTACCGAATGGTGAAGTTGTGGGTCCAAGTGGCAAAGTTGAACCAGCCCAATTTCTTTCCTTTGTAGGTAATGGTCATGATCAACAAGGCCAGTACGATCACGCTTTGGCCCACCAGGCCAAGGTGATACAGGGCGGCACTTTGGGCTTGGAGCCGATAACTGCCAAACGCGATCGCGTCCAGCAGAATTGCAATTAACGGCATCTTGATCCTCCTTTTTATCGCCACAGCGAAGTTAAGCTGATTGTAGCACGTCTTAGCGCTGTGGAAAGGGGACCAGGTCGGCATGCCGAATATCGGCGATACTGACCTGGGCATTGCCGATGCCGACCTCGTCCCAGTCGGTGTACCCCTGGACTTTTCCGCCCAAGGGTGCGGCCAGCCGGCCTTCCGGGGTGAGATGCTTCAACTGCACGATGACACTTTGGCCGCTGGCAAACGCCGTAGCCAGAATGTGGCGCACTGCCGCCTCGCTTTGCTGCGGCAAGGCGACTTGATCTTGTAAGGCCGCCTCGGCTTTTGCCTGTTTTTTTCAAGGCGGCGGTATGGTCGGACAGGTAGTAGCCTTGCCATTTTTTTTCATGCCGCGGTCGTGGTAATGATGCGCAAAAAAAGTCTGCCACGAGATGCGTGAAGGCCGCTTGACCAATTTGGTCGGCGTAAGTCATGTGCACGACTCCTTTCAAGATAGACTTACCGCATTATACGAACAAATGTTTGCAAAATCAATCATGCAGTCAGCCGCACGTTGTAACATAAAAAGGCGATAGGAACGGCGCTTAATCAAAGCTTAAGCATTTTTATGACGATTATGTTACAAAAGTGTTGCAGATGTGGGTATACTATAGCCATAAAGAAGAGCGGGGAGTGATTGTGATGAAGAAGTGGTTTTTGATCAGTGCGTTAACGTTGGGCTTGATCGGCGGCGGTGCCGGAGCGGCCACGAGTCACATTGATGAGGCAAGCACTGAACCAAGGTGAGTGCGCCTGTCGTCAAGACTCCAAGGCTAAGGCCAGTGTTAAAGGCGCAAAAGCTGCTGCCGTCAGTGCCAAGGTTGCCCAGTCATCCAAGGCGCCGGTGGCTTCGGTCAAGCCAGCCGCAAAGACCACTCAACCTGCGTCAAAACAACCCGCCTCAGCGGCGAGCGTTAAGACGCAAGCAACTGCCTCACAGACAACAGCAGTCAAGCCGGCCGCCCAGCCGACAGCTGGCCTTGCCGCCTACTACGGGACTTGGCACAACCAGGCTGTGACTTTGACGCTATCAAAAAGCGCGCTGACCGTTGCGCAACCGGGCCAGCCAAGCGTGACGACCAGTTACCAGGTAACCGCCAGCGGTGCGGGTTACTTGTTCACCCCGACAGGCGTTGAGGCGGATCCCTTGCAGCTGGTGCTTCAAAACGGGCAGCTCAGTTGGGTGACTGGTGCCAGTGCACCGCTCGTTTTGGTTCGTTAAGCAAAAATAAATCCCAGTGCTTCCGCGCGAAAAATTTGCTGCGGCAAGGCACTGGGATTTTTGAGCGGGTAGGGAAAGCGTATTAGTGATCAACGCCCAAATGGTAGCCGAAGAACGACAGGGTGCCGGGAAGCGCAAACTGCGTGTAATCACGCGCGTGACCGGAGCCAGGCACGACATGGACGGCAATATCGCGTTTAAACGCGGCGGCTTGTTCGAGAAAGCGGAAGACTCCTGGCAGTGGGACCAACTCATCGGTGGAATTGTACATCAGGGTGGGCCCAAGCTTTTCCGTCAAATGGTTCAGCGGGTTCACGGCAGTCAGCCGGGCCGGCGTCAAGTCGCCGAGGTAGGTCTGCACGAAATATTTATAGAAGCTTTCGTGAATGGCGTGTGGTTCAGTGATGCCGAGCTCTTGCTTGGCGTCGACCGAAGCCTTGACGGTTTGGTGCTGCTGGACCCAGTTGGCAAAGTCCACGACAGCGGACCAGGTGACGACCGGTTGGCCGCCTTGAATGCTTTCGCTGATGGCCATAGTGCCGCCGACACTGGCGCCGAGTAGGCCGACTTTGGCGCGGTCAAACTCATAGTCACTGGCGGCAAACCAGGCGAGAAACGCGTGCAGGTCGTCCTGGGCAGCAGGAAACTGATGTGCTGGGGCCAATCGGTAATTGATCAAAGCGGCGACGTAACCGGCGTCGGCCAAAAGCTGGCCGATCTCCTGGTCACGTGTTTTATCACCGCGGAACCACCCGCCGCCGTGAATATAGACAATGGCCGCGCCGTTGGGCTGGTCGGTACGTAAATATCGGCCTGTTGGGCGGGGTCGCTGCCATAAGCCAGATCTGTATCAATCATCGTTTGTCCTCCTTGAAAAGTGTCTACCTTCAGCTTAGTCCACTTCTCGCAACTATGGCAAGCGCTCCCAGCAAGCCAGCCGTGTTCAAGCACGCCAAAGTCCGTTATAATTCGAGGCGGAGGGATCAAGACAATGAATTTTTCGTTTCAGTACTCAGCAGAGCGCGCGACCACGGTCAAGCGCGTGTTGATGCGCCAAGGCGTGAGCCACCGGCTGCTCACAAAACTATTTGCGGCAAACGCCGTCTTTTTGAATGGCGAACCCACAGTCAACCAGCCGGTGATCCACGGGGACAAGATCCGCTTTGAGCTCCCGGCTGCCGATACGGTCGCGATCAGTCACGACCCGCTGACCGTTGTCCAGGAGCTTGACAATTGGCTCATCGTGAATAAGCCAGTGGGGTTGGCCAGTGTGCCTGGTCCCAGCGCCCCCACGGCCAGTCTGCTCAATCGCGCTGCCGGGTACCTGGCAGCGGCTGGGATCGACGGTCCGCAGCCCGCGGTCATGACGCGCCTGGACCGCGACACTTGCGGCCTGGTGCTGATCGCCAAGCACATTTTTGCCCAAGGTAAGTTGGATCAGGCCGAGGATAATGGCCTGACCAAGCAGTATCAGGCTGTGGTGAGCGGCATCCTGGACCCGGCGGTGGGGACGATCACGCTGCCGCTGGCGAAGGCGGCAGATGGGATCCACCGTGAAGTGCGCGAGGGCGGGCAAACGGCGATCACGGATTACGCGGTCGCCGCCACCCACAACGGGTTGAGCCTTGTGAACATTGTGCTGCAAACTGGCCGGACGCACCAGATCCGTGCCCACTTTGCGGCGATCGGACACCCGCTAGTCGGTGACCCGTTGTACGGCCAGGCTACTTCTGAGTATCCTCATCAGTTGCTGCAGGCGAGCGGACTGACGTTCACGGATCCGTTCACCGGGCTGACGCACAGCTATCACTTGCCGCTGCCGGCAGATTGGCCCGCTTTTCCGGCATAAAAAAAACCGCCTCCGAGGAGACGGTGGTAGTCGCTAGGCCTAAGCGACGAGCCGAATTACTTTTTAACTTCAGTAAACTCAACACGGCGGCGCAGCTTTGGAGAATACTTCTTCAAAGTCAAACGATCCGGTGTGTTGCGCTTGTTCTTGGAAGTCAAATAGATCCGTTCGCCAGTTTCGGCGCAAGCAAGAAGAATGTGATCACGCATGCTCAAGCACCTCTTTCTATATATGAACCTTAATAGCATACCGGAATCAGCCAAAAAGTCAAGGGAGAAGAGCAGATGGAGCTGAAGGGAACGCGCGTGACGATCCGGCCGATGCGGGCTGACGATGCCGCAGCGTACTTAGCACTGACCCAAGACCCGGCGGTCGCGGGACCGGCGGGGATGGGTCGACTGGCCGATTTACAGGCGGCCCAGCAGCACCTAAAAAAACACTAAAGACACAGAATTCGCCGTGGTGCTAAACGGTCAGCTGATTGGAGAGGTCGGCATTTACCCCCGCACCCAAGACCCTGATGACCCAGTCGCCTCGACCCGTGAACTGGGGTACGCCCTAGGCCAGGAATACTGGGGTCAGGGCCTTATGACCGAGGCGCTGAGGTTGGTGGTGAAGGACCTGTTTGCCCAGGGAATCACAGCATTGTGGGCAGGGGTGTTCCCGGATAACCGTCGCTCAATTGCGGTACTGGCCCGCTTGGGCTTTGAGTATCGCTTCACGGCACCGCTGCCGGCAGTGCTGGCCCACGGCGAAAATCGCGCGGAGGCGTATTTTGAATTAAGCAATGAAAATTCTCCTCAGGACTAGCTTACAATTTGTAAAGCACGGCTTTCATTTCAGCCGGCAAAAGAAATGTCGTGGCTGGCGCAAGGTAATGGTATAATGAAACTGAAAAATTAAAATGGAGGTTTCATAATGAGTACCCAAGCTGATTACGATGATATATACGCCAAGCGGCTTGCCGCAATTGAGAAAGATCCGGCCCTGACGATCCTGTCGAGCATGAACCAGCCTCAGGTTGAAGGCGCAAAGGCCACGCAGTACATCGTCTACACCGACTACCAGGCAAACGCCCGCAAGAGCAGTTTCACGATCAGCGTGTACACGCCGTTTGAAAATGTCGACAAGTACGGGCACTCCAAGGCCGACTTTCAAGCCCAACTGCTGTTTGACCTGAACGCCTGGCAGAAGGCCATGCACATCACTGTACTGGAAACGCTAGGGTCGGAGAGTCGCCTGGCTTTTTATGATTTTCAGGACATGGGCCTCGCCCAGCTCGCGCTCAAGGCGTTTCTCAACCTGGCCAACAAGGCTGACGTGGAGAAAATCGACGGCAACATCTCGAGCTTCGATAAGGAAAACTTCGACAAACTGGCTCATATTTTCCGCAAGTTCGGGTTTACCGTGAAAGTTTCAGACGCTGCGCAAGGCATCGCTAAAATCGAAAAGAGCCTTAAATAAGTGTTTATAAGCATCGTCGGTTTTTGCCGGCGACCTTTTTTTACCTCGGTTTGACAGCGTTTTCAGTCCCGGCTACAATGGGCGTATCTGGGGGATTCGGGAGGGACAGTATGCTAACACCAAGCGTAAAGGTTTTTATGTACATGTTGACAATGTCAGATTCGCCGACCGTGGGGACCGAGCCGGTGTGGCATGACCGCTACCGACTGTCGCCTGCGCGGGTGATCGCCCGCCTGCTTCGCCGGGGGCTGATCCAGCCGGTGCCAGGGAATGCCGTGCGCTACGAGCTGACGCCCAAGGGCCAGGCGGCACTTAGCGATATCGACGGGTGGCTGTGGATCCACGAGTATTATTTGCCGGACGTGATCGATTTTGCACATGTGCTGACGTTGCCGTGGCTGCACCCGAAAATTGATTACCACTTCATTGAGCACATGCTTGCTGAGGCCAAAGCCAAGTACGCAGACGACGCCACCTATCAGGCCCTGCTACTGCGTCATCAGCTGCGCCTGGAGTACGATACGCATCATGATACGGATGCGATTCAGACGCTGATGGCCTTGATCGATGCGGATCTTGATCCGCAGCCGGACGGCACCGAGTTGACTTATCAAACCACCTGGGCGAAGATGAGCGAATTTGAAAAGAATATTCTGAAGACGCTTCTCGGGCGGCTTAACTGGACGTTGGCCGACTTCGAGATGCAATTTTCTGCGTGGCTGGACCAGCAGCCAAGAAGGCCGCGGGTGTTTACGCGCTTCGAGTTGATGACCATCGTCATGTACGAAATTGGTGGGGCCACGCCGCAGCTTTGCGCGCTTTACAAAAAAAGCCGCCGCCAGGGCCAAGAAGCAGGCCGCCGCAGCTGCCGATGAGATGTGTGACGCCTGAAGTC
>NZ_BBAJ01000047.1 GCF_001311195.1 Lacticaseibacillus camelliae DSM 22697 = JCM 13995
CCAGCCGGGACGGCCGCCGCACTGCTCCCTCGGCCGCGCGGCGGCTACCCGGCGAGATGGCAATCAAATACCGTCAAACGCTTGTGGCTCTAAGCATTTGACGGCATCTGTGATATAATATAGGAAGCAGAAAAGTTAATGAGCGGTGGTATCTTCATATTCGGGAGAAGGTGAGGCTTATGGGCGTAAGGTTCATAACCTTTAATTCCAACGGAAGGAGGTACGGGTCTGCTTTTGATTGGCGCTTTGGCGACAATCACGGCCTTTGTCAGTGCGCTAGCTCTGCTTGTCCTCGCGGTAACGCGATTGGTCAATGCAGTGCGCAAGCTGATGAAAGCAACCGGCTTCGGCCGGAAAAAAATGAGCAAACTAAAAGCCGCTTCAACTTTGGCGAGAGGTCGCGGCTTTAGTTTGTGACTTTTGTACCACCGTTCTTTAAACGGCTTCTGCTGTGGAAGGGCACTCCTTGTGGGGTGCCTTTTCGCTTGTCTATATTATAACATGGTCTCAATGTGAAGGAAACGGGCCAGCTCCCGCTGGGCCTCTTACGCCACTTGATACACGCCGCGTGTGACACGTTCAAAATAGCGTTCGTCCTGCACCACCTGTCGGGCCTTTGCTTGCCAGTTAGGGTTTCCTTGCGCCTTGGCAGTCTTGGCCAAGGCGTCGTATAGGTCGGCCAGCTTCGTAACGCCGCGTCCCCTGACAATAGAATAGATGAGGTCCCGCCAAGTTGCGTGTGGCATGTCGGCCATTGTTCGGGTGAAGTCTTTGGTGTACTTGATGTTGACCTGCCAGATTTCGCCCTTTTTGAATACCAACAAGTGCTCGTGCGCGATAGGGACAAACGTCCCGCCGTAGCTCTTCCGCCCGCTAACAGTGTTGAACTGCTCCTTGATGAGGTGACACTCTAGGTCGCCGTACCAAGTCATGTCCTTAATAATCGAGTAGTAGTGGCCTTTCTTGCGAACGTCTCCGACTAGGAAAGCATGTCGTCCGCCCTTGACCAGACTGTCGTATATCTTCTCGTTGATAATGTCTAGCTCCTTGATGAAGTCCGCGTAGGGCATGGCATTTGATAGGTCGTCCGGGTCGTAGGCGCCGCGTTGGGTCGCGTAGTCGATGATGTCCCAGTACGGCGGGTGCGAGAACACAAAGTCTGACTGCACCGGCGTGTCGTCCTTGAGCGCGTCCCAGCCGGTCAATAGGTCTAGGTGAACACTGTCAGTGAGGCCAAGGTCGGTAGCTACGTCCTTGCCCGTGCCGCCACCGCTAAAGACCTCCACAAATTTCTTCGGCCGATACGTCTCTAGTAAGTCTTTGATGACGTGGCTGATACGTTACCTCGGTAACTGCTCTTGCCCCACCGGCCCCGGTCTTGGTAACTTAGAATGCTTGATTTCAATGGCATTTTTGCTCACGCTCCTAACATTGCTTGGTCAAATACCGCTTTCAGGTCGGGGGCCAAAAGTCCGCCGTCGGGCCCGGCCAGCGCCGCTAGCGTGGCCCGATTGACGGCCTCCAGCTCTTGCTGGCTGGCCTTACTAGGGTTGATGCCCAGCTCAATGCACAACAAGGCCGATACGTACCATTCACGGTTTCCCTTGTTGAACTCCGCCAGCGTCTTGTAATAGGCATTAACCATGCTGACGCTAACGCTGTCCGCGACAACCTCCTCTAGCTGTTTGGTGAGGAGCTTCTTGTAGTGTTTTTTTGGGTACCACGGTTTCATTCCAGCAGTACGTCATGTCCTGCATGGTCTGGGCCAGCTTGTCTGCTGGTTGCTTCACAACGTCCTCGTATACCGTCTTCATACTGTCCGCCTCCTATCCGATGTAGTCCATGCCGATGATTACGTGCTCTGGGTTGTCGGCCAGTGCAACGTTCACACCGTACTCGTCTGGCCGTCGAACGGCTTGTGCAAGAATGCTCTGCTTGCCCGCTTTAAGAGCCTCTAGCTCATTGCGTGCGCTGACGTGTTCCGACCAGTCGGCCTGCTCTCCCAGAATTTGATACCCGCAATAGATGATATATGATTTCATGATTATCCCTCCTAGGCCATGTGGGCGTTGCTCTTGATTGAGTACGCGTCTTCCGGCGATACGACCAGACTATCTAACATTTTGATACCCACAACGTTCCCGGCTAGCTCCATTGCTTGCATCTGCTGGCGGTCTGCGTCCGATGGGGTGCAATCACCGCTGGGGTGGTTGTGAGCCATGATGAAGCTCACGGCGTTGCACAACAGCGCTGATTGTAAGATTTCGCGTGGTGCGGCAAGGGCCTTGTTGACTGTGCCAATGAACACGCGTTGGGCGGCGATGACTTGGTTCTTAGTATCTAGGAACATTGCCAACAGACTCTCGCTGGCATCGTCGCCGATGATTTGTTGGGCCACGTATGTTGCCGTGAGCTCGCCAAGGATAGGAACCCCGGCCCATGACAGCGGTATTTTCGTTTGCACCAGTTTCACAGATGTTACCATAACCGCATTTTGAGTTACTTTGATTGTCGTCTTCATCAGATTACCTCCTGGGCTTCCGGCCCGACCTTCTACTGCGCATTTGCGCTTTTCTTCATCTCTCGACGTCGTAGCCGTAACACCGGGTTCCTGGAACCGGCAAGGGTGGGCTGAGCGCAAAAAGTTTGCCGGGTTTGCAAAAGTTTTTCGCCCCTTGCCGGTGGAAGGGTTCCGGTGTAGCCGCGAAGCGGCGTTAGGCGTAGCGCGAGAGATGAAGAAAAGCGCGGCGGGCTTCTGGCGGTACGCCAGGCACTGCGAAGCAGGGCAAGCACTGATCACTCCTTCTGGATTCTTGCAAGACCGCAAAACAGCAGTAGGAGACTAAAGTAACCGTGGCGTGCGCAAGGGCCCCCTGGGCGCGCCGCCACATAACGTTGAACAGCCTACACTCGGTTTGTGAGTGCAGGCTGTGGCCTGGCTTGAAGGATCAAAAAAAGAGAACCACCATCTGGTCTTCTCAACCTGGGCACCGGTTCTCGTTTCTGTAATCAGTCCTTGAGGTGATCTCTCTTGATGATTCGGTAGACAGTACTGCGCGCGACGCCGATTCTTCGCGCAACTTCCTTTGTGGGCACGCCTTCGCCAACAAGCTTCACCAGCTGCTCGTAGGCCAAACGATTCTTGGCGTTCTGAACGTCGGCGGAGTACAAGATTCGGCCACCTTTATACGCGCCGCGTTTCTTAGCTTCGGCGATGCCTTCTTGTTGCCGCTCCAGAATCTTTCTGCGCTCTTCCTCGGCCTGGTATTTGTTCAGCTCCAGGAAAATGTTGATGATCAGGCGGCGCAAGTTAGGTTCCTTGATCTCGCTAAAAGTAGGCAAACTCAAGATGTTCAGCATAGCGCCTTTGCTGTTGATGATCCCGATGACCTGGCTCAGCTCAGCGTTATTGCGACCCAGGCGATCTACGCTAAGCACCGCCACCTCGTCGCCTTCATGGATGTAATCAAGCATCGCCCTGAGCTGCGGCCGCTCCAGGTTCTTGCCGCTTAGCTTGTCGGCAAATACCTTCGTGACGCCCGCCTGGTCAAAGGCGGCAAATTGACGCGCCAAATTTTGATCTGTCGTGCTGACTCGCGCATAACCAACTTTGGCCATTAGTGTCCACCTCTCTGCTTAGCGTGCAAGTCGTGGTTGAGGCCGGCCTGCTGCAAGGCTAGCTCGGTCGCGAGTAGCCGATTGATAAGTTCCGAAGTTCGTTCGCCACTTGTGCTTTTGACCTGGTCTAGCACTAAGCGCTGCTCAGGCGTCATTGTGACCTTAATCTGTGTATTCGTTGCCTTGATTGCCAAAGTTACCCCACCTTTCAGCACAACTTTGGGCCGAGTTGGCCCACTTTGTCTAAATCTCCTCAAGCTCGATGTTGTCTAGGTTCGCGTGCGGGTGATCTTTACGATAAGCCTTGTACGCTTCCGTGCGGTTGAGACCGCGATATTGGCCAGCGGGTTTGCGGTATTCTCGTTCAGTACCATCCTTTTGCGTGCGTCGCGTGACCTTGATTGCCTGGTACTTTCTGGGCTTCAGCACCGGGGCCTGGTCTGTTGGTACATACACAGGTTTGTCTTCTTTGCTTAGCGCCTCATAGGCTGGACGCAGCACTTCTGTTTCCAGCAATGGCGGGTGTCCTTCCTCCCAGGCTGATCTTCAACCAGAGAAAGATTACCGCTCACCACTTCGGTCTGCTGGGTTGGCCAGTACCCCCGGCCAGCGCCTTCCCATCTAATAATAGGTTCTTCAGAGAACGGGCTGAAGAACTCATTTTCCCGTCGTGTCAGTGCCGCAGCACTGTAACAAACCTTGAACCTTGGCTGATAGCCAAACTGCTTCTCCAGCTCCGCTTCGATTTCAGCGCGTTTCTCCACCGGATAGGCGCGGAATATGCGGCTCTCCGTATGCAGCCTCGGCAGCTTTGATTCCCATTGCCACCAGGCGTCCAGGTGGTCACTTGCAAGCGTTTCGCGTTGGTGCCAATCAAAGCTAAACGGATCCAGCTTGCTTCGGTCTGGTGTTTTGACGAGGAACTTGCCTTCAAAGGAGGCCGTGATAACGTCCGCCGACTCAATCACATCAAAGCCTCGCGGAGGCTGATCATCTGATGAGTGCCCGATAACCCCGGCATACAGATCCAACGGCCGGATCGCCTCTGCCTCACGTTCCTTCAATGCTGCGCGCTGGCTTTGTACCATTTTCTCAACTGCAACGAGATCGTCAGCCGTGGCGTATCGTTGGATGAAGCGCTTGGTTGCACTTCGATCGCTAGCAATCCGGGTCGCTTCTCGGTGAGCTGCGTTCCATTTCTGCTGCTTACTGATTGTTTTCGCCAATGCCTTCACTCCCGTCGTTGTGTTCTGATTAAGCGATTCCGACTATTTACTTCTATTATAGATGGGGTTCTCCGATAAGTACATACACATGTACCGAACCGTGGAAATTTCTTTTTCTTTGATAATACACCCTGGTGGGACACGATAAACGTTAATTTGACGGGTTCCGAAAATGTCCCACCAGGGTATACCCTGGTGGCCTAAATAATTCGAGTACAGCAGTGGCGCAATCCTTATGTTAGAGGGTTGCGCCACTTTTTCATATACGCCCGTTTAACGACCTCTTACTGAAGGATAGCTGTGCCTTCTCTGCCTTGCGAAGAAGGCGGCAGGCAAGAGCCTCATCAGTGCATTGGCAGCAATCTACAATCTCGGCTGTATCCGCATTTTGTAGGTCGTATATCTGTGAAAGTCTGGAAGAGATGGTGCTGTCAGACCAGCAAAGATAACCATCGTAGAATTGTTTCCAGGTCATCATAAGCTTGCGGTCAGGCTCACCATCATTTCGCCACCGATGTTCGTGATGGTAAACGTGTCATTCATCATAAGCATTTCCCTCTCAATCTGATATTTGAATGGGAACATGTAGCTCATTTCGCGTAAGTCCTGAAGGGTAAAGTTTCCTTTATCCTCGACGGTCATACCGGCACTTACCAGAAGTGCATTTACTTTATCGTCTCGCACTTCATGCTTTATGATAGTGTAGCGACCCGATTTCTCAGCTTTCAAAGCGCCTATCGCCTTCATTGTTGCGATGATCTTGTCGATGGAGTGGAACAATGTGGCGCGTTCACCCCATTCATCAAAGATCTTCTGCTTTAGTTGCTGGATCGTAAACTCCTCTTCAAATTCGGAGAGCTTACCGACGATCCTCGACACATCTACAAATATCGGGTATGTGACGAGGATGATACACCAGTGGGCCGCAAGCGAATTATCAGAATCGTTTTCGATAAGAACCCGTGCCTGTGTTCGCAGAGATTCCGTCTCCGGATTCTCGTAATACCATAAGTTCATCAGAATCTCTCTGGTTTTACGCAGGTTTGTAGGACTCTTGATTTCAAAGCTGAGGTATTCATTCAGCCTATCCTTATAATCTTGTTCTGGCAGATTCTCGGATAATAGCTCGACGGCCTTGTTAAGCCATGTCATCTTCAAATTTCTCGAAAGTCCGACCATCTTACCCATTGTTATCCACCGCCTTTATTTTAATAAATGGCACGATCACTTCGTCCACTGTTATGCCTCCGTGTGTCATCACCTTGTCACCTTTCGCGTCAAAGGATTTTCCAATGTTGCAGATCAAGTAATCGTACTGCTTGTCAAGAAAGTACTTCGGATACTCGATCATGTCATATTGTTTCTTCATTTTCTCTTTGTCTGCAAACTTCTCCAGAACCAACATGCGATGGCTCTTTGTTTCTGTTTCAACGCCGAGCTTCATCAGTTTTCCCTGACCGATGCATGGAGTATTACCGTGATCAGCCGAAATATAGACATCAAAGCCCTTACTGAGTAGATTTCGCACAAGCGTCGCGAGCTTACCCATACTAGACAGGTATTCCACATCACGATACATGCCGGATCGTCCCTGCTGCTGACCATGAACCATATCATCTATGTCATTAATGATGACGCAACCACAACGAATCGTCGGTCCAAAGTCGGCATCGTATCCTCGATGATATTCAACCTGCTCTTTGCGCAGGCCAAAGCTCATCGCACAATCGGTGAATTCCTTACCTTCCTTGCTGGTACTCCACGGGCTAAAAAGCTGCCGTGGATATTTGCCGGAAACAAGGCTCTGTCGAGAGAGTGATGTGATCGTCGGAATCATGCAAAAGCCGCAGATCGTTCGTACTTTATGTCTCCGAAGCTTCGAGACAATATTGTCCAGTCAAATTCCGACATTCCGTCCATGACGATAATCACGAATTTATCGCTGTGATTATACATGTAATCCATCGCGCCCTTGACGAGCACAGGCGTTTCCCGATCTGAAGTAATCTTTCCTGAAAGCTTGCCGAAGCTCTCAAGTATGAATCTCAAGAACGGTTCCTGCACGAACTCGGCATCCGCGTCGATCTCATAAGCTGCGCAGAAGACATCAATTTCAGATTTTGCCTCTGCTACCTTGATCCAATTCTTATAGTTCTGCGTCTTTTCTGCCAGAACAGAAACATCTTTGATGCGCTGGTTCACATATTCGCGAACATTGTCTTTGCCGTAGACGACATCATCTATGAAGTCTTTCGTCTTATCGTACGTTCGGCAATCGTCGTAGAGGCTTTTATACGCCATGCAGAGAAGATCAAAATTCAGGTCTGCCTTCTCCCGTATGCACTGTATCTGCAGATGCGGGAAGAGATTCATCAAAGAAATATGAAATTTGTAAGAACCACAAGCCTTCAGAACATCATATGGTATGTAGACCTTTGGCTCTGCGAGAATCAGATACTTATCCTGACCACTTTTGAATTTATCTTCCCACTCAATCCTGAAGCTCAGATCATCTTTGTAGTGAAGGATCTGAAAACCTCTGTGCTCAAACTCATCTGTATAGTGCGTCTGTTCGTCAAGGCCGTCCTCATCAATGAATAGCATGCGTGAAGTGTTGGAAGCATAAGTTTTTTTCATATATATATTTTCCGAACATTATCACGCCTCCAATCTGACAAGTAGGCACAACTTAAATTCCGGATAGACCTCTTGTCCTTTTCTATATTGCTCCTCTACGGCTGCTTTTTCTTTTTCCAGTCGCTTCAACCGGGATTTTCTGATGTTATCTATGCCCACATGCTCCGTAGCTTCTGTCCGAAGTTTCAGAGCATACATGTACTTGTCATAGCTTTCCTTATTTCTTTTTAACTGCTGATCCTTTAATTCAAGAAACGAATCGTACGCAAATTCTTTGCTCAGCTTTTCAAGCTGCTGATACTCGTCTCCAGTTAAGTTCGGTACGGAATGGACAGAAAGTTGTGACGTTCCATCAAGGAACACATCCATAATCCGCTTCCCAGCCATTGGTCGCAGCACAAAATCTTTATTGACAAATACAGGGAGTATTCTCTGGCCCATTTCATCATCGGTTGCAGACAGATTCCAAAGCATGAAGTAACCTTCCTCGTTCGGAAAATCCTGAATCGAAACCGACAATATCGGAGAGAATCGATCCTGAATCACGTCTGCATTGAGATGCCGCGTAATGCTATCGTCATTGATACTAATATCCATAATGAGCCGCGGGTCCAATCCCTGCCATGCATCATAACAGGTGAGCATCTGGTGCAGAGCGGTATCCACATCAAAGTTCGATTTCTTCCCGACGAGCTTCGTCAGGTCTTTGTCTTCATGAAGCAGGCTCTTGTATTTCTGTGCGTTTTTCAGCTCCTGCCGTAGCTCAGACTCTACCGGATACAGATTCTCATCGGATTTTCTATGCGGCCTGCTGATCGAACGCATATAGACATCGGTAAAATCAACTTCTGCAACTTCGCTATCAAGGACATCAGAATACTTATCGACGCCCATTTCTTTGAGGATCACAGAGAGCTTTTCTTCCAGCACTTCCCGTACACGGTTTTCAATCGTATCTGTTACGATGAAATTGAAAATCTGCACATCTCGCTTTTGCCCGATACGATCTACACGACCGCAGCGCTGCTCGATTTTCATCGGATTCCACGGCAGATCGTAGTTGATGATGATATTCGAGAACTGTAAGTTCAGGCCTTCACCACCGGCATCGGTAGAAATAAAAACGTTCGTATTGTCGTGGAATTCCCGAAGTGCCTCGTTACGCTCTTCGATACTCATCCGTCCATTCAGGATTGTCACAGAATATCCCATAGTCGTTAGCAGTCGCTGGAGATATTCCTGCGTAGCCACAAATTCCGTAAAGATGATAATTTTCTGGTTTCTATCTGCGTTTAGGAGAGCGTCTATCGTATTCTCCAGCGTTTCGATTTTTACATCCGGGTGCTGGAACTCCGCCTGCTTGGCAACCGCGATAATATTCTCCAGCTCGCTGATTTCTTCTTCCATATCGAGAGACATGGCTTGAAGTGCATCCTCGACGTCATCTTCAATATCTAGCTCCGCCAGATTTTCTTCGGTAAGAGAGCCAATCTTGGTATTCTGGGTTTTCAAAATTTCAAGCCGCCGTTCGAGGCTCTGGCGGATTGCTGCTGTGCTGCTTGTCACCATGCGCTGCATAATGATAAGCAGGAAAATCAGGCACATATTTTTCTTGCGGTTCCGGAGTGCCTTGTTATAGGTCTTCGAAACATAGGACGTGACCATCTCATAGAGCTGTCTTTGATAGGTATGCCGTTCGTCCCAGGTCAGCTCGACCAGATGTGTGACACGGTTCTTAAACAGCAGATTTCCGTTAGTGTCTATAGCCTCGCGCTTTTCTGTACGGATCAGGAACGAAGCAACCTGTTCCTTGACTACGGATTTTGCGTTCGGAAAGGCATCCTCGTCAAGCAGGCGGACCAAACGTAGGAAAGGTTCGGTCTTGCCGTTGTGCGGCGTGGCTGTCAGGAGCAGCAGATATGGGCTTGCCTGTGAAAGTAGATACCCGAGCTTATATCTTGCCACTTCACCGGAAGAACCAGCAACGCGGTGTGCTTCATCAATGATGATTAGATCCCATCCGCTGTTAATGATGGAATAAATGCGCTCCTGGTTATATTGTTCTACGCGTTCCTCCGTCCACCCAGCATGTTTTTCGAGCGGCTTGATCGAATCCATCGGCGAGATGACTTGATCGTATTGCCCATAGACATCATCGCTGTCCGTTAGCCTGCGAATCGTATCGTAGTCCGACGGGAGAATCACCTGAAACTTCTCGTGGAATTTCTCCTGCATTTCCGCAGACCACTGCGTTACAAGACCAGTCGGGCAGACTACAAGCGTCCGCCTGACCAGTCCTCTTGCTTTCAGCTCCTTGATAACCATGCCAGCCTCGATCGTTTTCCCGAGGCCGACCTCATCCGCCAGAATATAGCGGATATTGTTCGTAGACATCACGCGGTTCAAAACATGCAGCTGATGTGGCAGCGGAATGACACCACTGGCAAGAGAAGTCAGGAGTCCTCCCGCAGTTTCGTTTTTAATCTTTGACAGCAGCGTAACATAGCGCAGATAGTTCTCATCGTAAGTATTCGAGCCGGACGAATCACTCAAGCTGTCCGCCATCACCTTATAGACACTTCCTGCGGACGGATCGAAGACGCGATAGGATACGTATCCCCACACTTCGAGGCATTCAAGAACCTGTACGCTTTTTCCTGTATTCCTGTCAAAGGCGAATTCACCTGCCTTCAGCATGCGCTGCCACCTCCAAAAATGTGCAGTTTAAAGCCTTACTGCACGCGGCTCAAGCTGATATCGTAGTACATCAGTAGCTTATCGTCTTCCTGAATGGTCTGCTCCGGCAGACGCTCTGCCATATCAACGATGGCCTGATAGTTCTTGTCTTTCCAAAGGCGCGAGAAGCCGACACGGATAGCCTCAGAGCGAAACAGCTTCAGCTTGCCTTTGCTGTTCATATAGCTCTCGAATTCCTTCCAGAGGTTCTTCTCGCGGAGCTTAGCGACGTCGCCTTCCTTCGTGCGGTCCGGAATATACCAGCGGCCTTTATCGTCCTGAATGAAGTTCTCGTCCAGCATGACAGACAACTCCGGCATATTCTCATAACGGTCCACGGACTTCACTTCCTGCATGAACTTCGGTTGAAGCTCCGCGTAGGTCTGTGGCGTGTCAAGCTGCTGATACAACCATGCGATAGCGGACTTCTCGTTCGAGACAAACAGCTCGAACTGGATCGGTTCGACGTCCATCTTGATGCGAGCCGTGTCGTATTCGTTAACCTGATCCGGCAGGAAATACATATCGTCACGCTTCAAGAACTTCTCATCCAGTCCCTTATAGAAATCCGTCGCGTCAATCGGCACAGGAATTCCATTCATAATGTGATAGGCAACCATCCTGTCAAAAAGCAGGTACGCCTGTCGCTCGGAGATGATGTCAATCTTGCCGTCATGATCCGCATCGACTATAACCGGGAGGTTCGCAAGGTGTTGACGAACAAAGGCCCACGCGGTTTCAGATTGTCCAGCACTTTCGTGCAAGGTCCGTGTAAGGTCGTTCTTTGGTTTATAGGCCGATATGACAAGATCTTGTTTAACAGCCGAGGTATTATTGACCTGTTTGAAGCTTCCAGATTGCTTATCAAGTGTCCTTACGTCGGCAATAATAAAACCAGCTCTTTGTAAAGCTTCTTGTATCGCATTCCAAACAGCATTTTTAGAATTATGAAATTCAACGGTCATCCACCGATTTGGTTTAAGAATTCGATAACACTCCTGAAAACAAGATGTCATTAGCGTCTGATATTCAGGCAAGGCTTTTCCCATTGTAGGATTTACAATAGCTTCGTATTTGCTGTTAGTAACAACCTTCAGCCAAGATTCCCATAAGAAGCTCAATTCTGCATAATTCAAATTCGCACCAAAAGGTGGATCAGTAAAAATATAGTCAATACTGTTTTCCTGTACATCGAGTTTTGTTGTTGAAGCAGTGGAAATGCAATATGTATTTCCTTTATTGTTAGAAAGTGCTTCTGTAAATTTACGAATTTTCCCTTCATAAGCATTGAAAGGATTTGCTTCACTTACCATTGAAGAAACATAAAGTGTTCCGCTTAATGGATTGTAAGGAAACGATACTTGCGGGCGGAAACGGTTCATTTTACTTATGTTAATAATCTGGCTTGTGAACCAAATTTGAAGCAAATCTTTGCATTCAGATTTCTGAATCAGGTCATACAGTTTTGACAAAGCATACAAAGTTCGCTTATAGAAATAATGATGAACATGCGTCAGGCCGATTTTATCGTTACGACGACTCTCTCTTCCTTCACGCATACGTAAAGTCGGATACCAATAGGGTATGTCCATTTCTTCAATCTTTTTGATCGTTGCAATATCCTCAGCATCCGGACGCTTAAAATATCTCTTACTACCATATTGGTAGTTAATAAGGACCGGCTTCTGTTTAACAATCTGATGTGGTTGTTTCAAAGCGGAATCATAGAAAGATTCAAACGAATTATTGCATTCTTTTTTTCTTTAATTGAGCATTACATTTGGGACAAGCAAATGAATCGCTCACCTTTCCGGTAGTAGGATCAGCTGCGGCATCATAGAACACCACTTCCGAGCCGCAATGAGGGCATACGAACACATCAGACCAAACCGTATAATTGATTTTGCCCTTCTGTCTGATAAGTGTCGATGCAGCTGCAGACGGATCGGGTTCTGTAGCATACATCCATTTACACTCCTTATAGCTTTCGCTCAGTATTCTTTCGGCCTCAGACGTGAACTTTTGAATATCAATATCTGCATTATAATTATGTGCAATGCAAGTTGCTATTGGGGACAAGTCTTGCAGGATAGGGATACGAGCTCCCCATTCAATATCTGGGTCTTCAGCGTTCAAAACTGCTTGAAATTGAGATTCTGGGTGTGCGCACATATTTGCAGCAACACCCGTCATTCCGGTTCCGCAAAAGCCATCAAACACAAGATCCTTCGGCTTGGTGTAATGCAGTATATAACGCATAATAGCTTTATAAGGAACTTTCGTATGGTAAGTATGAGCGTTATAAATAGCGTCATTCTTCCCTTCACTTACATCCGCAGCATACGGCTCGCAATGATAATCGTCCGTCTCCTCGTCATACGGAGTCCCATTTTCTTCAATGAACTCCTTTATGAAGGGATTTGGGTAGGCTGTGTAATACGGCGCATCGGAGAGGGCAATGATGTCCTCATCCGAGCCGATTGGGAAGCCTTCTATATCGCGGACCTTGTCGAGGTCCTCTTTGGTTAGTTTTCTCTTCTCCATGTTTTTAATTCTCCTTACGCTTTACGACGATACGCAGCTTGCTTTCATCCTTGCCCTTTGTATAAGAAGCGATGATGTCATTCAGCTTCTTGCGGAAGTTGTCCTCGCTGAGCGGCTGCAGCTGTTCGAGCTTTTCCACCAGCGTTTCCGCGTCGATGACTACCGGCTCGAATCCCTTAAGCAGAGCGGTGATACTCTCCACAAAGAAATCATCTACGCGTTTTGGCCGCTCCTTTGAGGCGACAAAGTCATCGATGACTTTCTGCTGGTCGTTATTCAGGTACTGCTTTTGTGCGAGCACAAGCGGATCAGTGATGGTCTCCAGCAGCTTCTTCGTCCATTCCTGTGTCAGCTCATCAATGCCGTCGTCGATCTGATCCAGCAGTCCATGCACATTTCTCTCATGGCTGCTCATATCGAAATGGCAATGCGGGCAGATCGGATTCTTTTTCAGTTCGTTCGGAGTCAGCTCATAGCAGACCTTAATGTTCGCCATCGAGGTCTCGAGGTCAGATAGCTTCGCGCCGGGCAGGATTGTGATGCTATGCAGTTTCCGGAGATTCTTGAGCGCAAGACTCTCCTGAATCTTGCCTTTGCGCTGTGCGTCTTCAATGCCGAGGCGTTTTTTTTCGAATGCGCATCGTAGTAGAGATTGATGTACTTCTCCTGAACCGGCTCCAGCGCGTCCTTCACTGCGTGGGCTGCATCCGTTCCACTGGTGCCCTCTGCAATGCTGTCTCTGGCTGTACGGAAAGCTGCACGCGCGTCCTCGATGGAAGCTTTCAGTTCGTCAATACCGAAATTTTGGACACTTACAATGTAGCTAACGAGATCTCCACATTCGCTCTTGAAATCGAGATACTCCGGAATACGATGCAATGTCCAGATCTGCTTCTCAATTTTCTGAATCTCATCCATCGTATGGCGGAAATTATTCAGCTTCGCGAATGTGTTAAACTTCGCTGAGTAGTTGCTGAATTCCTCCTTGACCTTGTCGCAGGCGCTCTGCATGCTCGACTTCATCTGAGAATTCGCGAGTGGTTCTTCCCACAGCTCGAAGCCGTCAGAAAGCTTTCTCGTTCCGAGAACCGCATCATTGCAAAGATTCTGTGCAACCTGAATAAGCTGCTTGACGCCATTGTCTCGGTCCTTCGGTAGATCCAGAAGCGCAGGATTAAGGCCAAGCACCTCGAACATCTTCTTGAGCTCAGCAAGAGCCATCTTCGCCGGGCGGGAGATGTACTTGAATTCGTACAGATCAAGCGCATTTGTATTTGGAATCTCATCAAGGTTGGATGCCGTGATTGTCTTGCCATTGTTCAATGTAATAACTGCGTATCCCGCGTAGACAAGCGACAGGAAGATGATCGGTGTGAACAAGAAGCTGATCTTAAATTGCTTATCGATATACGCACCCATGAACTGCTCTTCAAACAGGTCTGTATAGTTCAGCACGCCCTCCGGCGGCAGCTCCTGCAGGCGATCGATATAATATCTGGCATACTTCGAGTTTTCCGGCTTGATCTTGTCATCCTCAAGTACGCCAAAGCTCTCGAGCATCATCCGTGCCTGCTGCGTCTTCCGGCCTGCAAAATAGTTAAAGGAATCCCGTGCCAGCCCTGCCATGTTCTTGCGGGTGACTCTTGTCTTCATGACCGGGAAGTCTTTGTACTTACCGGTGAAATATTCATCAAGGCAGATCGAGGCTGCGAGGTCGATGGTATCTTTGAAAGTCAGATCTGGACGATACTTGCCTTTCAAAACCTCAATCAGCTGTCGCATCTGAGCCTTGTAAGTTACATTGAAGCAGGTGTTCTTGTTGTCGCTCAGATATTTTACGAGCTGGCGGTTGAACATCTTCGCTTTGTTCAGGTATGCTTCCTTATCTTTGCCTTCGCTGATTTCGGCCAGTTGATTCGCCGCAGCATAAAGTTCAAGATTCTTCTTGAACTCGTCCGAAGAACGAAAGAAGAAATAGACCTCATCCGGGAGATTGGCAATATTCACATTGCCGTTGTCGTAAGGCGGCATGATGTGAATATAGAAGTCGCGCTCCGGCTGAGCAGTGCTGCGCTCTCCCGGAAGCCCCATAAAGAGATAGCCTTCTCGGAAGATATTGTGGCTGTTCCAGTTCAGGTCGTATTCGTAAATCTTGAAGTTCGTGACGTATTCCTTCGCGTCCCATTCAAGGCAGTTATAGACGACCGTATAGAAGTAGCGGTTCAGCTCTGCTGGAGCCAGGAGTGATGCCTTCTGGTTGATCTTCTCATCGTAGTCGACAATTTTATCGACATCGATATAGTACTGATTGTTGGCGTCGTTATGGATGATGAACTGTCCGGAGACCGTTGTCATAATGTCCTTGAGCGTGGTGTTAACAACGCCAAGGAGAAGTCTGCGTCATTTTCCGGCATAGAGTCCAGATAAAGGCAAAGGTCATCTTTCAGGTTCTCAGCCGTCAGTCCGAACTGCACATCCAGGCCGTTCGTTGTTAGTCTGTGTACGCTGAGCGCATAAATGATCTGAATAGCCAGAGGCTGATAAACCATGTGCGGGAAGGAGCGATTGATAATCTCCTCAAGCTGCGTGCTGGCATTAACGACCTTGCTGATTGTAACGTCACTCTTGAGCAGTCCATTGCCCTTGATTGCAGGCCAATAAGTGTCAAAGGAATAGATTCCGGGTGCATCTTCTGGCACGTCTTTATCAAAGATGTCGTGGATGACCCTGGAAATGTTCTTCAGAATATGACGGTTCTCCACAAGATAGACCTTGTTGAACACATCGATATAGGCCGATGAATTGGGAACAGGTCCACAAACTCATCCATGCGGGTAGACATGCCACTGTAAAGGCTGGAGAACTTCTCGAGGTGATTCCGGATCAGAGCCTTCTGTTCCGGGTTTTTCTTCAGGATTCTTTCCGAAACAACGTACTCCGTATCTTCCTTTGTAATCTCCATCTGCGTGAAACGGTCGCTGACGTGCTTCAGCGTTTCAGAGACAAAGCTGAATTTCGGATTATCGAAGATCTTCTCCTGAATGCCGAGAATGATGCGGAGATTGCTCTTGGAGCACATCTCTCCGAACGCACGCAGCACTTCCAGGTCGAGAACCAGCTGGCGCTCGTCTCTGGAGGTCAGGTAGGCAAGGAACTCGTCTACAACGATCAGGTATCCCTTGTCCGGGTACTTGGCATTGAAGGCTTCCATCATCTGACGGATGACTTTCTTGTTGTCGCGGACCGTTGAGCAGTCTGGTTTCTTGAAGTCAATGCCCCGACGCTGGAAATCTTCCTCGATGTAGTCGAAGAGAATATCGTAGAGCGTCATGGTAACGCCACCGATTTCCAAACGCAGGATCTCAAACTTACCTGCGACCCGCTCCATGCGTTTAGCAAAATTCTGGTTCTGTAGATATTGGAGATTCCCTGCGTCATTGGCCACAGCAGAAATCACACTCATCAGGTGAGATTTACCGGTACCATAGTTACCTACGACGAAAACGCCTTTATTGTCTACAACTTCGTCCATCTGGAGTTGGTCGATGACCGGAGCCTGCAGGCTCTCCGCCATGCTGTCCGACATGACATAGGTCTGCACGAGCTCTTTTACTCCGTTTTCCGTTTTTGTCCCCTCAACAAGCTGTATCGTCGATTCGACAGGCTTGAAGCTTATTAGCTCTGAATACTTCATGTTGGTGTTTCCTCCTTAAATGACACAGGTGATGTCATAGTTCTTTACTTCATATGTTTTATAATCCGGATACCCTTGTTCGCTGTAATAAAGCGTTCCGTTTTCGTATCGTCCCGGCCAAATTACGCTGTAGGGTTTGCTCTTCCGAGCCTCGGTCAGAATTTTCAAAACGTCGACCTGATAGGCCGGATTGAACATCACGTCGATATCCTTGATGACCACGTTGTCCGGATACTGTACGATTACACTTTGAAAGCATGAGGCAAGCCTCATCGTCCTACTCCGCGGAGATACGTCCTGCAGCTTTTCCGAAAGAGGTCTACTGACAGACACCGGCTGTGAAGACAGCTCCTTATTCGTGTCCAGTAAATGAGCAGCCGGGAAATGGTGTTCTTTTGTCTTTGGAGATTTCCGTATTCAATAATCTCACCCATTTCAATCCGCCTTTCTCATTTTGCCTCTTCATCCGTCATTTCCATTATGTCGCTAACATCGCAACCCAAGGCAACGCATATCTTTTCTATGATCTCTGTATTCACATTTTCATTTTTTTCCAAGTTTTGTTATTGACGCCGAGCTGATACCGGCAGCTTTCTGTAAATCCTTCTTTTTCATATCGCGATCTATCAGTAGTTTCCACAATTTCTTATAGCTAATGGCCATGACGCTTACCTCGCTTTCCGCCAAAATCAGACTTGTAAACCTATTATACACATTCTTCAATGTGAAATCAAGATTTAATCGAGTGATCGAATGAATTTTCCCGCTGAATTCTTGATTTATATACAAGCTTTTGATATACTGTACTTAATCTATCTTTAAGGGCGGTGGCTGTCTTTTCCCTTGCGAGGTGAGGCCCATGGGAACATGGAATAATCTTCAGGAAGGTTTCACAGTCAATGAGCGTCTTCCAGACACTCTCGTTGATGTTGCTGTTTGGCACGTTTTTAATCGCGCTACTCAGCTATATCGACAAGCACCACAAATAAAAAAAGCCGCCCCGATTATAACTTTGGCGAGTTACGGGACGACATTAATATAGTTTTGTAATTATGCCACCGCCTTTGAAGCGGCTTGCGTGGGAAGTCCTGTTTTCGGCAGGGCTTCCTTTTTCTGCCTTCATTATAGCATGTCCTTTAAAAACTGGCTAACGTTTCAGACTTTGATCGTATTCAGGATCAGGTTGTTTGATTCCCGGATTCTTTTCAGAAAATGCTTGCAGCTGTTTTTGAGTTCGATCACTAATTTCTTGGTGCACATCGTTTAACTGATTTTTTAATTGCGCTTTTTGTTGTGGACTAGTTGTTTGTTGAATTTGTTGTTGCAAGCCTTGATAGGACTTATTAAGATCATGGGCTGATAGCTTTTTTTAGATCATGCTCAGGATCTTTTGGGGCTTCTTGTAAGCCTAATTGTTTGG
>NZ_BBAJ01000048.1 GCF_001311195.1 Lacticaseibacillus camelliae DSM 22697 = JCM 13995
GGGCTTGGTAGCGCAGCCCGTGCGGCCCGTCGCTCATGCGAATGGCGGGGATGCCGGCGACGTTTTCGCTGCTCCAAAAGTCCTGGCCCGACGTGAGTTTGATCGCGTCCTGGTCGGATAGCTCGCGGCGAGTGGCGCCGCTGCCGATGGTGATGGTCATACTAAAACCCCCAATTCTTACCTTGAGAATAACACGCCAGTTGGGTTCTGTAACGCGCTTGGGGTCGCTTTATTTGGTGGAAAAAGGGGGTGGTCGTGGTACGATGAAGCGTGTTCACAAAAAAAGGGGAGACCATTGAAGTGAAAAAAACATCGCGCACTGAAAATTATTGGGGGCCTGCTTGGGGCCGTGGTCGTTGTTCTAGGCGGCTACATTGCGTACCTGTACGCGGCCTATTACCGCCTGCCGGACAACCTGAAGTTGCGGCCGCAGCACAACCAGGCCGGCGCAGTCCAGGTGGGCAAGACCTACCGTGCCCAGTCCTACAACATTGGCTACGATTCGTACCCGCCAAGCTATTCGTTTTTCATGGACGGGGGCAAGTACTCGCGCGCCTATAGCAAGAAGGCCGTCCAGGACTCACTGGCCGGCGTGATCAAGACGACGCGCCAAGGCGATCCGGACTTCGCCTTTTTTTTCAGGAAGTGGATCAGGACGGTGACCGCTCGCAGCACGTCGACGAAGTGGCGGGTCTGCGCCGCGCATTTGGTCAGCAGTACAGCAGTGTTTACGGGCAAAACTACGACTCGCCGTACCTCTTTTACCCATTTAACCAGCCAATCGGTGCCGCCAAGTCCGGGCTGGTGACGCTGACTAAGTTCAAGGTGACCGGCGCCCGGCGGTACTCGCTGCCGATCGCGACTAACCCGACCAAGTTCACCGACCTCGACCGCGCCTTCACCGTGACGCAGGCCCCGACCAGCAACGGCAAGCACCTGCAGCTGGTCAACATCCACATGTCGGCGTTCACCAAGGACCGGTCGATTCAGCAGGCACAGTTTGCCAAGCTGTTCAAGTACATCAATCAGGCCTACCAAAAGGGCGATTACGTGATTGTCGGCGGGGATTACAATCACCGGCTGCTCAAAGACTCCGCGGCCATTTTCCACACCAAGCCGCAGGACGAGACCTGGACCCACCTGTTCCCGTACGATCAGCTGCCGGCAGGCTTCCACGTGCCGACCATGGGCTTGGCCAAGGCGGCCCAGCCGTCGGTGCGTGCGCTCGACAAGCCATGGGAACCGGGCAAGAGCTTCGTCACGCTGATCGATGGCTTCATTCTGTCGCCAAATGTGAAGGCTAAGTCGGTGAAAATCGTCGATACCGGCTTTAAATACTCGGATCACACGCCGACCCGCATGGAATTTGAGTTGGAACCGTAGCGGCGTATTCTGCCAGACGATCAATAAAGAACCAGTTCTCAGCAAATGAAAAGCAGTCGTCTTTAACGAGACGTCTGCTTTTCATTATGGTCTGGCACTGCGCGTTTTGACTAAAGGGGAAAGAGACTGGAAAAGGCTTCCGACCTGCCGCTAGCGCATGTCCCCAATGGTCTCTGCGTACCGCCGGCCAAGAAACTCCGCGGCGAGAAGCATGATATAGCTGCCGGTGATGGGATTATTTGTCTTGGTGACTGGGTACACTGATTTGAACAGGTATGCTTCTGGAATCCCCGGATTTTGGGTGAAAAGGGCAGTGTCGGCAGGTGAATTGGCAATCAGGTCGATGGTGGCTGAAGACTTGCTGATGAAGTAGCCATAAGTTGAAATCACGATTGCGAGATCACCATGCCTAAGTTGTTTAGCTTCAACCACCTGCTCATCACTAGTGCTGGGAACGTAGAGCACTTTTCCGTATCTTGCCAGGTCGGTCTGAATCACATTTGCAATCAATCTTGAGGTGGAGAAGCAGAAGATAAAGACTCGCGGTGCCCGATGAATGGCCTGTGCGAGCTGATCGAACAGTGCAATGTCAGCATTTGCGATGAACTCGGACATGGTGCGATCAAGCTCGCGGCCAAAAAAAATCTGAGGTATTCTTTTGGCTCATTTTTGATCAAGTTTAATTTTGTCTCCGAGATGTGAAAGCCAGAGGATTTGAGCGCTAATCTTTCTTTTTTGGCACTGTCTCGCATGTCGGTGTAGTTTCGAAACCCCGCGGCAACGACAAAGCGACTCACCGTTGGTTCAGAGACGTTGCACTGATGCGCCAGCTCGGTGATGGACATTTTGGCCAGTCGAGGGCCCAAGCGCAGGATGCAATCGGCCAACATCCAAGGAGTCGAGTTGATCGTATTCGTCTGTAAGACTTGAAGCATGCTTTCCTGTAACGTCATTTGCTTGCCCCTTTGAAAATTTTTTTCATGTTTGTGAATACTAGCCTTTAGACTGAATATACCACTCTGATACGAAAATGAAAGCCCCTACATTTGACCTATGATAGCTCTTGTAGGAGAAAAACGGACCTGGATGCCCGTGAGCGCCACAGCTTAGGGCAGTGTCTGATCATCCGAATGCTGCGTTTCAGTTAACATCTTCGAGGCCTCGACGAAGCGCTGACGGCAAGGCGGTAGTTCAAAATGAAAAAGTATTGGAGATCGTGCTTTCTTCCTATATCGTTCAGCAGTTGGTTGCAAGGGAGGCTTTTTGATGACCATTCCACATTTGCAAGACAATGATGGCCAGACTGTGCTCATGGTTGACGATAAACCATTTATCGGGTTGGCAGCGGAATGCCACAATTCCAGTGCCAGCAGCACAGCGTATATGAACACTCAGGTATGGCCCAGAGTCCTGCCACTGAACATTAATACGCTCCTGGTGCCGGTCTATTGGGAGATGATTGAGCCCAAGCCAGACCGGTTCGATTTTTCCTCGGTTCAGGACCTGATTTCAGAAGCGCGGGAGCATCAAGTAAAACTGGTATTACTCTGGTTCGGACTGTGGAAGAATGGCCTTTCGTCTTATGTTCCGGGATGGCTGAAAGAAGATTCCACCGTTCGTTATGCGCAAAAAAGAGACGGCCAGCATTTGTACTCGATTTCCCCGGCTGATCAAACTGCAGTTGACTTGGACGCAAAGGCATTCGGTCACCTGATGGCCTTCATTAAGAAGACGGATACCCAGCAGTCGACCGTGATCATGGTGCAGGTTGAAAACGAGGTCGGGCTGCTAGACGCAGATTTCGACTACTCGGTGGCCAAGGGCCCGGCGCTAAACCGACCGTTGCCTGACGTGTTTGGCGCCGCGCCAGCAGCAACTTGGCAAAGCCAGTTTGGCCCGCAAGCCGGCGAGTACTATATGGCATTTCTGTATGCCTCGGCGCTGCAAACGATTGCCGCCGCCGGTAAAGCGCAGTATGCCCTGCCGATGTATGTGAACGCATGGCTGGAGAAGCCGCTCGGTCGCCCAGGGGCTTATCCAACCGGTGGGCCGACAGTAAAAATGTTGCCTCTTTGGCAGAAAGTGGCAACGGCAGTCGACTTAGTGGCCCCAGATCTTTATGTGCCGAATTTTGAAGAGGTGAGTGATGCTTATGCGGCGCCGCAACAAGCATTGCTCGTTCCCGAAACCAGGCAGGATCTGCGAACAGTTTCGAACCTCATCTATGCAATTAGTCATTATAACCTCTTATTGTTCTCGCCATTTGGCGCAGAGGATTTCTTTAACCAGGATGTGACACTGGACGCTCATCTGTTGAAAGCAGTTGCCATTGACGCAGACGCGTTTGATTGGTCTAAGACGGGATCAGTACTGGCCAAAGCTTATGCGCTTTTGGCAGGGATGCTGCCACTGATTGTTCAAAAGCGCCAGCAGCCGCAAATGCATTCATTTCTGATCAGCCAGGCGGCCGACCGGGGCCGGAGAATCAAACTGGCTAGTTGTGAGGCGGCGGTTCATTTTGTCAAGCAGGAGGGAAACGTATCGCCTTCTGCGGGGTTCATTCTTGAGCTCTCCGAAAATGAGTTTCTGCTGTTTGGTCTCAACATTAGCGTGAATCTGTCTGCCTTGAGCCAATCGGAACGTTGGGTTGATCAGCCTCGAAGAAGGCACCTGGCAGGATGGTCAATGGCATGCTGGTCGAATCCTGAACGGCGACGAGAGAGTCAGAATTCAAGTCGGGGCGACGCCTCAGCTGCTCAAAATTAAGACTCACCTGTACTGATCGTTTTGCTCAAATCCCATTGAATAACAGTTACAGTAATCATTAGAGAAGGAGTGAAGATCGTGAAGTTGGAAAAAATTGGCGAGAAGATTTTACCGGTAGTCAGTAAAATCAGCAACCAAAAGCATTTAGCCGCGATCCGCGACGGGTTCATCATGGCAATGCCAATGAGCTTAGTTGGGTCGGTTGGGCTTTTGCTTCAGAATTTTCGCATTAACTTACTGAATACGGAATTGCCACTGGATCAAGATCCTTTTCAGAAGTTTCTGGTCTTTGTGTTCGGGAAACACTGGACGGCATTTCCTAATGCAATCACTAACGTTTGCAATAACTTGATTTCAATCGTGGTCACACTGACCATCGCCTACATGCTGACTCAGAACTATATTGAAGCGGGGAAGAAGGACAATAAGTATCAGCACGCTGATCCACTCGTTGCTGCCATTATCGCCCTGCTCGGTAGTTTCCTGGTTTTCCCGCAAAGTGCTGCAGGCAAACTTGGCAGCGTCTGGACGCAGGATTCGTTTGGCGCCACTAGCCTGATTCTGGGGATGATTGTCGCGTTACTCTCAACCATCATGTACGTTCACTTGTCCGACACCAAGTTGACAATTAAACTGCCGGATTCGGTTCCACCAGCGATTTTGAATGCGTTCGCCGCCGTGATTCCACTAGCCATCAGTGTGATTGTCATTAACGCAATCGAATTCATCATTCGCGCGTTTGGCTTTACAGGCATGCAGGATTTGATTTACAAACTAGTTCAAGCGCCGCTCCAGGGTGTTGGGACTTCTGTCGGTGGGGCGTTTGTGACGATTATCGCGCAGAATTTGGTGTTCTTTTTTGGGATTCACCCTGCTGCGCTGTCGCCCATCTTCCAGCCGATCAACACAATCAACCAGAATGATCTAACCAACCAGCTCCTTCACGGTGCCTCAGTGATGAACTTAAAAGGGGCGCCAATCGGCCAGACCTTACAGATCATCATGGGCCTGACGACCGTCGCTGTGTGTGTTGCAATCTTCCTGGTGGCGCGGCAGTCACCACATTATCTTTCAATCGCGAAGATCGAAATTATCCCGGGGCTTTTTAACATCGGGGAACCGATGATTTATGGCCTGCCAATCGTTCTAAATCCGTTCATGTTAATTCCGTATGTGTTCGCGAGTGCCATCACCGGGACAATTTACTATTGGCTTGAGATGATCCATGCAATCCCGGCCATTGCGATTGCCGTGCCGTGGACCACCCCGCCATTTCTGAACACATATCTGGCCTCAGGTGGTCACATCATGCCGGTGCTGGTCCAAATCATCTGCTTCGTCTTTGACGTGGTGATGTTTATCCCGTTTGTTAAGTTGGCGATTCGGTCCGAGGCCAACAAAGCGGCAGCCGACGCTAAGTAGCGCCAATTCAGCTCATCAATCTCATGTGAGGTCACACTCACATGAGATTTTGAATCGAGATGGAAAAAGGAGAAAAATTGAGAATGGCAAAGTCAGATGCTGACACGACGATTAAGCAACGCGTAGACCAACTTTTTAATGACCTTAGTTTCGACGAGAAGGCCGCTCAGTTGGTCGGCTATAATCAGGCGGCTTGGTCGAACGATGATTTGGAACGCGACTTTCCAAAGGGGTCAGGCCAGGTTTCCTTGCTGGTGGGCGAGGAGATGCAAAATATCGAGGACGTTGCCCGGGTCCAGCGCGAGATTCAGGAAAAGATCATCGCACTTTCACCGCACCACATTCCCGCTTTGTTTCACGTTGAAACACTGACGGGGGTCAAACTTCCTGGTGCCACCAGCTTTCCTACTGGCATCGCTCAGGCCGCCACGTTTGACCCTGCAGCCGCTAAGAAAATGGGCGAGGCAATTGGTCAGGAAACCGCGAGTGTGGGTGCGACACTGGCTTTTTCACCGGTCTTAGACATTTCTCGAGACGCGCGGTTTGGCCGCCAAGGCGAAACCTTTGGGGAAGACCCAACGCTTGCCAGCGAGATGGGTGCCGCAGTGGTGACGGGAATCCAGAAGTCTGGCAGGACGGCTGCTGTTGCAAAGCATTTTCTCGGTTACCAAGCGGCTGAAAGTGGTATTCATGCGGCTGTGGCGAACATTCCGGAGCGGCTGCTCCATGAAGTGTATGCAAAGCCGTTCCAGGCCGCCATTTCACTCGGCAAGCTGAAGGGAGTTATGCCTTGCTACAGCGCCATTAATGGCGAGCCGGTGACCGGGTCGAGGCACCTGCTAACCGATCTGCTGCGCCAGCAGATGGGCTTTAAAGGGATCGTTGCCTCCGATTACAGCGGCATCAGTGAAATCTTCACCCGTTATCATTTAGGCGAACAATTGGCTGACGCTGCACACCGGGCGCTGCTTGCCGGCGTCGATCAGGAGCTGCCTTCGATGAACGCATACAAACCAGAGGTGCTGAAGCAGTACGAGGGCCAAAAAGACTTTGATGACGCCTTTGCTGCCGCTGTGAAGCGGGTTTTGACGCTCAAATTTGAGCTGGGAATATTTGACCATCCCTTCGCAGATGCACCAACCGAGGCCGCGCGAAGCTTCAAGCAACCGGCAGCCATTGCGGCTAGCCGGCGCGTTGCCACCGAGTCGTTAGTCCTGCTCAAAAATAAGGGCATTCTGCCTTTAAGCAAGAACAAGCAATCGATTGCGCTGATTGGGTGGCACGCCGACGCGATTCGCACCATGTTTGGTGGTTATACCTACATGTCGACAATCGAAAAACATTTTGGGGTCAAAAATACGATGGCCGGGGTCGAGGATGTCAAGACTGATCAGGCGCCGGCGGGGCCTAAGAAACACTACTCAGGTCCAATGTTGACGTGGAAAATCCCGACGTTGAGGCCTTTGCTCGTTCCCAGCAGCCGCAGATGATGTCTTTGCGGCAACAAATCGAAGCTGACGTGCCGAGTGCGACAGTCAATTATGCCTATGGGTTCCCGTATGTCGGGGATGATGAAAGTCACTTTGCCAAGGCCCTTGATGCGATTCGTCAAAGTGATGTCGCCATCATCACAGTTGGGGGTAAGTACGGCACTGGCTCTTCCGCGTCACAAGGGGAAGGAATCGATGCCACTGACATCAATTTGCCCAAGTGCCAGGAAGACTTCATCAAAGCCGCAGCGCACCTGAATAAGCCGCTGATCATCGTGCATTTTGGCGGTCGACCAATCTCCAGTGATGCGGCTGACACCTACGCAGAGGCAATTTTGGAAGCATGGAATCCTGCCGAATGCGGCAGTGAAGCCATCTCCAGTGTGATTTTCGGAGACAGTGAGCCGACCGGCAGAATGCCGGCAACCACTGCTTATACCGCCGGCCAACTGCCGCTTTACTACAATCATCCGAACGGATCCAGCTATCACCAGGCGACCGGCGGTGCGTTTGACGGCTATGTGGACTGTCCCCATGAGCGCGGTACTTCTTTGGTGAGGGCCTGGCCTACACAACGTTTGATTACGGTGAGTTTAAAGCGACGACAGATTCGGCTGGAACAATCCATGTTTCGTGCGCTGTCACCAATACCGGCCACCGCAAGGGCACGGAAATTGTTCAACTGTATGGCCGCAATTGCCACGCTTCAATGGTGCGGCCAAACATTGAGCTTCTCGGTTTTGTCCGAGTGCAGCTTAAGGCACAGGAGACGAAGAAGGTGGCATTCACCGTGCAACCGAGTCAGCTCGCCTACTTGAATGACGACATGAAATGGGTCATCGACCAGGGCGACTACCAGTTTTCCATTGGCCATTCTGCTGGTGCAATCAAACTGAGTGGTGCGGCGACGATTCGGAAGACCCGGTACTTCGAGGAACGGGACCGGGTGCTTTTCGCGCAAGCTGCGGTGACGGCTTTGACCGCGAAATAATGTTGCTGCGGGTTGGTCCGGGCGTCTACAAAGCGCAGTTAGCAGTTCAGTAAGCCAAGCAAAGTGCCTCAGTGGCTGAAGTATGGAGGAATGAATTTGGAAGAAGCAAAACTTAGACAGTTATTGAAATCACTCACAATCGAAGAAAAAAATTGGCCAGTTGGTTCAGCTATCTGGGGAGTTTTACAACGCCTCAGACATCTCAATGGGGCCTCAGCGCAAGCTTGGCATCACTCAACGGATGGTCGATCTTTCCGGATCGGTTCTGAACGTGGCCGGTGCAAAGCAGATTCATCGCTTGCAGGAAGCATATTTGGCCAAAGGTGGGCACGCCATTCCGCTGCTGTTCATGTCGGACATTGTCTATGGCTACAAGACGGTTTACCCGATTCCATTGGGGATGGGTGCTTCCTGGGATCCTCGGTTAATCAAGAGGCTTATGAGAATGCTGCCGAGGAAGCGTATGCTGGCGGCCAACAAGTTGCCTTTGCCCCAATGGTTGACTTGGTGCATGACGCCAGGTGGGGCCGGGTCTTGGAATCAACCGGCGAGGATCCATACCTTAACGCGCAATTTGCCAAAGCCATGGTGGGTGGGTTTCAAAGTGGCCTCAAGGACGGCAAGGGCATTGTCTCATGCGTGAAGCATTTTGCGGGCTACGGCGCGGTCGAAGCCGGCCGCGAGTACAACTCTGCAGACATGTCTATGAGTAATCTTTACCAGAATTATCTGCCATCATACAAGGCGGCGATTCAAGCTGGCGCGAAAATGGTGATGACCTCGTTGACCACCCTGAACGGCGTGCCAGCCACTGCCGATAAGTGGCTGTTGAATGATCTGTTGCGGAAGCATGGGGCTTTACGGGCGTGGTAATCAGCGATTATGCGTCAATCTATGAGTTGACCCAGCATGGCTTTGCCGCAAACGAGCAGGACGCTGCGTATAAGGCATTGGATGCAGGGGTCGACATTGATATGAAGTCCCCATGCTATGCTAATGGGTTGAAACCATTGCTCGAGGATGGTCGGCTCAGCGAGGAGAAAATTGATGCGGCCGTTTGGCGTGTGCTGTCACTGAAGAATGAGCTGGGTCTGTTTGAAGATCCGTTCCGCGGTTCCTCCGAAGCACTGGAAAAAGCCAACCTACTGACCCCAGCTAAGCGCCAGCTGGCCAGAAAGGTCAGCCAGGAGGCGATGGTTCTGCTCAAAAATGAGCGGCATTTGCTCCCACTTAACCGTTCAGGCCATCGGCGGGTTGCACTGATCGGCCCCTATGCGGATGAGTCTAAGATGTTGGGCTTGTGGGCAATTCATGGTTACCCGAAGGATACAATTACCTTTAAGCACGGGCTCAGTGAGTATCTGGATACGAGTCGGTTGACCGTAGAAAAAGGGACAGATATCATACGCGATGCTGATTTCTTCGCCGAGTCCGGGCGCCCGGAAGATCAAGCAAGCGGTCAGATCTCCGATTCGGCCACTGAGAAGAAGCATCACGATAGTGCAGTTGCTGCGGCTAAGCGTGCTGACATTATTATTTTTGCCGGTGGCGAGCATACGCTGCAAAGCGGCGAGGCGGGATCCAGGACTAAACTGAGACTGCCAATGATAACCAGCAACGCTTGCTTGACGAGCTCGCGACGTTAGGCAAGCCAATCATTTCGGTGATCATCAGTGGCCGGCCGTTAGTCTTGACTGATGTCCTCGCGGATTCTGATGCCGTCATCCAGGCGTGGTTCCCGGGTATCGAAGGCGGGCACGCATTGGCGGACATTATCTTTGGCGCTTACAATCCCTCGGGACGGCTGTCAATGAGTATGCCGGCGGTCGAGGGCCAAGCCCCAATTTACTATAATCACCTCAGCACAGGGCGGCCTGAAAAGACCTCTCAACACGTTGGTCGGTTTGTTTCGAGGTACACAGACGCGCCAACTGGCCCGTTATTTCCATTTGGATATGGGCTATCGTACGGCAAGGTCACTTATCACCAGCCGACGATTGACCAGAGCCAAATCAGTTCAGCTCAATCAGTGACGATTCGTGTGCCAGTCGAGAATACTAGCGAAATTGACAGAACTGAAACCGTTCAACTTTATTTGCACGATGAAGTGGCTTCAATTGTCCAACCGGTCAAGCGTTTGATCGATTTCAAACGTGCATTGGTGCCTGCTGGCGAAACGTTGATGGTGTCATTTGTAGTCAAGGCGGATCGGCTGGGGTTTTACAACCAACAGGGTAAGTATGTGATCGAGCCCGGCAAGTTTGAACTGATGATTGGTCCGAATTCAGATGAGACGCAAACGGTGGAGTTCAGTTTGAAGGATTAGCGTGGGCCAAAGAGAGTCAAAAACAGACGCTATCTAGCAACGAATAGCGTCTGCGTGAGACTAACGGAAATAATCTGGTCAACAATCAAAATCAAAGCCCTGACGGCCGTCTCTTAGGCGGCCGTTTTTGGTGCCCAGGACCATCAGCAAAGTTGGTTAGGCCAGCACCAAGTCGCCAATCGTGGCCGAGGCATTTTTGGGGCCAGTCGCCGCGGCGACAGAGAGTGTGACATTTTTCGGCAGCTCAGGGAAGACGACGATCACGTCCGCATTTTTGCCGTGGTCCTTGATGGCGTCAAGATCCATGTCGGCGAGCGCTTGGCCTGCGGCGACGGTGTCGCCTTCCGCCACGTGAAGCGTGAACGGGGCGCCCTTAAGCTCGACGGTGTCGATACCCATGTGGATCAGGACGTTAATGCCGCCCTCGCCTTCAATCGTGATGGCGTGTTTGGTGGAAAAGATGTTGGTGATTTTGCCAGCAATGGGCGACACCACGATACCATCAGTTGGTTCAACGGCAAACCCGGCGCCGATCGTGCCAGCAGCAAAGGTCGCGTCTGGGACCTGGCTTAACGGAATCAGATTGCCGTCCACCGGCATTGCCAAGGTCTGGTCGTTCAGTGCGGTCTGGCCTGCAGTTTTCGCCTGAGCCTGCTCGACCGCGGAGTGTTGACTGATCTTGTGCCCAAGGGCAAAGGACAGCACGGCACTGAGCAGAAAAGTGGCGGCGATGCAGACGACGATCCACACCATGTTCATCAAGTTACCGGCCTTGGCGTAAACTGGCAGCGATGTGATGCCAGGCATCACAAACGCGTAGCACTTGACGCTGAAGATGACGGTCAACGCGCCGCCAATGCCGTTGGCAATCATCGCCGAAATAAACGGCGTCTTGTTGACCACATTGACGGTGTACAAAGCGGGTTCGGAAATGCCAAGAAACGCGGAGAAGCTGGTCGACATCGCGGCTGAGCGCATTTCCTTGTCCTTCATTCTCAGGGCTGCGCCAAACGCCGCGCCGGCTTCGGCCATGTTGTGGCAAAAGGAGATTGGCAGCAGGTAGTCGTAGCCGAGCGTCGCGATGTTCTGAATCTGAATCGGGGAGGTCGACTGGTGCATGCCGGTCAGGACGATCAGCGGCATGAAGAAACCGAGCAGGAACCCGGCGAGCAGGCCGGCCTTCTTAAACAGCCAAACGATCCCGGTTGCCAGGTATTGGCCGCCGTACGCGCCAAGCGGTGCAAGAATCCACATCGCGATGGGCACGGCGATGGCCAGTGTCAGCGCCGGCACGACGACCATTTTCAGCACTTCCGGTACGTAGCGGTCGATAAAATGATAGACAATGGCCATCAGTCCGACGCCTAGGATGACCGGAAAGACGGAGGTCGAGTAGGTGAAAGTCGGGATTGTCAGGCCAAACAAGCTGAGGCCAGACTTGCCGCTGGCGATGGTCGCGGTAAACGTCGGGTACAGCAGCGCGCCGGCCATGCAAAGGCCAAGAAATTCATTGAGTTTGAACTTGCGCGCGGAAGACACGGCCAGCAGAAACGGCAGAAAATAAAAGGGCACGTCAGAGATGAGTGAAAACAGCGCGTAGGTCGAGTTCTTTGCCAGGACTGGGGCAATCGTCACCACAATGGCTAGAATGCCCTTCAGGATCCCACCGGCAACCAAGGCCGGCAGAATTGGTGAAAAGATATCCGTGATCGCGGTGAAAATGACGTTGGCCGAGAGCTTCCGCTTTTGCGCGGCGGCTGAGGCGATCGCCGGCGCGGTCTTTTGATCAGCGCCAATCACGTCGACCACTGCGTCGTATACTTCACTGACATTCGGGCCAATCACGACCTGATACTGGTTGTTTTGAAACTTTGCCCCCAGGACGCCCTGAAGTTTTCCAATCGCAGCCATGTCGGCTTTGCTGCCGTCTGCCAGGCTGAAGCGCAAGCGGGTCACGCAGTGCAAATAGTTGGTGATGTTTTGTTTGCCGCCCAAGTCAGCGACGATTGCAGATGCCAAGGTATGATTATCCATCATGATTCCTCCGTTTTAGTCTGCTGGCAGTGCTGCTTGATCCGGTCGCGATACCAGTAGAAAGAGTCCTTCTTATACCGCTTGTCGCTGCCGTGTCCGGCGTTATCCCGGTCCACGTAAACGACCCCGTAGCGTTTATCCATGGTCAACGGGCCGCATGACACGAGATCGATGACGCCCCACATGGTGTAGGCGAGCAGGTCGACCCCATCAGCGACGGCCAGGTCGAGTTGATCCAAGTGCGCCTTGAGGTACGCGATACGGTAAGGGTCATGGACCGACCCGTCGGCCTCGAGCTGATCATGGGCCCCCAACCCATTTTCAGCGACAACGATTGGGAGGTGATAGCGGTCATAAAGCTGGTTCAGGGACACGCGCAGACCGACGGGATCGATTTGCCAACCCCATTCCGAAGCCTTCAGGTATGGGTTCTTTTTCGTCATAATTAGGTTGCCGGCGGTCTTGGCCCAATTCTTCTGATTGGTCGATACCTGGGAGAAGTAGTAGGAGAAGGCGACAAAGCCAACGGTGCCGTCTCGCAGGAGCGCCGCGTCGCCGGCTTCCTGGTGAACGTGGACGTTCAGCAGATTGAAGTACCGCTTCATGTAGGTCGGGTAGTAGCCGCGGGCCAGCACGTCCAGGTAGAACCAGTTCGAGTACTGGTCGTCTTGAATCGCCTGCATGTTGTCTTCGGGTTTGCAGGTGGCGGGGTACGTGGTGAACCGGGCAATCATGGCGCCGACCGGTTCGTTCGGGACTAGCTTGCGACCGAGTTGCACGGCGCGAGCGCTGCACAGAAACTGGTGATGCAGGCTTTGAAAAATGGCCTGGTCCATGTTGGACTCCGTGCCAGGGATCAGGCAGGCGCCGTCCCAAGGAGAAAATTTGGCCGCGTTGATTTCATTAAACGGCAGCCAGTAATCCACCACGTCGCCTAGGCGCTGGTAAAGCACGGTGGCGTACCGCTCGAAGAACGCAATGATCTGGCGGCTTTTCCAGCCGCCGTACTTAGTCACTAAGTGGACCGGAATGTCGTAGTGGACCATGGTTGCCAGAACTTTGATCCCATGCTTCTGGCATTCTTCAAACACGTCATGGTAGTACTGAATCCCAGCCTCGTTTGGGGTGTCATCGTCGCCGTTGGGAAAAATCCGCGACCAGCTGATCGACGTCCGGAAAATCTGCAGCCCCATCTCGGCCATCAGTGAAATGTCTTCCTTGTAGTGGTGGTAGAACTCGACCCCGCGTCGCAGCGGGTAATAAGTTGTGCCCGGGTCCTTGAGGGCCGCGTCAAACTCGCGCTTAGAAAAAGGATCGTGCTGGTGCTTTTCCTCGATTTGTTCAGGATCCCATGTGGGGTCCAAATAGCGCAGGTCTTGGGTCGAAAGGCCTTTTCCGCCTTCGCCGAACCCACCTTCGGACTGTGAAGCCGCGGTTGCGCCGCCAAGCAGATACGTGTTTCTCATTGCCATACTCAATTGTCCTTTCCCAATTTCCAATCTGAATAAAAAAAATCCGCCCTAAACCAGTCGCTAGGACTGATTAAGGACGGATCATTCCGCGGTGCCACCTTAATTGCGCACTGGACTTTAAGATCCAGCGCGCCGCTCGCCGAAGAGCCCACACTCTCCTGGTAACTGACGCATACCTCTCGTACAGACTGACTTGCCGTCGAGCTCCGGTGCCGCAATGGACTTACGTCTAACCATCACTCGCTTGCGTGCTCTGCACGCAGCGCTCGTGATTGGTTAGCCGAAGTCCTAAGTGCGCGGCACCTACGCTCTGGCTTTTGGTCTGTCCCTCAGTGGCCCATTTAATTGCCTGCGTTCGACGACACTCTCAGCACTGGTCGCTCTCTGGGCGTGCACAACAATCTTGACTTCCACCTCAACGGTTTAGGACGAATTATTCGATTAACGCTGATTCTAAGACTCTGTTAATCAAACGTCAACCGGATTCTCATAATTCATGCAGCGGCGCGATAACGCAACAAGGCCCAGACTCCCGGTGAGTCTGGGCCTTATTTAACGCCTAGCTGTTTTAGTCGAAGAAACCGAAGTAGTCATGCGCGTTGTTGTAAGAGATGTCCTGGACCATTTTGCCAAGGATGTTGAGGTCGTCAGGCACCTGGCCGCGCTCCGCCAGTTCGCCAATGTAGTCGCAAAGTACGCGGCGGAAGTACTCGTGGCGCGGATAGGAGAGGAAGCTGCGCGAGTCCGTCAGCATGCCGACAAAATTGCCGAGCAGGCTTTGCTGGGCCATGGTCCGCAGCTGTTCGCGCATGCCTTCACGGGTGTCGTTGAACCACCAGGCGGCGCCGAGCTGCAGCTTTTGCTTGATGCCGTCGCCGTAAAAGTCGCCCATGCCCGAGGCCAGCACCATCCAGTCGTTCGGGTTCAGGGAGTAGAAAATCGTCTTCGGGATCGCATCGGCATTGCCCATGTCCATGTAGAGCTTCATCATTTCCTGGGCAATGTCAGGCTGGCCGCCCATGGAGTCAAACCCGGTGTCCGGGCCGACCTTGTTGAACATCGGCTGGTTGGCGTTGCGAATGACGTTGATGTGGAACTGCATGGTCCAGTTGTGCTTCTGGTTCAGGCGCATCAGCGCTTCGATCAGGCCAGTGGTGTAGCCGTCGACTTCAGCTGCAGTCAGGGTCTCGCCGGCTTGCGCCTTGGCCATGATGGCATCCAACGTGGCCTTGTCGACCTTGTTGAAGTGGAAGCTGTTCAACCCGTGGTCGGAGAGCTTGCCGCCCAGGCTGGCGAAGAAATCAAACCGCTGGTCGAAGGCGGCAACGAGGTCATCTAAGGTGGTGATGGTGACGCCGGCTGCACGGCCCAGTTCCTTCAGGTAATCTGCGTACCCCGGCGCGCTGATGGCAAACGCCTTGTCCGGGCGCATCGCCGGCAACACCTTGAAGCCGTTGTCGGCCTCCTCGGCCTTGAGCAGCTTGTGGTACTTCAGGTCGCTGGCGGGATCGTCGGTGGTGCAAACCACTTTGACGTTGAACTTGCGGATCAGTGCCCGGGGCTTGAAGTCGTCGGTGGCCAGCAGGGCGTTGGCCTTGCCCCAGACGGCCTTGGCGTTGTCCGGGGTGAAGGGCTCGTCGATGCCAAAAATCCGCGACAGCTCGAGGTGAGACCACTCATACAGCGGATTACCCAACGCCTTTTGCAGGGTCTCGGCCCAGGCGACCAACTTCTGATACTCTTCGCCGTCGCCGGTGATCAGCTCCTCCGGCACGCCATTGGCCCGCATCAGGCGCCACTTGTAGTGATCGCCGAACAGCCCGTCGTTGATCCAGATCCGTGTCAGGTTCGGGTAATTTTGGTTCTCATATATTTCTTTTGGCACGAGGTGGCAATGAAAATCGATGATCGGCATGCCTTCGGCGTACTGATGAAACAGCTTGCGACCGGTTTCGTTGGTCAACAGAAACTCCTTGTTCAACAAGGTCATGTGCTTTCTCTCCTTTGAAAAGTTGCTCAACTGATATATGAATTCGCTTACAGTTTGGCATGATGAGCCAGCGTTGTCAACGATGGGCCGAGCACAATCGGTTCGCCGAACCCAAAAAGGCCGCCTCACGAGGAGACGGCAGGGGCGCAAAGTTTCAATCGGTTTAGGCGAAGTAGTCCGAGTGGGCCTTTACGGCCACGGCGGCATCCGCGTCAACCATGTGCAGGTGCCGTGACACCGCGGTTTCGGCGCGCGTGCCTTGCTTGTTTTTGACGGCGTCGAGGATGGCCTGGTGGTCGTCGATGATCTGCTGCCAGTCGAGGTCCTTGACCTCCAGGCGCAGGTAACGGAACCGGTTGAACTGCAGGTTACACAGCTGGATCCAGTTCCAAACGTAGTCCTTGGCATCCACCTGGTAAAAGGTCTTGTGAAAGGCGTCGTCGAGGTCGAAGAAGTGGTCGTAATCGTGCTTAGCCAGGTACTTTTTCTGCTGGGCGATCATGTCATTCAGGGTGGCAAAGTCGTCAGCCGTCATTTTGGGAATGCTCTCCACGACCACCACTTTCTCCAGACTTTCGCGCACAAAGCGCGCCTGATACACCTCAGCTAAGGCAATTTTTGCCACATAGGTGCCACTTTGCGGCTGAACCACGATCAGGCCTTCGCGCTGCAGGCGAATGATGGCCTCGCGCACCGGCGTGGTGCCGATGCCAAGCTGGGTCTCCAGCGCTTTTTTTATTGATGCGTTGACCAGGGACAAGCTCCAGACGCATGATCTGCTTCAGGATCGCCGCGTAGGCCGCATCTTGGTAATTGACGGTTTCTGCCATATCACACCTCGAAAATTTACTACTGCTAGTATAGCAAATACTGGTCGGTTGCAACGGCGGTGTCAGGCTGCCAGGACAGTTAATCCCGCTAGTTGACCGTTGAAAGCGGTTGAGGGAAGTGCTATCCTACAGAGGAATTGATATATCAGTAGTCGTCCCGTGTTCACAACGCGGAAAAGGAGGATATTGTCATGGTGCAGTTAGTCGATGATTATCAAGGCAACGCCCAGGCGTTCACTCAGGCGGGCATCACGGTGCCGCAGTTCGATCAGGCCGAGGCCCGCGCGGCCGCAGCGCAGGCCCCAGTGTGGGTCCACTTCGGCGGGGGCAACCTGTTTCGGTGCTTCCACGCCGCCATTGCCCAACAGCTATTGAATCAGGGCACGCTGAACGCCGGCGTGATTGTCGCCGAAACCTACGACGAAGGCGTGGTCGACCAGGCGTACACCCCGTTCAACGACCGGTTCCTGCAGGTCGTGATGGATGAGAAAGGCAACTACGACAAGACGCTGATCGCCAGCGTGGCTGAAGCCATCTACTATAATAAGGCCAACCCGGCCGGCTGGGCGCGGCTGAAGGCGGTGTTTGAGCAGAAGAGCCTGCAGCTGGTCACCATGTCCATCACGGAAAAGGGCTACAGCCTGCGCAATGTTCGACGGCGCCCTGACCCCGGCCGCCGAGGC
>NZ_BBAJ01000049.1 GCF_001311195.1 Lacticaseibacillus camelliae DSM 22697 = JCM 13995
TTTGGTCGGCTTTGGCGGCGGCCGGCGAAATTTGTTGCCTGATAGCCTATAATTAGCGGTAAACGAATTGCGAAGGGAGCCGGGCATGAATTTTTTTATTAATGAAACGATGCATGCGCAAAAGTCGGGGATCGAACACGCGGAGCTAAAGCGTTTCAACCTGTTCAACGAACACGGGGCAGACTGCCGGATCGTGATCCGCAACTGGATCCGGAACTGCACGACAACACGCGGCAAGCTGGGATCCCGGACGCTCAGCTGATCAGCATGTTCGACTATTTTCAGCAAGCCCAGGAGGTCAAGGCGCGCCGCATCACTTTGGCTGACTTGGACTTTGGCGTGGCAGACACCAACGCGAAACGCGAGCCGGCCAAAAATCGCGCCTTAGTGATGGCAGGCAATCAGCTGGTGGCTCGGGTCAATTTCTGGCCGGACCAGCACCGTGTGCACTCGACTGAGCTGTTTGACGCTTTTGGCAACCTCTACCTGGTGGAACAGTACGATAGCCGCGGGTTTGTCAGCCTGCAGCAGTGGTACACGCCGGACAATCAAATTGGAATGGAAACTTGGCTGACGCCGGCCGGCCAGCCGGTGCTGGAAAGCTTTAACCGCGATGACCGGCAAGGTGAAAGGCAAAAGTCGGGGTGGCGCCTAACGGACCGCAACGGGCAGGTGTGGCAGTTTGCGACCATTGAGGCGCTGACCCAGCATTTTCTCGATGACCTGAACGCTGATTTTTGGGATGAGGCGCGGCCCAACGTGTTTGTGCTCGACCGCTCACACTTGGCCGAGTGGGGCATCACCCGGCTGAAACGGCCGGCATACACCGTGCTGTACCTGCACAATGCGCACACCGCCAATGCGCAGGACCCGGCCGATCCGGTGCTGAATAATAATTACGAGTTTGCGCTTAATGACCTAGACGCCTTTGATGCCGTGGTGTCTGCCACCACCAAACAGGCCCAGGCCGTTGCGACGCGGTTTCACCCGCGGGCTGCGAACTTTGCCATCGCCGTTGGCATCGTACCTGATCAGCAGTTGGGAGCTAAACGGGTACCGGTCGCGGACCGGCAATTTGGTAAAATCATCGCCTTTGCCCGCATTGCCTGGGAGAAGCACCTCGATGACTTGGTGCGGGCCGTGGCCATTGTGCATCAGGAATTTCCGCAGGTGACGCTGGATTTATACGGATACGCCGACCCCACGGACAACTACCAGGCGCGGCGGCAGGTCGAGCAAGTGATTCAGGCGAAGCACCTGGAGCAAGTGGTGACGTTGAAGGGGTACACGCAGGACATCGACCAAATTGAAAATTCGGCGATGATGTTCGGTGTGACGTCGCGCATGGAAGGCTTTAACCTGGCCGTAATGGAGGCCATCGCACATGGGTTGATCGCCTTTTCCTACGATGTGAACTACGGCCCCAATGAAATTGTGGAGGACGGGGTGAACGGGCAGGTGGTCCCTTATGGGGACTACCAGGCGCTGGCGGCCGCAATGCTCAAGGTGCTGCGCGATCCCGGGTTGGCCCAGCGGTATTCGACCGGAGCGTATGAATCGGCTAAGCGGTATTCGAGTGCTGCCGTGTGGGCGCAGTGGCAGAAGCTGCTGGCTGACGCGCAGGCGCACTGGCCGGCCAAGCTGGTTGCAGCACGCTATCAACAGCCTGGGGAGGCCAAGTCGTGAACTATTTTATCAGTGAAAATGTGTTTGCCTATAACTCGGGTACGGAGCACGCCCAGGCGCGCCGCGTGAAGCTGTTTGCCCAACTGCCTGGGGAACCAGCGCTTTATGTGACCCGCGACTACAACCGCTTCTTGGATCGTGACCGCAGAACTTTGGGACTAGGCAGAATCAAGTACTGAACATGTACGATTATTTCCAGGGGACTACCAAGACGCCGCGGCGCGAGCAGAAACTGCGCGCGCTGAGTCAGATTCCACTTGCAGCGTATAAAATCGATGGGCACGGCCCCAATTATTCCACGCTGGCCGAAAATGGCCGGGTGCTGGCCCGCATCGATGTCATGCCGGGGACGGTCGGGTTGGTTGGCACGATTACCTACCGCGACCGGTTCGGCAATCTGACGGCGCGGGAAAACTATGACTGGCGGGGGTTTAAATCCTCGGTCGACTACTTTCACCCGGACGGTCAGCTGGCGCGCACGACCTACCTCGACCAGGCCGGGCTGCCGGTGCTCGAGGAAGTCTTCATGAATCGCAATGGCCAAGTCGCGCCCACCATGTGGAAGTTGCTGGCCTTTCACGGCCACAACTACCGGTTTACCACTGAGGACGAGCTGTTCACTTTTTTTTCCTCACCCAGCTGGTCAAAAGCGACGCCCACGCGCGTTTGTTCTGCGAGCGCCGCAGCCTTGATGGGGCAGTGGGCGCGGTCCAAGCACCCCAAAAATGGGCCGTCTTTCACGATGCGCACGAGGTGGCTGGTAGGCTGCTGCCGGCGTATCGCACCGTCTTGGTTGAACACCCAGCACAATTTACCGGCGTGCTGGTCGGCACCAAGGCCCAACAGTCAGCCCTGACCCAGGAGTTTACCCACGTGCGGGCGGCGGTGGTGCCAGACACGGTGATCAGTTTGGCCAGCGCGCCAGAAGCCCTGGCCCGGATCAAGCATCGCGTGGTCATGGTCGGCCGGTTGGCGCCGGAAAAAGGGCCCGATGCCGCCCTGCGTATCTTCGCCCGCGTCCACGCCGCGGTGCCCGATGCGACGCTGGAGCTGCGAGGCTATGCGCTGAGTCCGGCTTACCAAACCCAGCTGGAAACGCAGGCTGATAAGCTGGGGGTCCGCGCTTCGGTATTGTTTGCCCCGTACACGACGGGCCTTGCACTTCAGCAAAGTTATCAACAGGCCCAAGTCCTGCTGGCGCCGTCGCAGCACGAAGGCTTCGGCATGCAATTGGTCGAGGCGCTGGAATGTGGGACCCCAGTCCTGGCCTATGATGTGGAATACGGCCCGCGTGAGGTGATTGAGCCCGGGGTCAATGGCGATTTGGTTCAGGCGGGCAGCGAATCCGCGGCTGCCAGCAAGCTCATCAAGATGCTGACAGAGGCGCCACTGTGGCACGCTTTGCATCAAGGTGCATTGATGTCTGCCAAGCGCTTTGGCCCTGAAGCGGCCGGCAAGCAGTGGCAAGCGTTTCTTGCCGCAAATCCGGTGCAGTAAGGAGCTGGTTGACTCAGCAGTGCGCTGATGTCAGCATGGCACACGAGCGATAAGGCGAGCCTAGTTGGGTTGCCTGTGCATGTCCTGACGAGACGGCCCGCCACCCACTTCCCGCGTCAGGTTACGGTTTTGGCTGAAAGGGTTTCCTTGCTCCCTTGGGGTCGCTATACTGAAAGCATTGAAAAGGAGCCTGCCGCATGATTTCTTCTGATTCGCACGAACACGATGAATCTGCCATGCAACTGGGGTTTTACCTCGTGTTCTCAATTCTTCTCAATGGGTTCGGCAACGGGCTGACCGTGTGCATGAACCTGGGCTCCGCCTTGTGGACGGCCTCGGCAGTCAACCTGACGCACACGCTGCACTGGTCGCTGTTAGTGGTCTTGCTGGTCGAAGGCGTGGCGGTGACCGCCACCAATGTCCTGTTTCTGGGCCGGTTTGACTGGCGGCGGGTGCTGGGCAATCTGGTTTACATGTTTTTGTTTGCCTATGTCGTTGCGGGCTTCACTGATTTGTTGGGGCTCACGCCGATCAGAAGCTGGCCGCTTGCGGTGCGGATCGTGCTGGACATTTTTGGGGTGACCTGCATCGGTGTGGCCGTGTCAATTTATCAGCGGGTGAACGTGATCATGCACCTAACGACGACTTCATGCAGATCATCCGCTTCAAGTGGCTGCACGGCCGCGCCGCAGTAGCGCAGCCGGTGTCCTTCATTCCCCCGATCACGATCAGCCTGATCTGCTTTTTGATCACACACCAGCTGTACGCGATCAATATCGGCACGTTGTTTTCGCTGCTGTGCCAAGGCTTTGTCATCGGCACGGCGGACCGGGTCGTATTTCCCAACTTGAAGCATCGAAATCTGACCGTTTAGCGATTGCGCAGGCAGTCGCTTTTTCTATAACGAAGTGAGGCAGGACAATGGAAAATGTAATTCTGAACCGACAACAGGTGACGTTTGACGAGGCTGATCACCACTTTGAGGTGAGCGCAGTGAATGATCATTTGCTGCATTTGCTGGCATATGCAGGCGCGCGCCCACTGCATCCGACTGTGCCGGGGGCAGTCGAAGTCGAAAAGCACGCCGATGAGACAGTGGCTTCTGGCGGTTCGGGTCAAGCGTTTGATGCGCCAATCGTGATCAATCATGATCAGCGAGTGTTTGACCGGGTCGCGGCGCCATTAAGTCTGCAACTGAGGGACTACCGCGTACGGTACGATACAGTGCGTCAGCGGTTTGCGGTCACCGGCAGCCAGGCGGACTTTTCTTTTGGCCTGCCGACGTTTGCCGATGAGGGGTGGACAGAGGTCTTCCGCACGCCGGCCGATGCGGCCTTTTTTGGTGGCGGGACCCGCAACGGCGTCGTGTCACTGGCGGATCAAGTCATTGAGATCGCCAACGAAAACGTGTGGACGCAGGGCGGGGTAACCAGCCCGGTGCCATTTTTCTGGAGCACTGCGGGGTTCGGCCTGCTCGCAAACACTTTCACCAAAGGCGAGTACGACTTTTCTAATCCGCATCACGGCGTGCGGGTGCACCACGACGACCCGGTTTGGGATGTTTACTTGATCCTAGGTAAGACCCCGCAGACGCTGATCCATGGGTATCATGAGCTGACCGGCAAGCCCACGCAGCTGCCGTGGGCCAGTTTCTATCCGACCCACCTGAACGCGTATAATCGCGATTACTGGGTGGCCGTGACCAAGGACTCTGCCGGGGCGGTCGAAGTGACCCCTGGTCAGTATTACAAGGAGTACCAGCCCGTCAATCCGGAGTCGTTCAACACCGGTAAACGGCCAGGGACCATCATGGTGAATGGCCTGACGCTGGTGCCGAATGTCCCGGGCTCTGGCACGTGACCTTCGTGGATCCTGATACGAATGGCATGCCGAAGTCTGCGATTCACGAAAGTCTCAACGGCGAGCACGACTACCCGTTTTCAGCGCGGGCCGTCCTCGAGACCTATCGCGAGACCGGCATGCCGCTGGGGACCATGTTCCCCAATGACGGGTATGGCGCCGGCTACGGTCAGACGGACTCATTCGCCGGTGACCTTGCGAACCTCTCGGCCTTTGTCAGCTGGGCGAAGGGCCAAGGGGTCCGCACTGGTTTGTGGACCCAGAAGCGGTTGACCCCAAAAGACCCACAGCATCCGCTAAAAGGCGAACGTGACTTTACGCGTGAGTTGGACGCCGGCGTCAGTGCCGCCAAAACTGATGTGGCCTGGGTCGGCGAGGGTTACACGTTTGGTCTGAACGCCACGGAGAAAATTGGCGGGTTAATGCGGGCGCGTAATCTGCGGCCGACCACGTACACGGTCGACGGTTGGGCAGGCAGCCAGCGCAGTGCGGTGGTCTGGTCAGGGGACCAGGCCGGCAGCCATTGGGCCAATTTGCGGGCCCACATCGGGACTTACCCGAGCACCGGCCTGTCCGGCAATCCGAATGTGACCAGCGACGTCGACGGGATATACGCCGGCACGGATCCGGTCGTTTACGTGCGCGACCTGGAATGGAAGGCGTTTACCAGCACCTTTTTGTCCATGGACGGGTGGGGTGATCGGCCCAAAATGCTTGGCCTGCAGTTTGGCGAACCGTATGCCGCAATTTGCCGGGCGTGTGCCCGCTACCATGTCACGCTAATTCCCTATCTATACACGCTGGCCCAGCAGGCCCGAGAAAGCGGTGCGCCAATCGTTCGGCCGACTTTTTGGGCGGAGCAAACGCCTTACACGCTTGGCCACGCGCTGGATGATCAGTTCATGCTGGGCGATGCGTTCCTAGTGGCGCCAATCATGGATGCCTATCACTTGCAGTCAGACGGCACAGACCAGCGGCCGAGCCTTTATCTGCCCAAAGGCACCTGGTATGACCTGTGGTCCAACAAGCAGCTGGCTGGCGGCCGCACTTATGCGGACATCGCGGCGCCTTTGGCCGAGCTGCCGGTGTTTGTCAAAGCAGGGAGCATCGTCGTGGCTCAGCGCGCGGCGCAGAATCCAGGGGCCGAACAGCCTGAGCGCATGATCGAGTACTTCCCAGGCGCAGCCGGGCGATTTTCGTGGTACGAGGACGCTGGGGACGGTCTGGCGTACGCGAAGGGTGAGTCGGCAACGACCCTAATTGAAGGCACCTCGAACGCGCAGCACATCACGCTGACCATTCATCCACGCCTGGGTCACTTCGCCGGGGACGGCGCTTCGCAACCGTTGAAGGTCTTTGTTCCGCTGGCCCAAGCGCCAACCAGGGTGAAGGTGACCGTCGATGAGCAGAGCGTACCTAGTATGATGTCATTTGGTCAGCGGGCGGATGATCCACTGGCCGCTTCGCGCAAGCAAACTGGCGTGACGATCGATTTGGGGGTCATCAACCGAACAACCCAAACGGTGACCGTGACTATCGAAGTCGCGAACTAAACCAAAAAAACGGTGTCACCTCTTGAGAGCGGCACCGTTTTTTCAGCTGGTAAATTCCATTGCGTATAAATGTGACAGAAGCAGCCGCTGCTGGCTGCTCATTGGTTGTGCTGGCATTCAGCGACTATGCCAAGTCTTCGCCGTTTGATTTGATGACTTTCTCATACCAGTAGTATGAATCCTTAGGGGTGCGCTTGAGACTGCCATTGCCCCAGTCGTCGCGGTCAACATAAACCAGACCGTAGCGCTTCTTCATTTCACCGGTGCCGTTGGAGACCAGGTCGATGGCGCTCCACAAGGCGTAACCAATCAGGTCAACGCCGTCCTCGGTGATGGCATCTTTCATGGACTGAACGGCGTAACGCAAGTAGTTGATTCGGTAGTCATCGTGAATCTTGCCGTCTGCAGCGACTTCATCGGCCCACCCGAGGCCGTTTTCAACGATAAACAGCGGTTTGTGATACCGGTGCCACAAGTTGTTCAACGCGAGGCGCAGCACGTCGGGGTCGGTGGCCCAGCCCCAGGCGTTGGTCTCTAGGTAGGGGTTCTTCACGGTGCCGCCGCCCAAGTTGCCCTGGGCGTTTTCATTGCGGCTGCGGTCAGCGGTCACGACCGATGAGGTGTAGCAGGAGAAGCTGAGAAAATCAGCGGGATACTGCTTCAACAACTCGTAATCCTCTGGTGTGTCATCCAGCTTGATGCCTTCGCGCTGGTACTGAATCAAGCGGGACTTGGGGTATTCACCGCCGGCTTGAACGTCGGCGTAAAACAGGCCGCGCTCCATGTTGAGCATTGCCGCGACCTGGTCCTTCGGGTTGCAGGTCTCCGGGTAAACAGGCTGATAGGCCAGCATCATCCCGACTTGGATGTCGCTACCGATTTTGTGTGCCGCGCGAACGGCTTTCGCGGAGGCAACGAACTGGTTGTGGGCTCCTTGGGCGCGGTTTTGCGGCGTCGGGTCGGTGAGGCCACCGCCAAGGTAAGGGGCTTCGTCCATGGCGTTGATCTCGTTGAAGGTCGTGTAGTAGTGGACCTTGCCGGCGTAGCGCTTAAAGACGACCGTGGCGTACTTTTCGAACAGGTCGATCAGTCTGCGGTCTGCCCAGCCGCCGTACTTCTGCACCAGTGCCAGCGGGGTGTCGTAGTGCTGCAAGGTGATGCAAGGTTCGATATGACGCTTGACGCATTCGTCGATGACCTTGTCGTAAAACGCCAACCCGGCTTCGTTGGGCTCGCTTTCTTCGCCGGTTGGGAAGATTCGGCTCCAGGCAATCGAGAAGCGGAAAGTCGTGCAGCCAATGTTCGCGAGCAATTCAATGTCCTCTTGATAATGGTGGTAAAAGTCGGTGCCACCGTGGCTCGGGTAGTAGTAATCCGGCAGCACGGCTGGCGTGGCATCGGCAGGAACCGCGAAATCACTGCCCCAGACCATCGGTGAGAAGCCAGTGGTGCCATCGGCCTTTTTCCAGGTCACTTTACGCGGCTCAGTCGCCGAGCCGTTGGTCGTCACGTCCACGGCCGTCAGCCCCTTGCCATCCTCATCAAAGCCGCCTTCGTACTGATTGGCGGCAGTGGCGCCGCCCCACAGAAATCCTTTGGGAAAACTCATTTTGAACCTCCATTTGCGTAGTTGTTCCTACAAATTTTCTAACCGCTTTCATTGTATCAAAATTCGGCGGTGGATGCGAAAGGCAAAAGCATCTTGGCACCTGTTTCAATTTGGTCACAGAGAGACTCACGGTGGTTGGCAGAGCAACTGCGGGCCAGTATACTGAATTTAGCAAGCGCACACGACAGGAGGCCCATCATGACAAAATCGGTCGGTGAAATGAAAATGGCGTCGATTTACGCCCTGTATCTGAATAAGGTAAGGCGTAAGGGCCGCAGCCAGGCGGAGTTGAACGCGGTGCTGGGTTGGCTGACCGGCTGGCCGGAAGAAGAGCTGGCAGCCCTTCCCGAAACGCTGACAGTGGCCCACTTTTGCGACCAGGCAAAATGGACCACTCACGCCGACCAGATCTCTGGCATGATTTGCGGGGTACGCGTTGAAAAGGTCACCGACCCACTGATGCGGCGCGTGCGTGAGATGGACAAGGTGGTTGATGAACTGGCCAAGGGCCGGCCAATCGCAAAAATTATTCGCAGCGGCCAGCCCAATTGATACCCTTCGGCGGCCTGACCGTTCTGACAACAGCAAAAGTGCCACGCCAATTATTGGGCGTGGCACTTTTGCTTATTATGGGTTTAGTTGGCCTGAGCATGGTAGATCAGGCGCTCGATATTGAGCGTGAGGTGAGCGCACTCCGCGGCGGTTGGCTGATACAGGTAACGGTCCCGCAGCGTGTCTGTGATTTTTTTCTGCCACTGCAGCCGAATGCCGGTAGCGGGTGTTGATGTCGCGAATCAGCGTGCGGTCATGCGCCGCAGTGGGTTGATGATGGTACATGCGCTTGGCAAAATTTTTTTTAGATGGGTGATGAAACTCAGGTAGGCCGCCGAGTGAATATTCGGGCTGTAGCCAAACTCGGTTTGGACAATGTGCAGGCTCTCATGCATCACTTGGAGTACCACATCCAGTTCGGTGTCGGTGTCTTCGCATTCTGCTTGCAAAAACGTCAGCGTGAGTTGTTCGCCGACCGTCTGCGGCAACGTGATTCCGGTGCGGTAGGCGACCAGGTCCAGCGCCCAAATGCCGAGTCCGGTTTCGCGCGGAAAATAGGCGGCAAGGTCAAACACAAGACGTGGAGGGGCAGGCTGGTGATGCTTGGTGCGCGCCATGGCGATCGCCAGCTGCTCAGTCAGCGTCAAATAAATGCTGTCGGCCGGCTTGATGCCTAACGCCCGGGCGCGAGCAATGATTTCCGCCGCGAGCTGGGCGGCTTCAAACGGGACGCACTGAACTAGCTTCACGTACCGCCGCTGCAACAACTTGGTTTGCAAGGTGAAGCGCTGATTGACACGGTCTTCAGCGAGCCCGGCTTCGCTTTCCGTATTCGTTGCAATATCCCGGCCGAGGATAATTTCTTCTCGGCCATGACTGGTTTTAGTGACTACAACACTGGCATTAATGCGCTCGATGATTTCCATTGGCTGACCTCCACGGGCGTTATTTCATTCACTGCCGACCTTCTCTCTGATTAAATGTTAACAGGTTCAATCAGTTCGTTTCAAAGAATACGCCGGTTATTGAATCAGTCGGCCGCAGCACGTCCTGACCAACAGTTAAATATTAGTTGATCACGAACACGTGTTTGCTTTTCTGCTATACTGGGGGCGATCGGAGGTGTGGTGGATGACTAATTGGCAGGTAATCAACGCGGTTTGTGAGGTTCTGGACGACCAGTTTAAGGGGCTGGAGATGTACACCGTTGCTGTCCAAGATTCGGCCAATTCGCATGATCCAACGGTGATGCTGACGGTGGTCGACCGCTCGCACAGTCAGGTCCTGAAGTTTCGTGCGGGCCAGCGTGCAGGGTGGATGTGGGATGATGACCACGTGCTGGCCTTAAGTCCAGACAATGCAGTGCGGGTTGCGCTTGCGATGGTGAAGGGAGAACGGGCCACAACGCCGCGCAAAACGGGATTACCTGATGAGCGAACGGATTATTTTGTGTAGTCGTTTGGGACACAATTAATGGTGCGCATTGGCGTAAGACTTTCACTGACGCAAGGCGGTTTTCAGTGTCAGTAACACCGGTGAGAGCCAATGTCAACGTTGAATGCATCACCGTTATCCGCCTATAATTGACAACGCACTTTCCAAAAATTGGGGGCTTATCAATGAAAGATTCAATCGACCAAGACAAGGCGATCACCAGTATTTTTGACCCGCGCTGGTATGTTCAGCAGATGCGCGGCTGGACGTTTTCCAGTTACGTTCTGCTGATGTTTGGCCTTGGCGTGATCCTGGGCACCACAATCGTCAATAAACTGACGGTGTGGACGGTGCTGACGATGGTCGCGGGGATGCTCGGCTTTACTTGCACCATTTCGATCACCAACGTTCGGCCGCTAAATGGAGTCTTTGGCCTGACCAGCGCGATTATCTACATTCTGGTGGCGGCGCGGGCCCGCAATTTTGCCGACGTGGTCCTGCAGCTTTCTTACATCGTGCTGCTCGACATTCCGGTGCTGCTCATGCCGAGCTGGGCCAAAAACGTTGGCGCCCGCGTCCGCAAGCTGCAGGATGTTGGGGCGCGTGCGTATCTCGGGGTTGCCGCTTTCTTTGTGGTCGTGTTCGGGTTGCTGTACTTCATGGACACGCACCTGTTCATCTCCCCGCGCCCAGTCATCGACGCGCTGACCGGAACCATCGGCGTGACGGGCTCGCTGCTTGCCACGCTGCGGTTTTCAGACCAGTACTACTTCTGGATCATTCAAAGCCTTTTCTCCATCGTGCTTTGGGGCGTCACTGCGCTGCAGGGGGATGCTAACCTGACCCTGTTCTTCACCTATATCCTGTATTTTGCGAACGATATGGTTTCCGTTTTCGATAAAAGCGTGGCTTGGTTCCACAAGCAGAACTACCTGGCCCAGCACCAAGGGTGACCGTTCCGCACGCGACATCATTCATCTGGTTAGTGAAGGAGTGTCCTTGGTGCTGTTAGGGTAAAATGCAATGCTCTTGTGTTGTCCGAGGCGGACGAGAGTTGTGACATCGCAATCTAAAGCACGAAAAAAAAGCCTTGAATCACATCTGCGTCAGTTGGCACAGACATGATTCAAGCTTTTACAGTCCCACAATTTGACGCTTTTTGGCGTCAAACTCATCCTGACTAAGAATTCTTGCATCAAGCAGGTCTTTTCTAGGCCTAGTTAAGATCAATGTTAATGTTCCGGTATTTGGAACTTGCGCATTTTTCACCCCTGACCGACGTATTTTTTTGGTCTAAATACATTCTGCATTAATCGCGAGCAAACCTTGTCATGCAAAAAAAGCCACCACGAGTGAGGACTCGAGGCGGCTGATTTTGCCAGCATTATTTGTCTGCCCGCCACGGCCGAATGTGAGTCGCGGCGACCAAGGCCCCAACAATCAGCGGCGTGATGATCATCGCCGCAATCATCTCGGGCACGCCGTTGGTGACGACGATTGCACCCAGCACCTTACCCAAGGCTCCGGTTGACACCTTGTATGCTGAGGCCACAGGACCGTGTACAGCGTGCCCATGGCCAGCAGGACCAGTACGGTGTTGGTCAAAGAGCCAATGGCGCCAGCCACAACGCTGGCGATGACGACCTTCTTGAACAGCTTGTATACGCCCCAGAAGGTCAGCGCGGCAAACACCCCGACGAGCATGCGGGGCACAACGGAAACTAGTGGGTTCGTGAACACCAAGGTGTCCATCGGGCTGGTCGGAGCGGTGTAGGCGCGAACGATGGTCAAAACACCCCAGACCGTGCCAATCAACAGTCCTTCGCCCGGACCGAACATGATGGCCCCAATGATGACGGTGATGTGAATGATGGTGAGATTAACGAAGCCGAGTGGCAGGTACCCCAGCATGGGGACCATGGTCTGCACGGCGATCAGCGCGAGAAACAGTGCCTGCATGCTAACGCGGTAGGCCCGCGAACGATTGCCCATGAGCGTTTCCTCCAAATATTTTCTTTCTGGTTAAAAGTGAGTATACCCTGTCGAGACAAAGATGTCATTAGGCGGGGGAAGGCGACCTGAAAACACAGATGAAAAGTTTACAGAAAACGGTTGCAATCAATTAAGTGGAAAGCTACTCTAATCGTGTAAAGAAAGAGAGGGTTTTCATATGGCAAAGGTGAATATTTTGTTGGCATGCGCTGGTGGGTTTTCCAGTAGTTTGTTGGTCACGAAAATGAAAAAAAAGCCGCGTCGGCTCAGGGAGTCGATGCTGAGATCACGGCGATTGGCGTCAACGGACTGGAATCACAAGTGGCGAAATATAATCCTGATGTGATTCTCATCGGGCCGCAGGTGAGCTATGCGGTGCGCAAATTGCAGGCTGACTTGCCAGTGCCGGTTCAAGCCATTAACATGATGGATTACGGCCGCATGAACGGCGAGAAGGTCCTCGCGACGGCGCTGGCACTGGTCGATAAGGCGAAGGCCAAGTAAACGATGATTGATATTAAACAGTTCAAAGATTACCGCGGTATGGGCCAGCGGCCGGCGGATTTCGATGCGTTCTGGGCGCTGGGCCTCAAGGAAATGCGTGCCGTTGCCCCTGAGGTGCACCAGACGCCGGTGCCCATTAAAAGTCGCTTGGCTCAGCCTACGACTACTGGTTCACCGGGGTCGGCGGCGCGCGCATTCACGCGCAGCTGATCATGCCCAAGCCGTTTGATCCGAGCAAGCGACACAAAGGCCTGTTGATGTTTCATGGCTACCACGTGGACGCTGGCGACTTCACCGAGAAGTTCGGCTGGGCCGCCGAGGGCTTTGTGGTGCTGGCCATCGACGTTCGCGGGCAAGGCGGGCCGAGCGAGGACACGACCAAGACCAAGGGTGGCACTCTGAAAGGCCTGATCATCCGTGGGGTCGAGGACGGACCGGCGAATTTGTATTATCGTAGCGTCTTTCTCGACTGTGCGGAGGCCGCCGACTTACTCGCGGGGATGCCCGGGGTGGATCAATCGCGACTGTACGCGATGGGCGGCTCGCAAGGCGGCGGCTTGACCCTGGCCACACTTGGCCTGGTGCCGACCATTCACCGCGCTTATGTGAATTACCCGTACCTGTGTGACTACCGCAAGGCCTACCAGTTAGGCGCGGAAACTAACGGCTACGACCAGCTGGCGTACTGGTTCAAGTACCGCGATCCGCTGCACAAACGGGAGGCGCAGTTCTTTGATACGCTTGAGTACATCGATGTGCAGCACTTTGCTGCGAGCATCAAAACGCCGCTGGTGTGGGCCATGGGGCTGCAGGACCAGGTCGTCCCGATCCCGGCACAGTTTGCCGCTTATAACCAGCTGACTGGGAAAAAGCAGCTGTACGTCCTGCCCGAGTACGGACACGAATTCCTACCGAAAGTCGCCGACGAAGTGCGTAACTTTTTTTATGGATTAGGTGGGTTCAAGGGGCTCATTTCGGCTGGTTGCGGACGAACTTGGGCCAAACCGGCGCATCGAGCCGCTGAATAGGCTATAATGAAAACACACTAAAATTTCGGAGGGGAAATAATGGCAAAACACTTATACGAAACGTTCCAACCTTCGCACTACGACTTGTACCTTGATATCGATCGGGGCAAGAAGACAATTGTGGGTAAAACTACCGTCATTGGTAAGGCACTCGAACCGCAAATTGCGTTGAATCAAAAGTACCTCAAAATTGAGTCAGTCACTGTTGACGGGGCAGACGTCCCGTTCACGGTCGATGACGCTAACGAAAAATTTGATATCACGCTGCCGGCCGCCGGTGAGACAACATTGACCATCGCCTACAGCACGTCCCTGACGGATTCGATGATGGGCATTTACCCGTCTTACTACACCGTTGATGGTCAGAAGAAGGAACTCATCGGCACGCAGTTTGAGTCGACTGCAGCGCGCCAGGCCTTTCCTGGCGTTGATGAGCCAGAGGCCAAGGCGACCTTTGACGTTGCCATTAAGTTCGACGAAAAGCCGGAAGACCTCATTATTGCCAACATGCCCGAGAAGAAGGTCGAAAACGGCGTTCACTACTTCGACACGACCATGCGCATGTCCACCTACCTGATCGCGTTTGCCTTCGGCGACATGCAAAAGAAGCTGACGAAGACCAAATCCGGCGTTGAGATCGGCGTATTTGCGACCAAGGCCCACCAGCCAAAGGAGCTCGACTTTGCCTTGGACATCGCCAAGCGCGCCATTGAGTTTTACGAGGACTTCTATCAGACGCCGTATCCGCTGCCACACTCCTACCAGTTGGGGCTGCCGGACTTTTCAGCCGGTGCCATGGAGAACTGGGGCCTAGTGACCTACCGTGAAGCCGCAATTCTGATTGATCCGGACAACACGTCCTTGTCCGTCAAGCAGTACGTGGCGACGGTCATCACGCATGAACTGGCTCACCAGTGGTTCGGCGATCTGGTCACCATGAAGTGGTGGGATGACCTATGGCTTAATGAATCGTTCGCTAACATGATGGAATACCTGAGTGTGGATGCACTGCAACCTGACTGGCGCATCTGGGAGTTGTATCAAATTGCCGAAGTGCTTCTGCGCTGCAGCGTGATGCGACAGACGGGGTTCAGTCCGTTCATGTTTCTGTTGAGGACCCCGCCGATATCGACTCCGTCTTCGATGGCGCGATTGTTTACGCCAAGGGCTCGCGGATGCTGGTCATGGTGCGGGCACTGCTTGGCGATGACAAGCTGCGCAAAGGGCTCAAAGCATACTTTGACGCCCATAAGTTCGGCAATGCCAAAGGTGCCGACCTGTGGCAAGCGCTGGGCGATGCGTCCGGCCTCGACGTTGGGGCGATCATGAATTCCTGGCTCGAACAGCGGGATACCCCGTCGTTTCTGCGAAGGTCGTGAATGGCAAGCTGACGCTGAGTCAGAAGCAGTTCTTCATCGGTGAAGGCAAGGATGTCGGCCGCCAGTGGCAGATTCCGCTGGAAAGTAACTACGCCGCAGCGCCACAGATCATGAAGGACAAGGAAATCGTTCTGGGCGATTATGCTGACCTGCGGGCCAAGGAAGGCAAGCCATTCCGTCTGAACGTGGGCAACAACTCGCACTTCATCGTGAAGTACGACGATGCGCTTTTGGCTGACATTTTGAAAGACGCCGACCAATTAGACCCGACCACCAAGCTGCAGCTGATCCAAGACACCCGCCTGCAGGCTGAGGCCGGCGTGACGACTTACGCCGCGGTTGTGCCATTGCTGAAGCGCTTCAAGGACAGCAAGTCAAACATTGTCAACACGGCGATTTACCAGGCAGCCCGCCAGCTGCGCAAGTTTGTGGCGCCTGATTCTGCGGAAGAAAAGCAGCTTAAAGCCTTCTACAACCAGCTGTCCGCTGAGCAGTACGCACGTCTGGGTCTGACCGAAAAGGCCGGTGAATCCGTTGATGATCAGCTGACTCGCAACTGGATCTTGGGCGCGGCCGGCTATGCGGAAAATTCGGACGCGATTGCCCAAGAGCACAAGTTGTTCCAGCAGCATGCTGATGACGTGGCAAGCTTGCCGGCATCGGCGCGGCCGGCCATTTTGGCCAATGAGACTGAGCATTTCAGCAGCACTCAGTTGGCTGACCAGTTACTTGACGCCTACCGTACGGCCGTTGACCCGAGTGTGAAGAGCGCGCTGGCGCAGGCGCTCCCGGCTAGCGATGACGAGGCGGTCCTTAAGCAGATCATCGCGCTTTACAAAGATCCCGATACCATCAAACCGCAGGATCTGCGGAGCTGGTACCGCGGTGTCCTGGCCAATCCAAAGGGCGAACAGCTCGCCTGGGACTGGCTGCGCGATAACTGGGAATGGCTGAACGAAACGGTCGGTGGCGACATGGAGTTCACCACTTACATCACGGTGACCGCCGGTGTGTTCCGGACCCAGCAGCGGTTGGATGAGTTCAAGGCCTTCTTTGAACCGAAAATCGACGTGCCAGGGCTTGGTCGCGAGATCAAGATGGACACCAGCGTGATCACCAGCCGGGTGGCTTTGATTCAAAGCCAGCAGGCAACGGTGAACCAGGCAGTGGCAGACGCGCTGAAGTAATTTACGGCGCAGCTGAAAAGAGCTCCTGCCCTTCAACAAATCGTTGAGGGACAGGAGCCCTTTTAGTCTGTCTTCCGGAGAAAAAAAACTACCAAGGCAGTGGGCCGGCAGTTTCCGTGAAGGTCAGGGTATCCTTGCTGCTGGTCGTGGCCATTTCAACAACATGCTTGGCACCATCCTGGATGCTTTGCATCCCGGGAATCGGGGGTTTGCTTTCGTCGCGCCCACCGAAGCCGGTGGCCGTCCAGCCTGGATTGACTGAATTGACAGTGATGCCTTCATCGGCCAATTCCTTCGCAAAGTCAACTGTTGCAAAGTTCGCCGCGGCCTTGGAAGCTTGGTAGC
>NZ_BBAJ01000050.1 GCF_001311195.1 Lacticaseibacillus camelliae DSM 22697 = JCM 13995
AAGTTTACTTGTTCAGCAGGTCCTTAAAGGCGGTTTCGTACTTTTGCACGTCGCCAGCTCCCATGAAGACCAGCACACCGTCCTTGTGCGCAAGCAGCGGTGAGACGTCTTCCAGCTGCAGCACCTGCCCGCCCTTGGGAATCTTGGCCACCACATCCGCGGCCGAAACCGAGCCCGAGGATTCGCGCGCGGAGCTGAAGATCGGCGTGACAAAGACCGAATCAGCCGTGTTCAGGACCGCGGCAAACTCGTCCAGGTAAGCAATGGTCCGCGAGAAGGTGTGCGGCTGAAACACCGCCACGATTTCCTTGTCTGGGAACTTCTGACGCGCAGCGTCCAACGTCGCCTTGATTTCATTTGGATGATGCGCGTAGTCATCGATGATGACCGTGCCCTTGACGTCAGTCTCAGAAAAGCGCCGCTTGACGCCCTTGAAGCCGGCCAGTTCACGGGCGATGTAGTCGGGGTTGAGCCCCTCCGCGTCGCTGACCGCCACGACCGCCAGAGCATTCAGCACACTGTGCTCGCCAAACAGCGGCACGAAGAAGTGACCGATCTTTTGACCGTCATGGTAGGCGTCAAACCCTGAGCCTCAGTCGTCCGCTCAACATTTTTGGCTTGATAATCGTCTTGGTCTGACAACCCGTAGTAGTAGATCGGCACCTTGGCGGTGAGCTTACGCAGCCACTTGTCGTCGCCCCAGGCAAAAATGGCCTTTTTGACCTGGCTGGCCTCGGTCTCGAACGCGTCGTACACGTCCTCGATGCCTGTGTAGTAATCTGGGTGATCGAAATCAATGTTCGTCGCAATGAGGTAGTCCGGGTGATAAGCCAGGAAGTGCCGACGATACTCGTCAGCCTCGAACACGAAGAACTTCGAGTCCTTGGTCCCTTTGCCGGTACCGTCACCAATCAGGTACGAAGTCTTGTCGATCCCGCTCAGCGTGTGCGCCAAAAGTCCTGTCGTGGAGGTCTTGCCGTGCGCGCCGGCGACGCCGATGCTGGTGTAGTTTTCCAGTAGCTTGCCAAGATACTCGTGGTAGCGGAAAAATGGCAAGCCTAGCTCCTTGGCACGCTGCACTTCAGGGTGCTCATCGGTGAAGCTGTTGCCACAGATGATGGTGTAACCCGGCTTGATGTTGTCCGCGTCAAACGGCAGCATCTTGATCCCGGCGGATTCGAGCCCGCGCTGGGTGAAGGTGAACTGCGTGATGTCAGAGCCGAGCACCGTGTGGCCCAAATCGTGAAGGATGAGTGCCAACGCACTCATCCCTGAACCTTTGATCCCGATAAAATAATCGATTTCCTCTGTCATTGTCTGTTTCTACCCTTTCAGCTTAGTCGGCGTCCTGAGCGTCGGCAAATCTTCTTTGTTAATGTACACGTCGCGCGGCTTCGCGCCATTTTGCGCGGCAATGTAGTGGCGGTCGGTCAGCTCGTCGATGAGCTTAGCAGCGCGATTGTAGCCAATGCTGAACTGCCGCTGCAGGGCCGAGGTCGAGATTGTCTCAACCGTCGCCACATATTTTAGCACTTGTGGGAACAACTCGTCCTGCGCTTCGATGGCCTGCGCTTTTTTTGACCAGTTGGTGCGGATCGAACAGGTACTGGGCAGGTTGCTGCCGGCGCACAAAGTCCGTGACCTGCTCCAGCTCCGAATCAATAAACGCGCCTTGCAGGCGAACCGGCTGACTGGCCCCGTTACCTAGGTACAGCATGTCCCCGCGACCCAGCAGATTTTCCGCCCCGGCATGGTCGATGATGGTGCGCGAGTCGACCTGACTGGCCACCATGAACGCGATGCGGGTCGGGATGTTGTTCTTGATCGTCCCGGTGATGACATCCACGCTCGGCCGCTGGGTGGCGACAATCAGGTGAATGCCTGCCGCCCGCGCCTTGGCCGTGATCCTCGCGATGTAGTCCTGAATCTCGCTGGCGGCCACCAGCATGAGATCAGCCAGCTCGTCGATGATCACGACAATGCTCGGCATGACCTGACTGTCTTTGCCGTGCGCCCGCGCCAGCGCGTTGAACTGCGCCAAACTCCGCGCGTGGGCCGCCGCCATTTTCTCGTACCGCCGCTCCATTTCGTCCACGACCCACTTAAGCGCCGCGCTGGCACTCTTGGGTCGGAAACGACCGGCGCGACCAGGTGCGGCAAGCCATCGTAAACCGCCAACTCGACGGCTTTCGGATCGATCAGCAGCAGGCGCACCTGCTGCGGCGTCGCCTTATACAGCAGCGACGTGATCAGGCTGTTAATGAAGACAGATTTCCCGGCTCCGGTCGCACCAGCGATCAGACCATGCGGCATCTTGGCCAAGTTCGCCACAACGGGTTGGCCAAACAAATTGACTCCAAGCGCTACCGTGAGCGGTGACTTAGCCTCACGAAAAGCCGGCGCAGCAAGGATTTCCTTGAGCATGACGGGCCGCGGTTTCACATTCGGCACCTCAATGCCGACCGTGCTGTGGCCGGGAATCGGCGCTCGATGCGAATATCGCGCGCCGCGAGCGCCAACTTCAAGTCATCCTGCAGGTGAGTGATCTTGCTGACCTTCACGCCTGGCGCTAATTTCAGCTGGTACTGAGTGACGGTCGGACCCACCGTGCTGGTCACCACGTGTGCGTCGACGTGAAAATTGGCCAGGGCCGCATCCAGCTGCTCGGTCTGCTTGGCCACCCACGCGCGCTGCGCCGCTGTATCGGCCTGAACCGGTTCTTTCAGCAGTGATAAAGGCGGCAGCTGATATGCAGCGGTCACTGCCGGCTGTTTGGCGGGTTTTGGCCCCGCCTCAGTTGCGGTCGGTCGTGCGGTTGGCCCATCAGTTCGCGGCGTTGCGCCTTTGGCCGAATGAACGGCCTGATGCGTCGCCAAAAACGTTCTGACGCTGCTGGCAACCGCACGCGGATCTGGCCGCGTGGATAGACGCCGCTGGGGTTTGGGAGCAGCTTGCCGAGCCGCCTGATGGTCAGTCAGTAGTTCAGAGACAGTGGCCGGCACACGGCCATCCGCGTCTTTGATCTGAACCAGCGGTGTCGTTTGGGCGAGCTCACGGTCGACCTCTTCCGGAGCGACATCACGCGTCGCTGACCGGATTGGTTGCTTCGAGGCTTCACCACTGCTGTCATGCGCAGCGGCCCGCACCGAAACCGATTTGACTGATTCAACGTTTGCTGCTGAGTCGCAGTCGTGGGTCGGTCAGGCTCCGCAACCGGCTGGCCGACCTCAGCCGAAGCACTTGTCTGGACCTCCTCGCCTGACTCGGTTTCAGGTTGGGCCCAGTCCACGCCCGGCCGCCCGTCATCGAGAATGTACAGTCGGGCCGGATCGACGGTCAGTTGCTGCACGATTTGAGCGTAGTCCACGGTGTCGCCTTGGCGCTGCCAGGCCACACTATCAGGCGTGGCCAGCGCGTCCAGCGGCGCCACGGCCAAGTCATCCTGCGGGCTTTTGCCGGCTGGTTCATGTTGCCGCAGCCTGCGCGGCGGCAATGGATACGCCGCTGGTTTGGTCGTCTGTTGCCGGTGAAACACCGGTCCATCATAATGCGCCATACCTAAGCCCCTTTCCAATTACATTCACCGCCTATTTTAGCATACGCGCACGATAAATCCGCCGCCTGCGATGAAAACGAACGGCTTTATTTTCACGCCAAGGCGACGACTTTTCATCCGCCCGGTGCCAACAAAAAAAACGGCTCTCACACGAGAGTCGTTTGCCTCAGGCCTGCGCCGCAACCACGGCTTCAGCCTGCTTAAAATCAAACGGGGTGCCAGCCGGAATACTGTCTGGCATCAGCAAAATGCCGCGCTTGTCTGGGGCCCGGGAATCCCCAGCTCTTTGGCTGAGCTCAGCATGCCGTCGCTTTCCACGCCCATCAGCTCGCCTGGCCAGATGATTTTACCATCCGGCATCATCGCACCCGGCAGCGCCGCCACGACGGTTTCACCCAAGGCCGCATTCGGCGCGCCGCACACGATCTGCTCCTGATGGCTGCCAAAGTCGACCTTAGTGATGTGCAGGTGGTCGGACTTCGGGTGCGCCTTGAAATCAATGATCTTGCCGATCACAAACTTCGGCGTCTCCGTCAGCGGCAGTGCCCCAGGCAGGCCGGCACCTGAGATGGCGGCGTTCAGCTGACTACGCTGCGCCTCGTCCAGTGTGACCTGACCGCGCCCTTTGACCGGCACAATGGCGCTCACGTGGAAGAAGTTGAACCAAGCGCTTGCCCGTGCTGATCGTAGATGCCGGTGATTCCGGCGCTGGTTTTGACGACCTCGTCTTCCTGGTCTGGCGCGAGAACTGCAACCAGCGTGTCTCCCCACGCGGTTTGATTATAACTAGTGATCAAAAAAAGTTCCTCCCAAATGACCTAGGCCAGGCTGCTGATAAAGTCCTCTACCTGCTGCTTGGTCTTGCGGTCTTTATTCACAAAGCGGCCGATTTCCTTGCCGTCTTCGAACGCGATGAAACTCGGAATGCCCATCACGCCCATTTCCTGTGCGACCTTAATGTTATCATCGCGGTCCACCTTGATAAAGGTGTAGTCGGCAAAGTCCTGCTCGATTTCCGGCATCGCGGCTTGATAAACGCGCAGTCGGGGCACCAGCCCGCCGTGAAAAACAGCATTTGCTTGCCTGGGCCCTTGGCGGCATCCAGTATTTCGGCATCAGATTTGAACTCTTTCATTTTATGCACTCCCTGCTAACTTTTAATAAGGACATTATACAAAGATTGACGCTGGATAGCAATGCATGGCGGGACTTTTTCGGCTATACTGAAAGCCAAAAGGAGTCACGCCATGAAAAAAACAACCGCACTGGCCGCCAGCGTTTTGGGTCTCAGCACGCTGGCCGCGGCCACCACTTACCTCAACCATGTTTACTGGCACAAGACACTGCCCAATCGCCTGTTCAAGCGGGTGCAGCGCGAACTGGCCGCACCCAGCACGATCACCGGCGGCTGGATCGACATGAACCCTGACGCCAGCCTCGTCGATGGCAAACTGCTGGCCAGCTACCGCGGCGGCGTCACCACCACCTCTGGCACCTTCCACTTCACGGTCGCCGAAACTGGCAAGCTGGTCACCCTCGACCGCATCTAACCGTTGCGCCTAGCGCGACGGCTTTTCTTTGCCTTCGGGAAACCGCGCGAGCAGCTCGTAGATCCGCCCACCGCGGCTGGCAAATTTGTGCTCGTACTCGGTTTCCACGTTGTCTTGGACCCGGCCGTCATGGTGCAGATCCAGCGCGACCAGCTCGAAAGTCATGCCAAAATTGTTCATGCTGACCAGCGAGTACTCGAAAAATCCCTGATTGTCGGTTTTAAACTGCAGCTGCCCGCCGGCCGGCAAAATGGCCTGGTACTGCGCTAGAAAAGTCTTGTAGGTCAGCCGCCGCTTTTCATGGCGGCTCTTCGGCCAGGGATCGGAGAAGTTCAAGTACAACCCCGTGATCTCCCCTGGCTCAAAATAGGTGGTCAGGTCTGCCCCGTCGCCCAAGATCAGCTGCAGGTTGGGCAGCTTCAGCGCCACCTGTTTGCGCAGGATGTAGGCGATGGCAACTTCCTGGATCTCCAGCGCAATGAAGTTCCGGTCCGGGTGCAGCTTGGCCATTTCCGTGATGAATTGGCCCTTGCCGGAGCCCACTTCCAAAAACAGCGGCTGCGGTTTTTCAAAGCGGGCCTGCCACTTGCCTGGCATCCCCTCCGGCCGCACGCTGAGGTATTCGGGGTGGGCGTCAATGAGCGGCGCCGCCCACGGCTTGTTCCTTAATCGCATAACGTTCTCCTTCTCATGGCAAGGACCGCGCAAACTGCGCGGTCCTTTTTCATTGCGCCAAGCTCAGCTGCTGGAGCTGAGTCAGCGCCTGATTCATTTCCGTGTAACGTTGCGCAGCGTACTGCGCCGCCACCTCGTGCAAAAGGTGAAGCCGGCCGTACCAAGTGATGCGCTGCAGCAGGTCTGAAGTCAGGCTGCTGCCATAGGCGCGCAGCCAGTCTTCCCACTGCGGCCGCGGCACGTAATTGATCAGGACCACGCTCAGATCAAAGGCGATGTCCCCGAGGCTGGCCTGATCCCAGTCCACCAGGTACAACTGCTGAGAATCAGACAAGAGCCAGTTCTTATGGTTCAAGTCACCGTGGCAGACGCGCATTGGCGCCGCGCCCGGCATGACCTGCAGGGCCGTGATTGTCGCCTGGACCAGCGGGTGCTGGCGCAGCGATGCGGGCAGGTAGATGCGACCTGGTCAAACAGCTGGCGCGGCGTTTGCGGCGAACCGCCAACTTTTTTCAGCATTCGCCTTAGCAGCACCGAGTTGTGCACCTTGCCAAGCAGCTGCGCCACCATCGGACTATTCATTTGCGCGCGGGTCAGCGTGTGGCCATTGACCCAGTCCTGAGCGGTCAGGACGTCGCCGGTCGCAATGCGTTTGGTCCAGATCAGCTTAGGCGTGATGCCCTCGACAGATAAGGCCGCCAAAAAAAGGGGACGCATTGCGTTTTAAAAAGAATTTCTCGTGGGCGTAGACGCCCATAAACGCACCACCGGTCGTGCCGCCTATTGGCTCCAGCGACCAGCCGGGTTCCAAATCGAACAATGCCGCTGCCTCCTTCGGCAGCCCCAATCACGGGACGAAATTTTAAAATCAGCTATAGACATCTTACAGAACCGGTGCGCCCCCGGTCAAGCCGGCATCAAGGGTTTTTTCCGCAGCCGCTGCGGCAGGTACCAAAAAGCGAACAGGACGGCTAAGACCAAGCCCCCGGCCCCAGCGCTCAAGGCAATCAGCCAGTGGCCCAGCACCAGCGGCCCGACCGTCAGCACCAGCGCAAACACGATCAGCAACACCGCGGTCAGGTGCTGAAACGCCGCCCGCTGCTGACTGGCCGGCACCGGATAAAGCCGCGCCATCACCATCTCCGAGTAAGCAAAGGCCAAGGGCAGCAGCTGAAAGCCGACAAGGTACACCAGCAGCGCTGCGACCAGGCCGCCAGCCACCACACCTGGATCAGCGCGAGCACGACGGCGCCGACAACCACCAAGCGCACCCACAGGCCGAGGTAAGTCGTTTGGCGCAAAAAGCCGCGCAGGTACAGGTAGGACCAAGTGTGGGCAGGCGTTTTGCGCACCAGCGGCAGGAAAATGTCCAGCCACTTACGGCGATGCACACCGGAATTGAGTCCGGGCACGTCAGTGAATAAGTTGTAAAAGCGGTACAGCCGATCCATGCGCTTGGTTTCGCTGGCGTTCAGACTCAGCCAGTCCAGGGCAGCAGGCTGAAAGCGGGCCAACACCACCCAGCGAAACCCCAGATTCAGGGCCAAGGCGATCACCATGGCGTACGCCGGATGCAGAAACAGCCCCAAGGTCAGGGCGGCAAACCCGGCCCCAAAGAGCGGGAGCCGCGCGACCCAGGCCGGCCGCGAGACGCCGTAATGGTCGATCAGCTGCAGCCACAGGTCAAGGTCCTTGAATATCAGCAGCGTAAGGCCAAGGGTCACGCCACTGGACAGCGGATCGAAGTGCAGCACCATGAGCAGCGGCACGCTGGCCAAAGCGCTCAGCACCAGGACCGCGCCAGGCAGAAGCAGCGAGTACCGCCGCGCCTTAAACAGATACTGCGCAAAAGCGCTGGTTTGCGGCAGCAGGAACGTCGCGTCCGCTGCTCGCTCAGGCTCGCCAGTTGACCAAAACTGAGCAGCAGCGTGAGGACCAGCGCCAGCGCCGGCCGCAGCCACCACGCCGGCATCAGCGCCTTGACCCACTGGCTGTACCCGTAAAGCAGCGCACCGAACAGAATCAACAAGATCAGCACAAAATGGTCATTGAAGACCAGCCGCAAGTATTTGAATTGTTCTTTTTGATGCCGCCTCAAGCGCCTTGCCAAAGTTTGCGCATCAGCGTTCCTCCGTCATGGCCATGTAAATCGCATCCAGGCTGGCGTCGTCTGCAAGCTTGAAGTCCTGCCGCAGCTGCGCCATGTTGCCGGTGGCCCGGACTTGGCCACTGCGCAGCAGCACAAACTGGTCGGCGTACTGCTGAGCGGTAGCCAAAATGTGCGTGGACATCAGCACAGACGCGCCCGCCGCTTTTTTTGGCCTGGACCAAATCCAGCAGGTCGTGCACGGCCAGCGGGTCCAACCCGGTGAAGGGTTCATCGATGATGTAAAGCTTGGCGTTGGTCATGAACGCCGCCACGATCATAACCTTCTGCTTCATGCCCTTGGAAAACTTGGCCGGAAACCAATCCAGCTTGTTGTCCAGGCGAAACTTCTTAAGCATTTCGTTGGCCTTTGCCCACGCGGCATCCTTGTCCAGCGCATAAGCCATCATGGTCAGCTCCAAGTGCTCGCGCAGCGTCAGCTTGGCGTACAGCACCGGCGTCTCGGGCACGTAGGCAATGGCTTGCCGATAGCCGTCAGGATCTTCGGCAAGGGTCTTATCATCGATCGTGATCTTGCCTTGCTGCGGCGTCAACAGCCCGATAATGTGCTTAATGGTCGTTGACTTGCCCGCCCCGTTTAGACCGATTAACCCAACAATACTCCCATCGGCCACCGTGAAATTCAAATCCTTGAGCACCTGCAGATTGCCGTACCCACCGGTGACGTGTTCTAGCGTCAGCGTCATGCCCAGCCTTCTTTCCTTCTACTCATAGTAATGGTTCTATGATAGCATGGAAGCAGATTAAACGTTGATGAAAGAGGGAAAAGAACATGGATGAAAACTGCATTTTTTTGTAAAATCGTTGCCGGCCAGATTCCCAGCGTGAAAGTCTACGAGGACGACCAGGTCCTGGCGTTCTTGGACATTTCGCAGACCACGCCGGGCCACACGCTGCTGGTGCCCAAGAAGCACGTCGCGGATATTTTTGCCTACGACGAGCAGCTGGCCAAAGCGGTATTTTCACGCGTTCCAAAGCTGGCGCGGGCCATCAAGCGTCAGACCCTCGCATCAAAGGCATGAACATTTTGAACAACAACGGTGAAGTGGCCTACCAAAGCGTCTTCCACTCCCACATTCACCTGGTACCGCGCTACTCACAGGATGATGACTTCTCGATCCACTTCGGCGACCACACCAAGGCCTACACGAATGACCAGCTGCAGGCCATCGCCCAAAAAAATTCGCCAGGAGGTGCAAGACTAATGGCTAAATTCAAAACTGGCTTTCTACTCGGCGCACTTGCCGGCACCTGCTACGTCCTGCTGACCACGAAAAAAAGCGGTCCGGAACGCATTCAGTCCTTCGCCGACTACTCTAAGGACGTCACCGGCGCCACCGAGGACGTCCAGCACGCGGTCAAGCGGCTCGGCAGTGCCTTGGCCGACCTGCAAAAGGAAATCAAGGAAACGCTGCAGCCGACCGTCAAGGACATTACCGATGAGGTCACCGACTTCCAGTTCCAAACCGAAGCCCACAGTCAGGCGCTCCAGACCCAGCTCGACCAGATCGCCAGCACCATTGACGACATTAACCGCGATGCCAGCCAGGCCGACAAACCGGCGCCTGATCGCGCCGACGCCGCGGCCGACCAGCCCGCGGACTAGCCTCAGAAGTTTGAAGCTTCTGTGAATACCGCGCGTATCCGGGCGGTCTGTGGTATATTAGACCCCGTGTTGTAAATCAAATCACATTGAAAGTGGGCTGTTTATTTATGAAGAAATGGATCGCCGGTATCGCCGGTGTCTTGCTTGCCCTGACCTTGGCGGGTTGCTCAAGCGATAACGCCACAGTGGCCAACATGAAGGGCGCCAAAATCACCAAAGACGAGTACTACAACGAAATGAAGACCTCCAGCAGCGGCGGTGAAGACACCCTGCGGAACATGATCGTCACGAAAGCCTTGGAGCAGCAGTACCCAAAGGCCGGGACTGATAAACAGGTCGACAAGCAGTACAACAAGGTCAAGAAGTCGTACACCGACGCCGGTCAGGACTTCGACAGTGCGCTGGCCCAAAGCAACCTGACGACCAAGTCCTTCAAGGACCAGATCAAGACTTCCCTGCTTTCCGAAGCCGCGTTGAAAGACCTGAAGAAACCGACTCAGAAGCAGTTGGACAATCAATGGAAGAAGTACGAGCCAAAAATCACGGTTCAGCACATCCTCGTGGCCAAGGAATCGACTGCCAACGAGGTCTTAGCGGCCCTGAAAAAGGATAACTCGGCAGCAAACTTCAAGACCTTGGCCAAGAAGTACTCAACGGATACCGCCACTGCTTCAAACGCCGGCAAGCTGCCAGCCTTTGATAACACCGATACCAGCCTCGATTCCACCTTCAAGGCTGCGGCCTTCAAGCTGAAGAAGGCCGGCGACTACACCACCACCCCGGTCAAGACGAGTTACGGCTATCACATCATCCGCGCGGTCAAGATCCCGAAAAAGGGCAGTGAGCAGTCACACAAGAAGGAACTGACCGATCAGCTCTACACTTCTTGGGAAAGCGACAGCACCGTCATGAACGGGATCATCAAGAAGGTCCTGACCAAGGCGGATGTTTCAATCAAGGACAACGATTTGAAGAATGTCCTTTCCGTTTACCTCGGCTCAAGCAGTTCTGCTAAGTAGGCAAAAATCAATCCATGTCTCTCTTCGGAGAGGCATTTTTGCGCAAAGCCATCGGCGCAAACGCCGATGGCATTAATGACACTCATGATTGCTTACGCCAGGTAGACTTTGACCTCGTACGGCCGAAGCGTCTCCCCCAAATCGTCCGGGTAGTTGCTTTGCAGCAGCTCCCCAGCCGTGGCGGCGCAAGCGCGCGTGATGTTTTTCGCCGTCCAGTTGGCCACCAGGGTCAGCGTCTGGCCCTCGTAGTGCCGCTGATAGGCCCAGACCTTCTCGTCGTCTTCGGCCAGCGGCTGAAAGTCGCCGTACGTGATGATGGGATTCGCGGCCCGCAAGAGGTTCATCTGCCGGTAGAAGTTGAAGACCGAATTTTGGTCGCGGACTTCCTGATCGGCGTTAATGGTCACGTAGTTGGGGTTCACTTTGAGCCACGGGGTCACCCCCGCCGGCGTGAAGCCAGCGTTGGGCTTGGTGCCCCACTGCATCGGTGTGCGGGCGTTGTCGCGCGACCCGGCAGCGAGGCCGGCCAGCATTTGCGCTGGCGTCAGCGCCTTTTTTTCGTCGACCCACTCATGGTAGCCGTTCAGGCTTTCAATGTCGCGGTAGTCGCTGAGCTTGGTGAACGCCGCATTGTTGGTCATCCCCAGCTCCTCGCCTTGGTAAATGTACGGGGTGCCCTGCTGGTAGTGGAGCACCGCCCCCAGCATTTTGGCCGAACGCTCGCGGAACTCCGGCGAATCGTTGCCGAAGCGGGACACCACTCGCGGCTGATCGTGGTTGTTCCAGTACAGCGAATTCCAGGCCTGGCCATCCAGCCCCACCTGCCAGCGGTCCATGATTTTTTTCAGGGTGGACAGCTTGAACGGATGGTGTACCCACTTGCCGAATTTTGGATCCAGGTCCACGCCCATGTGCTGGAACTGGAAGATCATGTTGAGCTCATGCGTGTCAAACCCGGTGTAGTCGCGCGCCAATGCCGGCGTCGTGCCCGGCATTTCACCGACGGTCATGATGTCGTAGTGGCTCAGGACCTCCCGGTTCATTTCCTTCAGGTAGTCCTGCACCTGCGGCATGTTGATCGGCGACGGGGAAGCCGATGTGAAGATTTCCGGCTTGCCGATGAAGTTGATGACATCCATCCGGAACCCGTCGATGCCCTTGTCCAGCCAGAAGCGCATCAGGTCGTAAACGGATTGACGCACCGCCGGCAGCCGCCAGTTGAGGTCGGGCTGTTTTTTGGAAAACAGGTGCAGGTAGTACTGCTTGCGGGTCTCGTCGTACTGCCAGGCCGAGCCGGAGAAGCTCGACTCCCAGTCGTTTGGCGCGTGCCCATCGACCGGATCGACCCACAGGTAGTAATCGCTGTACGGATTGTTCCGGCTCTTGCGGCTTTCGACGAACCAGTGATGCTCGTCGCTGGTGTGGTTGACCACCAGATCCATCACGATCTTCAGCCCGCGGGCGTGCGCCGCGTTCAGCAGTTGGTCGAAGTCCTGCATCGTGCCGAAATCCGGATGAATGGCCTGGTAATCACTGATGTCATAACCGTTATCATCGTTGGGACTCGCGTAAATCGGGTTCAGCCAAATCACGTTGGCCCCGAGCTGCTTAATGTAGTCGAGGCGATCCCGAATGCCCCGCAGATCGCCGATGCCATCGCCATCACTGTCCTGAAACGACCGGGGATAAACCTGGTACACGACTGCTTCTTTCCACCATGCTTTTGCCATAAAGACCCTCCTCTTCGCAATGCACCTTTAGTATAGCGTTTTCGCCCGCGCCGACGCATAAAAAAACGCCGCCTTTTTCAAGGCGACGAGGCGTTAATTATTTCGGATCGGGATAGGTTTGACCGTTTTCGGGCCGGTAGAAGCGGCGGTTGTCCATCCCAAACAGCCGCTCCGTGAACGTGCCTGGGTCGACGTGCTGGTAAGCCGTGGTCAGCATGTTGATCTCGGCATCCAGCTCGTCCAGGTCATGCAGGATCTGCGCTTCCAAAAGCTCCGGGCGCACAGGCGAACCGTATTCAAGAAGACCATGGTGCGCCAGGATCATGTGGCGCAGCATGATCATGTCCTCCTGGTGGATGTCGATTTTCATATCGTTGGCCACGCGCACGATTTCCTCATCGACCAGGACGATGTGGCCGATCATGTTGCCTTCCATCGTGTAATCGGTCGACACGGCGGAGGACAGCTCCATGGTTTTGCCTAAGTCATGCAGAATCGCCCCGGCGTACAGCAGCGACTTGTTGACCGCCGGGTACTGGCCCGCGACGCTTTTGGCCAGACGCAGAATGCTGAGGGTGTGAAAGGCTAGCCCACCGGCGAAGGCGTGGTGATTCGACTTGGCGGCCGGATACGTCAAGAATTCCTGCTTATGGTCGGCCAATAGCCGGCGCACCACGCGATTCCAGTTGGCATTCGTGATCTGGAAGATAAAATCATTGAGCTCCTGGCCCATGTCGTCCTTGGACTCCGGCGCGTGCTCAACATAGTTCTCGGGGTCATTGCCCTCTTCCTGCGTCGCCAGCCGCATCGTGTAGATCTTAATCTGCGGCTTGCCCTGATACAGCTCGCGCTTGCCCGACAGCAGCACCACCACCCCGGCTGGTACTGGGCGATGTCGTCCTCGGACGCATCCCAGAACTTGGCCGTGATGTGGCCAGACGGGTCCTGGAACGTGAACGCGATGAACTTCTTGCCGTTCTTCGCAATCCGCACCTCAGCCCCTTTGATCAGCAGCGCCAGCTTCATGTCCTGACCGTTTTCGTAATCAAAAATTTGCTTTGCCATATTTTCACCTTTTCTATGGAACGCCTGTCGCCTTATTTTACCGCTCACGGGCCCAAACGAAAAGCACGCCGAACTTGCGGCGTGCTTTGGGCTTACTTATCGGCTGGCTTTTGCGTGCTGTCTTGGTAAAGCTCGGCGATCGGCGTCGAAATGATCCGGTTGAGATCGTCCATCACCGTCGACATTGCCTGCTCCTTAGCCATCAAGTCCTTGATGCGTCGATGTTTTGCATCTTTGAGGACAGGTCTTGAAGCGGCTTCACGTCCTCCTCAGTGACTTCCTGGCCGGCCGCCTGCTTTTGCTGCAGCGACATCTGCAGGTTCTGAAACTGCTGGAACAGGGCGTAACCCATCGTGTCGAGCTTGAGCATGTCGTAGCTCTTCTTCAAGTCCTGGAACTGCTGACTGCTCTTGAGATCTTCCGCGAGCTGATTTGCGCTATCGTATACGTTTGCCATGAGGCACCTCATTTGTTTAGATTAATTGCCTAACAATCCTTTGATGCCATTGTACCACTCCGACACCGTATTCTTGGCCGAGTCGACCCCATTTTGAATCCCATTTTGGATGGTGGACCACAGGTCGGCGCCGCCGTTGTCCGCATTCGGCGTCTGCAAGGTCGCCCGGCACTGGCATCCGTGGTGTTGAACTTGGTCTGCGGCGTGGCCGGCAAAATGTTAGTCATCTCCTGCCGGTAGAGCTTCAGCGCCCCCTGTCCAGGCTGCAAGTAATGCGTGGCGTCGGTGTTCGCAAAGCCGGACCAGGTGGCGACCACGATGTCCGGCGTGTACCCGAGACCCAAGAGTCCTTTGCGCCCAGCCCATTGCCCCAGGTCTTCGGCGTTTCCACGGTGCCGGTTTTGCCGGCGATCGTGTAGCGTATGGCTTAGCCGTTTGGCCGGTGCCTTCGTTGTAAACCCCGATCATCATGCTGGTCATTTCCGTGGCCACCGACTGCTTCATGATGCGCTTGCTCGACGGCTCGTTGTTGACGACCGTCTTCCCGGTAGCATCAACGATCTTGCGAATGAAGTGCGTCTGCGGCAGCGTGCCGCCGCTGGCGTAGGCCGAGTAGGCCCGCGCAAACGTCAGCGGCGAAAAGCCGGTGGAGACCCCGCCCAGGACTGCGCCCAAGTGGTGCTGATCCTTTTTCGGCAAATTGATGCCAAACCGGCTCAGGCTGGCAACCCCTTTGCTCATGCCGATCTGGTTCAGCAACCACACCGCCGGCGCGTTGGTTGAGTCGGCCAGCGCCTTGTACATCGGCATGGTGCCGGCGTAGATCCCGGTATCGTTGGTCGGCGTGTAATGGTCCTTGCCGTAGCTGATCTTCTTGTCGGTCAGTTCACTGTCGTAGGAATACCCGTTTTCCAGCGCTGGCGTGTAGGCCATCAGCGGTTTGAGGAGCGAGCCGGGCTGGCGCTGCAGCTGCGTGGCGTAGTTGAAACCAAGATAAACATGCGGGCCGCGCGAGCCCACTACCGCCAGCACCCCGCCGGTCTTCGGGTCGACGGCGACTGAGGCCGCCTGCGCCTTGGTGCCGTCGGCCGCGTTTTGAGGAAACACGTAGTCGTTGTCAAAGGCCGCCTGCATCTGGTCCTGGTACGTCGGGTTGAGCGTCGTGTAAATCCGGTACCCCTTGTTGACGATGTCGTCTTGAGAAATGCCGTCCTGTTTGTACGCCTCTTCGATGACCGAATCGAAAAAGTATGGATACTTCTGCTGATTGTCGGCGGTGTAAGTATCCTTCAGCGTCAGCGTCGTCGCCTTGGCCGCCTGCACTTGCGCCGCGGTCAGCTTGCCGTTATCCTGCTCGAGGCCCAGCACCAGGTTGCGCCGGGCAATGGCGTTATCCATGTGATCAATGGGGTTGTAAAAGCTGGGACTGCGCAGCATCGCGGCGAGCGTCGCGCCTTCGCCGGCGTTCAGCTGGCTGGCGTGCTTGCCAAAGTAACGCTGCGACGCGTCTTCCACGCCCCAGACCCCGTTGCCGAAGTAAGCGTTGTTCAGGTACATCGTCAGAATGTCGTTTTTAGAGTAAACTCGAGTCAGTTGCACGGCCAGAAAAATCTCCTGACCCTTGCGCAGAAACGTCTGCTTTTGAGATAGCAGGGTGTTTTTCGCCAGCTGCTGGGTGATGGTACTGCCGCCGCCGGTAATTTGGCCGTGGTGAATGACCAACCCAAGCGCCGCACGGGCAATCCCTTTAATGTCAAAACCGGGATTCGTGTAAAAACTGCGGTCCTCAGTGGAGATCACCGCATTTTGAATGTTGGGTGAGATTTGCGTAAGGGGCACGTACGTCCCTTTTTGCCCGTACAGCTTGCCCGCCTCGCGGTCATCCTCGTCGTAAAGCGTGGTCTTGGTCTGCAGGCTGCTCTTGATGTCTTGCACGTTGGCGGTTTTGGCCTTGTAGGTGAACCAGGTCGAAAAGGCAAGCGTGAGCGACAGCAAAATTAAAATCAGCCAGCGGATCACTTGGAACCGCCGGAAGAACCATGCGATCCCGTGTCCGGCCTTGGTAGATACGGCCGCACGGCAGCCCAGAATGCTTTCAACTGGTGGTCCCCCTTTCCTAACATGTGACTAGTTTAGCATACGCGCAAAATCCCGGATTCGGCCTTGCGCCGGATTTTACGCAAATTACAGAAAGGAGCCTGTCATGCCACAGTTTGAACTTCACGCCATCGCTCAGGCCGCCCCGAATATCCGCGCGCTGCTTCACGCCTGGCAGGTGCCTAAGGCCTGGATCGCCAAGCTCCGCCGCACGCAAGGCGTCTTGATCGACGGCGCCTACCAAACGTTCAACCAACCCGTCGCCGCCGGTGCCCCAGTCACCTTGCGCTTCACGGCCCCAGCCACAGCCTACTACCGGCCCGAATTGCTGCCGCTGACAGTCGCCTACGAGGACGCCCAGCTGCTGATTGTCGTCAAACCCGCCGGTCAAAAACCGCACCCCAACCGGCCGGACGAAGGCGGCACCCTGATGAACGCAGCGGCGGGCTACCTCGCGCCGCGCCCGGTTTACATCACTCACAGGCTCGACATGCTGACCTCGGGCCTGACGATCATCGCCAAGGACCCGATCAGCCAGGGCATCATCAACCAACAGCTCGCCGCCAAAACCGCGGCCCGCACCTACACCGCGCTCGTTCCGCGCGGCCTGCCGCCCACCGGAAAGATCGAGGCGCCCATCGGCCAAGATCCGGCCGACCAGCGCAAGCGCATGGTGCGAAAAGA
>NZ_BBAJ01000051.1 GCF_001311195.1 Lacticaseibacillus camelliae DSM 22697 = JCM 13995
GGACAGTCGCTCAGCTCCATTAAACGCCGCGGCGTTTTTAGTGCTTGGCAGAAACGGCGGCTTGATCGTCAAAATACCGGCGCTCAGGGCCAAGGCCCCGGACACAAGCGTCAGGCCGCCGGCTACGGTCGCTAGAATCCCTAATGGTAACACGTGCGTTTGTTTCATGACTGGCGCCTCCTTATCTGTATCCAGTTTACCCGATTAGCCAATGGAAAACGTTAAAAATCTGCGATGAGACTCGAGATGATTTTGCAGCGTCTTTTGGCTCGCTGTTTTCTTTGCGGATTTTTTTGTTCGGCAACAGACGTTATCCGTGCAATCAAGATAACCACCATGCTAAGTTTAAGTTAAACATAGTAAACGATTTATGGTTAAGATAAGGGGAAACCAATATGGAAAAGCCAATCAGCGTCCCCAAGACGCAGGCGCCGGCTAAGCCCAAAAGCCGCGTTGGGTCAACCATCGTCCTCAGCGTGGGAATCCTGCTCGCGTTGCTGTTTGCCGCGTCGACGGCGTACTCGGGGATGAAGGCAGGACTCACCGTGGCGGCCGGGATCCCAGGGGCCATCATCGGTTCGGCGGTCGTCCGAGCCTTTGCGCGAAGGGAAGGCTTTGCTGGCACCAACGAAATGCAGGGAATGGCCAGTGGCGGCGAAACCGTCGCCTCCGGAATGATTTTCGTACTGCCCGCGGTGCTTTTGATCGGGGCGCAAATCAACTTTTTTGAGGCGGTGCTGGTCGGCACACTCGGGTGTTGTTCGGAATCGGGACGGCCTCCATTGTCGAAAATCACCTGATTGTCGGCAGTAAGGATACGCTGCTTTATCCAGAAGCGATGGCGATTTCCGAAACCATTCGGGCCAGCGCGGAAGGCGGCCAAGGCATGAAGATGATGGCCTCGGGGTTCGGTATCGGTGGGCTTTTGACCATGGCGACCGGCTCGATGTTTGGCTGGATCAACAACCATTTTGTCATGTACGGGCCTAAGGACTTTAAGTGGAAATTTGAACTGGAAGTGAACCCGTTGCTGGCCGGAATCGGCTTTATCGTCGGCATGCAGGTTGCGTTGCAGATGTTTGCCGGCTCGCTACTGGCGAATTTTGCCATCGCACCTTTGATCGGTTACTTTACCGACATGGCAGGCGGCGGTAATGACGTTTGGAACGCCGCGGGCACAGCGGTGAATTCACTGGGCTTTGACGGCATCTCTGGCAGCTACAATCGCTACCTGGGCGCCGGCATGATGCTTTGCGGGGGCCTGATCGGGGCGGTCAAACTGATTCCGGTGATCGGGCGCTCGCTGAAAGTCGCATTTGGCGGCAAGGAAAAGAAGTCGATGTTTGGCATCATGCTGTTGGGTTTTGCGATTGTCTCTGTTTTTGTTCTCAGCAGCATTTTCTCAGGCAGTTTGATGATTGGGCTGCTTGGCGGGGGGCTGGCCATGATTTTGGCCTTCGTCTTCGTGGTGGTGGCGGCCAATTTGACCGGAACCATCGGCACGTCGAATCTGCCGGTTTCTGGCATGACGATTGCGTCGCTTGTGCTGCTCACCGTTTTGTTCGTCGCGATGGGCTGGACATCAGACTTCGACCTGCGCTCGCTGCTGCTTTTGGCCACCTTCGCGGTGACCGCGATCAGCATTGGCGGTGGGTATTCACAGACGCAAAAAGCGACCGAACTCGTTGGGGCGGCCCGGCCAAAGATGCAGCGGCGGTTTCTGCTGGCGGCTGTGATCGGTGTGATCACAGTGGTTGGTGTGATCGTGGTCTTGGCGCCACAGCTGGCTGACACCAGCGCTGATGCCGCATTTGGCCTGCCTCAGGCGAACCTGATCGCCGCTTTGACCTCGGGCATCATCACCGGGCAGCTGCCGTTTACGATCATCTTTATCGGGGTTGCGATGGGCTTAGTCATGCACTTCCTGAAACTGCCAATCATGACCGTCGCAATCGGCTTTTACTTGCCAATGGCCACGACCGCGATCATCCTGGTGGGCGCAATCGTCCGCATGATCGTTGAAGGTAAAGGTAAACCGGCAAATCAAGAACGCGTTCAGCACGGCGTCTCGCTTTCCTCCGGGTTGATCGCAGGGGGCTCGATTATAGGGCTCACGGGGATTCTTCTGTCGATCAGTGGCGTACTGACGCCAGGCACGCCAAGTGGGCTGCTGGCCGGCAACGGCGCGGCAGTGGCACTGTTAACCATTCTGGTCTTGGCGATGCTTTTCTTCCTTCGTAAATCTTCTGTAACGGCAAAAGCCAATAAATAATGGGTGACGGCCGTCCTGACAAGCTGGGCCTAGGCGGATAATCCCTGTTACATGGGGCTTAACCAGAGGTCTTGGGAATGTAACAAAATAGTTACAAATGCGCCGTGAATTTGCATCAATGTAAAGGTTGTGTATAATGAGCAACATACAAAGCAAAGGAACAGAATCTTCACGGAGCGTTTAAGGGCCGGCACGACTTGGCTGCTTGAACGGCGATGTTATCGGCCCGCGAGGAATCCGAATTTTGAAATAAAAGGAGGATGACGCAGATGGTCACAGTATTAGTCGGTGCAGCCGCACTCTCGTTCAACGGGTTGTGGGTCTACGCGATGTTTGATCGAGCAGGGCGGACCTGCCGTCACCAAAACACCCCTAACATGATGGTTGCTAAGAAAAAATAACCCATAGTTTGGCGTGGAAGAGCGTCGCTGCAATTGGTGCAGCGGCGTTTTTTTTGATGCGCCGTCTGCGCGGCGGACCGCACGGACACACTCAAGGTTTGATGTACGCGTAGCCTTCATGCTGCCGCTTCGCCAGCTCAAAAACGCCCGCGGGTACGACGGTCAAACCCGGCTGTAAGGCGTTCTCGTTGACCTGGTGGCTGACCATGGCGTTGCGGCAGACCGCGACGGTGACGCCTGCCGCAACCAGCGGCTGCAGATCGATCTGACTGGTGGTTTTGGCATCAACCACTGGGGCGCCATTGATCAGCAGCTCAATTTTGCCGGAGAGGCCAGCGGCGTTGGCCGCCGCCTGATAGTTGGCAATATTGCTCAGGACGGTGGGCCATTTAGCGGACTCATCAATGTGAAAAATCGTGTTCATTAGTTTCATCTCCCTGCGTTGAATGTAGCACACATGACTCGAATAAGGGGAATTTGTCAGGTTAAAGGTTGACATATCCGCTGAATCCTGTAAACTTATAAACGTGCTTTAAAGACATTGCCCGTTAGTCAAGGGGTTAAGACGCCTGGTTCTCAGCCAGGAAACACGGGTTCGAATCCCGTACGGGTGATAAGAAGGCCGCTAAACGCTGTTAGCTCAGCGTTTAGCGGCTTTTTCGTGGGCTGAAGCGCCAGGCGAGACGTCACTGGTGCGGTGGCCGATTATTCCGCCTGCGTTGGCGCTTTTGGATCATCGGGCACAAACACGATGGGCCGTTGGCCATGCTTGCCGGTAATAATGTCGACGTCGAAGAAGGACAGCGTCATGGTTTCGCCTCCGGGCTCAACAATGTACTCATCGCGCAGGAGGTACAGGCCGGCAAATACAAACATGAACATCACCGGCAGGACCTCCAGCGAGGCGTAGAAGATGTGCATCACAATCAATGCCACAGTCGCGATGATCAACAAGGTGAGGTACTTACCCTGCTTGCGCTGAATTCGAGCTGCCCGCCGTATTGCGCCATCAGCTGGTTTAACTTGGGCTCTCGAAACCTTCGCCCGTCAGCGCTATGAAAGCTTGCCATCAGCCAAATCCCCCATTTCAAAAACGGCAGCGAACTGGCTGCCGTGACCTTATTTAACGGTACTTAATAAGCTGGACGCCTGCGCCTTCGCGGTCGCGCTCAGCGCTTGATACTCTTGATAGGCTTTGACGTAATTGCCCTGAGCGACCGCCTCACGCAATGGCGCTAGCTCGCTACTGGAAAATACTGCGGCGGCTGCTGTATTGGCCTGCGCTGCCGGGACGCCGGTGGTTGCTTGCACCAGGCTGGCAAATTTATCCTGGTTGCCGGCTGCTTGGACGATTGTGCTCATTTTGGTGTTGTCCAAGGTGCTTGCGGCTTTATCTAACGCGGCATCCGTCGTTGGATCGCCGGTTTTATGGGTTTCGATCTGCTTGACCAGTTGGGATTTCACCGCGCTGTCTGCCGGGGTGTCATTGCCGGTCACGTTGCGGTAAGTGTTGTTGAGCGGGGTGAAGAACACCACCACTAGGACGCCTAATACCACGATGAGCCCCAACAGAATCGCAATCACGCGGGGCCACCGGCGTTTGCGCGCCTTCTTCGTCTTCTTTTGGCTGCGTCGTCTTGCTTCTCGCATGTCATCACTCCTTATATAGGCTCTATTATAGAACGTTCAGGGCAGCTTATTTGGTAAGATTGTCTGTCTTTTCGTTGGTCGCAATGTGAACAACGCGCGAAAAACGCAAGTAGGCGATGAAATGGAAGACCACACCGGCGACCAATAAAATCCCGGCAATGAGGTTGGAAAAGCTGGTGGCGATCATCGACAACAGGTAAATGCTGACACTGCGGGCCGGATCGAGCCGAATCCGCTCGTAATGGCTGGTGATGCCGCTGCGTTCGACCGTTTGCAGTTCCGGATGATGCTCCAGGTAGCGGTACAGCAGTAGAAATGAGAAGGAAATCAGCAGGGCGACCAGGTCGTAAACAATGAACGCCAGCCGGATATCGCTGGTGTTACCGTCTGAAAGGGCCTCAATCAGCAGCACCATGGCGTAGTTCACCAGGGTGACCGCAAAGAGCACGAGCAGGTTAAGGACGTTCAGGGTGCGGTTAGTGCGCTTGACATACTGAAAATAGTCATGGTGAAACAGCCAGCTCGTCCCCACGTAAAAGTACGAGAGAATGTACATCAGAAACAGTGGCGTTTGGTGAAGGACGACTTGGTTCAGTGATCCAGGTTTGATTGTTTCCGGTTGGAATTCCAAAATCAGAATCGTGAGCAGGATGGCGAAGACGCCATCGCTCAATGCATTCACTCGTGATTTACTCATCCTCGATCACCTCTTGAGTAATCTGATCCGCCAGGCGCGCAATCGAGCGGGCGTCTAGAATATGGTCTTCGCTCAGCTGATCTTGGTCCCGCCACCAGCGGCGCAGCGTCTCCTCACCGAATGGCTGTGGTTTGGTCGCGTCACGGGCCAAGGTTTCCTCAAAGGGAAGAGCGAGGTAATAAGACCAAGCGTGAGGGGCAAATGACGCCTTTACGCGCATCAGCATCTCCCCGTACACGTCTTTGCGCAGGATGCCTTCAATGATGGTATAGCGATAATGGGCGCGGCCAAATTCGGCCAGGGTCTCGATCAGGGGGCCGGCCAGGGTGCCTTGATGGTCGCTTGCGTGCAGCAGCTCGCGGCGCAGCGTGTCCTGATGAAGGACGAGGGTTTGACCCGCAGGCAGTCTGGCTTCCAGTTGGGCTGCTAACGTCGTTTTGCCACTGGCAGAATTACCGCGGAGAATAATCAGTGTTGCGACCATGGGGCCACCTCCTTTGCGTTTAGTATGCCGCTTTTTGCGAAAAAAAACACTCACCAGTGATTGGTGAGTGCCAAGGGCGAAAACTTATAGGTTCTTGTCCATATTAAAAGTCAGCTTGGAAAGTTGCATGCCTTGCATCAGCATGCTGGCGATTTGCTTTTTGGCTTCCGCCTTCACTGCAGCCACCAGCTTGTAGTTGGCCTGCGTCAACGCGTCGGTCAGCTCCTGGCCGCTCATGTCTTTCGTTGCCGCGTCGGTTTCCGCAATGTGAACGCGGAAAAGCCGGTACTGCTCAGTCAGGTAATCGCGGTTTTGCTGGATGAACTTGCTGTAGTGGCTTTCCACCAGCATGCCCAAGCTCCGGTGCAACCAGTAGGCGGAGTCTTGATCCACGTCCAGCGTCATCGGGGTTTGGGAGTAGGATGGGTCGGTGTCATCCGCGTTGCAGTAAAACGGCACATTAGGACTGAACGTCGGGATGCCGATGTTCAGCCACATGATCGCGGCGTGGCCGAAGTCGACGTCGTTGCGCAGTTGCAGGATGTGCGAGTTCTGCGTGCGGTTCAGGCCGATTGGGCGGTAGCGCAGCCGGTCGGCATCGGTCGAGTCCTTGGCAAACGGATCGTACGGCGTCTCATTGTAATGCGAACCCAGGATCTGGGCGATGTCCTCGCGGGTGATCTTGTGGTCGGTGCGCATGATAAAGGGCAGCTCGCCGGATTCCGGCTGTTCTTCCGCCTCTGGGTTGAGCACGTGGTGGGCGTACCAGACGCGCGGGGTGTTGTAATGGCGGTCCTTTTCATTGAACGTGCCAAAGATGTGCCGGAAGTTCCAGCCCTTTTTGTCGGGATTCAAGTGATGCTGAGCCACGAAGTCCTGGATGCCGTCACTCCAGATGAAGTTATCCGCGTCGGTGAAGTCGACCTGTTGAATGGCGACCTCGTTGGCGGCGACGGCGTAGGCGTCATCAGGGATGCGCTGGGCGACCCAGTGGTGACCGGTGACGATTTCCATGTACCAAACGTTGTCTTTGTCAGAGAAAAGCACGGAATTGCCGGCCGGCGAGCCGTACTGTTTGATCAGCTGGCCCAGATACTCAACGGCGTGGCGGGCGCTTTCAACGAACGGCAGGGTCATGTTGACGATGAGATCTTCGTCCAGGCCGTCTTTGACCAGCGGATCAAAAGCCAGGGCCCGTTCGTTGCCGTAAGTCGATTCGGTCGCGGACATGGCCACGTTTTTCTCGTTGATCCCGGATTCTTCGTAGTCGCCTTCGTGCTCGGTGTCAACGTTGGGCACCGCGTTGTAGCGGTAGCCGTTTTCCGGCAGATCGGCCTCAAAGCCGTTGAGCGGGGATTTCACGTGCAGGCCCTTCTCCCCGTGCCAGGCTGGATGCATGTAAAACCGGTGCGGTGCGAGGACGTGGAACGTGTCGTCGTTGCGCGAGATCATGGTGCTGCCGTCGATACTGGCATTTTTCCCCACCAGAATGGACGTGCAAGCAGATTCAATTTTCATTCTTACCCCTCATTTCTAATGACTGTACACCTAGTGTACGCCATTCGTTTTCGGTTTGCAGTAGTGGCAGGCTGGGGCGGCCAGGAAGCAAGAAAGTTTAGCGGCGGAAAACTTTTTTCCAGAATCAATTGACAGGGCCGGCCATTTTTCGTAAGATATTACTCGTTGTTAAGTTATTGGGTAGTAGCGAAGTGGTAACGCAATGGACTCTGAATCCATAATCATAGGTTCGATCCCTATCTACCCAATCCTTGCCGGACAATGATGTCCGGCTTTTTTTATTGCGGCACGGGTATACTGGAATTTGGACTATTTTAATTGAGAAGGGATCGTTATGGTCAAAATAAAACGTTTTTGGCGGCTGCTGGCTGCCGGGTTGGTGTTACTCGCGTTGGCCGGTTGCGGCCAGAAGCAGGTGACGCCCAAGCTGCGGCCGAACGATCCGTACACCGATAGCGAGTTTTCGCTGGGGACAATCTGCAAGGTCACCGTTTACGACAGCGGCAAAAAAAAGGCCGTCAAAGATGGGCTGAGGACGATTCGCCACATTGACAGCGAGGCCACCTTGACTCGCAGCGGGTCAGTGCTGGACAAGATCAATGCCAACGCCGGCATCAGGCCGGTCCGCGTGCCGAAAGACTTTTGGCCGCTGCTGAAAAAAGCGCAGTATTTTTCTAAAAACTCGAACGGCAGCTTCGATATGGCGATCGGCGCCGTGACCAACCTGTGGAAAATCGGCTTGCCCGGGGCCGGGTGCCCAAACCCGCGGAAATCACGGCAGCCTTGCCGCTGGTCAACTGGCGCGACGTGCAGCTCAACGCCAAAACGTGCACGGTGTACCTGACCAAAAAAGGGATGCGGCTGGACTTTGGCGGCATCGCCAAGGGCTGGGTCGCTGATCAGGTCCGGCAGACGCTTAAAAAAAAGACGGCGTCACCACGGCCATCATCGACCTTGGCGGCAACGTGGTGGTCATGGGCCATTCGCCAAAAGCTGCCGGCCGCAAATGGACGATTGGCATCCAGGATCCGAAGGCTAGCCGCGGCACGGCCCTGGGCACGATCCATGCCGCCAACATGTCGGTCGTGACCGCCGGGACGTACGAACAGTACCTCATGTCTCACGGGCACAAGTACATCTACTTGTTTGATGCCAAAACGGGTTATCCTTACGACAACAACCTGGCCTCAGTCACGATTGTGTCTAAGCAAAGCGTCGACGGCGATGCGCTGTCCAATGCCGCTTTCGACAAAGGGTTGCGCGGTGGGCTTGCGTACATGAACAAAAAGCGGGGCCAGGACATTGAAGCCATTTTTGTGACCAATAATAATCGGGTGTATATCACGAACGGCCTCAAGTCTGACTTCAAACTCGTCAAAGGGACCAACTATCGCCCAGGAAACTTCAAGGCCTAAAGTGCAGCCGCTCTGCCAACCCCTGCCCGGGGCGCAGTTGGCGTCTTTTGGCATCGTTTAGGCGGACTTCAATCGTTTTCGTTCTGTTTTCGATCAGCTGAAATTGGTCGTGCGTGATGGCCATTTCCATGGACTCGCCTCCATTTGGTGACAGTATCCCTTACGGGGCAGACAAGCAGCGCCTAGACGTGCTAAAATACTGAGGAAAAATGAGGAGGCTGGCCATGTCCCATCAACAAGACTCAAACCATTATGTGCAGCAGTTCATTGACCAAATCATTGCCTTACTGCTGTTGATTTTTGTTTGGCTCATGCGGGCCTCGCTGGGGCCCACTTGGACGAAGATCCTGATCGTTGTGGCGCTGCTCATTTCGCTTGCCGATTACGTCTTCTTGGGCCGCAAGAATAAGCGTCAAAAAAATAAGATCCCGGCCGCGGCGGTCGGAATCTTATTTTTTTTCGAATGGTCCACAGAAAAATCGCATAGCCTAAACAAATTAGACCATAGACGATTGCGGCCAGCACTACGAAGAGGAGCCAAGGCCAGTCGAAGAGGATGCGCATGCCCCAAAGCAAAGCTGCCATGATGCCCGCTTGGACGGCCCGGGTGCGCAGATCCGCGATCTGTTTATTCAAAGGACACCTCGACGTACAGAAATTTCGCGGTCGTCACATGGCTGAGCGTTAACCAAAGCGCTTTGGGCTCAGGCGGCTCGTCGGGGTCAACTTGCTTGGCTAACCAGTGAACCAGCCGCCGGTGATGGGGAATAAATTCGTCAGACAGCGGAAACGCGTTTAGCCGATTCTCTGGGAACCATTCGTGCAGGCCGGGAAAAATCAGCGTGTCTTTAAGGCGAAAGCTGATCGTGTTCTGGTAGCCGCGGCGAATAATCGTGGTTTGCTGCGGATGCGTTTTGATGTATGTGAGTACTTGTGTTGCCAGGTCCAAATCAGTCACCTCCGTCTTCAGTCCGAGTAGAATAACTGCGGAATATGATACCATGGAACTATTGGAAAGTATAGAACGGGGGCCTTCAGATGACAGTCCATTTATACCTGGTAAGACACGGTGAAACCGAGATGAACCGGGCGCAGAAGCTTCAGGGTGTGACCGATGCCGCGCTGACGGCCAAAGGTCAGGAAGCCGCCGTCCAGCTTGGCACTTTGCTGAAGCCGATTCATTTCGACGCGGCGTATAGTTCCGATCGCCGCCGCGCGGTTGCCACAGCAAAGGCAATTTTGGCCGAGCACGCGGACGCCCCGGCACTCGAGGAAAAGGCGGGCCTGCGCGAATATTACTTTGGCGGCAACGAGGGCATGAGTAACATGAAATTGATGCGCAAGACGACGCAGCGCTACGGCGTGCGGGCGTTTGCCAAGATGTGGCTGGATGCGCCGCAGTTTCGGACCCTGGTCCGCAATTTTCACGCCATGGATGACACCGGCCAGGCGGAGACCTTGGACGAGCTGATCACGCGGGTGCGGCAGACTTTTGACGAGATTGTTGACGCCAATCAGCCCGAGGCCAATGTTCTGGTCGTGGCGCATGGGGTCAGTTTAAGTGCGTTGATCTACCAGTTGGCCCCAGACCAGCTGCCAGTCACGCTACTCAAGAACACGAGCGTCACCCGCGTTGACGTGACCGGCGACCAGTGGGTGGTGCGCGGGGTCAACTTGACGGCGCCCAGAGAAATCCTCGCCCTGGCGGGAGCGCCGCAGTCGACGCCCGAACAGGAATAAAGCAATGCTGGCTCTGTGGTTGGCGATCACGCGACCGCAGGGTGTTTTTTTTGAAGAATTTTCTGAAAACAAATCGAAATATTGTTGTTTTTCGAACATAAGCGCGTATAATGACAAGTTGTCACATGACATTATGTCATTTTTTTAGAAAGGAGCCCGTATGCCAAAACCAACCTTTTTCCGCCTGGCGGAAACAAAACGCAAACGGCTGATCAAGGCGGCCTATGATGAGTTCTCGCGTGCGTCATTCCAGGATGCAAGCATCTCGAATATCATCAAGGAAGCCGGCATTCCGCGCGGTAGCTTCTACCAGTATTTTGAAGATAAAAGCGACATCTTTTTTTTACTTGCTGGATCGCACTCGGTCTTCGACTGAGGAACTTTACATGCAGGCCATGACTCGGCATGACGGGGACCTGTTTGGGATGATGGCGGATTTTTCGACACGTCAGTCGAAAACTGCTGAAGGGGCCACACCGAGAATTCTATGAAAATGTTTTTTTGTTCATGGATTTTCACAACGCGGCACACTTCAGCTCAATGCCAAAAAAAGGCGCCAGACCCACACCCGAAAAAGGTGTTTCTTGACTATACACTTGAGCACATCGACCGCAGCAAGCTGCGCGTGAAGTCAGATGAAGACGTCGCGATGCTGTTTCGCCAAGTGATGTGGATCTTCATGCAGTCGATCGGCTATTATTACACTCGGCGCAGGAATGGCGAGAACGTGACCACAACAGCCTTGAAAGCCCGCATGGCTAAGATGCTGAACTGGTTGCAGTACGGCGTCGTGATATCAGAGGAGGAAGTACATGATTAAATTAGCGAAAGGCCGCGTCTCGATTGCGCAGATTACTGGGGCGGTGCTGTTCATGATCATTCAGGTCATCACCAGCCTTTATTTGCCTGATTTGACCGCTGACATCGTCAACAACGGGGTCGCGACCGGCAATATTAACTACATTTGGCAGGAAGGTTTCAAGATGATCGCGTTTGCGGTCATCAGCGCCTTAGCGGCCATCTGCAACGTCTTCTTGGCGGCGCGGGTCTCCCAGAAATTGGGGCAGCGCATTCGCTCTGACGTTTATCGCAAGGTCATCACTTACTCGCATGATGAGATGGACCAAATTGGGACCAGTAGTTTGATCACGCGGACCACCAACGACGTGACGCAGATTCAAAACGTCTGGGTCATGATCCTGCGCATGATGATCATGGCGCCGATCATGCTGATTGGGGCCAGCTTCCTGGCATACCAGAAGAACCACACGCTGACGCTGATTTTTCTGGTGGTGCTGCCCATCATGGCGATTTTCATCGGGATTGTGATGAAGTTTGCTGTGCCACTGTTCCGCGGCATGCAGCAAAAAACTGATAACATCAACTTGGTCTTTCGCGAAGGCCTGACCGGGGTCCGGGTCATCCGGGCGTTTCGGCAGGACAAGTTTGAGCAGGACCGGTTTGAAGGCGTCAACCAGGATTACACCAACAACGCCGTAAAGGTCTTTTCCATCATGCAATGATGATGCCGGTCATGACGCTGATCATGTCTGGGACCAACATAGCCATCGACTGGTGGGGCGGTCACCTGATCGCGGCCCAAGCGATGCAAACTGGGAACCTGATTGCGTTCATTACTTACGCGATGCAGATTCTGATGAGCTTCATGATGCTGTCGATGATCTTCGTCTTCATTCCTCGGGCGCAGGCCTCGGCGGTCCGAATCAATGAAGTGCTGGACCAAACGACGACGGTCAAGTCGCCGGCAAATCCGACACCATTCGCCGATACCACGCCTGAGCTTCAGTTTGACCACGTGCAGTTCCGTTATCACGGGGCCGAGGATCCGGCTTTGCAAGGCGTTGATTTTGACATGAAGGCCGGCCAGACGCTAGCCATTATTGGCGGCACTGGTTCTGGTAAAAGTACTTTGGTTAACCTGATCCCGCGGTTCTATGACGTGGAAGAAGGGGCGGTCAAAGTGAACGGGATGAACGTCAAGGACGTGGACCTGGACGAACTGCACCGCAAGATTGCATTTGTGCCGCAGAAGGCCAACCTCTTCTCTGGGACGGTTCGTTCCAACATGCAGTATGGCAACGATGACGCGACAGATGACGAAATCTGGCACGCCTTGGAAGTGGCCCAGGCCAAAGACTTCATCGCGGCCAATCCGGAAGGGTTGGACTACCAAGTTGAACAAGGCGGGGATAACTTCTCCGGTGGCCAAAAGCAGCGCCTGGCCATTGCACGGGCGCTGATCAAAGACGCCGCCGTCTATGTGTTCGATGATTCGTTTTCCGCGCTGGACTTTAAGACCGACGCCGAGCTGCGGCAGGCTCTCAAGGACGACGAAAAGATTTCTCAGCGCGTTGTGGTCATTGTCGGTCAGCGAGTGTCGACGGTTGCCGATGCCGACACGATCGTCGTGCTGGACAACGGCAAGATGGTCGGCCGCGGCAAGCACGCCGAGCTGAAGGCCAACAATGAGACTTACCGGGAAATTGTTAACTCACAAATTCGCGAAGGGGATGAGAAATAATGGCTGAAACGAATCGCACGACTTCAACCAGGCCAGCAGGCGGCGGTCACGGACCAGGGGCCCGCGGCGGCGTGGTCGAAAAGCCTAAGAACTTCTGGGGCACCACCTTCCGCCTGTTTGGCTATATGAAATCTCGCTTGGTCGGCATTGTGATCGTTATGCTCTTTGCCATTGCGTCCACGATTTTTCAGATCCGGACCCCAAAGATTTTGGGGGAAGCGACGACTGAAATCTTTAAGGGCTACATGAAGGGGGTCGCCCAGCAAAAGGCCGGCATCCCGATGAAGCAGTTCCCCATTAATTTTGACAAGATCAAGGAGATTATGATCGTTGTGATCTTCATGTACCTGGCGTCGGCGCTGTTCTCCTTCATGCAGCAGTTCATCATGACCCGCATTTCTCAGCGCACGGTTTACGACCTGCGCAAGGAGCTCAAGGCCAAAATGCAGCGGCTGCCGATCAACTATTACGACACCCACAGCAACGGCGATATTATGTCCCGTGCCATCAACGACATGGATAACATTGCTTCGACCCTGCAGCAGAGTCTGACCCAGTTGGTCACTAGTGCGTTTACCTTCATTGGGACTTTGTGGATGATGCTGACGATTTCTTGGAAGCTGACCTTAATCGCGCTGATTACGATTCCGTTGAGTCTTGTCATCGTGGGCATTGTTGCGCCGCGCTCGCAGAAGTATTTTGCCGGTCAGCAGAAGGCGCTTGGCCTGCTGAACAACTATGTCGAGGAAAATTACGCCGGTCAGGTGATTGTGAAGTCGTTTAACCGCGAGGAAGACGCGATGAAGACCTTCGAAGTCGAGAATCAGGCGTTTTATGATTCGGCCTGGAAGGCGCAGTTTGTTTCCGGCATCATCATGCCGCTCATGACGTTCCTGAATAACCTCGGGTACGTGTTCGTGGCGATTTTTGGGGGCATCTCGGTCTCCAATGGGACAGTCACCCTGGGGAATGTGCAGGCCTTCCTGCAGTACACCCAGCAGTTCTCTCAGCCAATTTCACAACTGGCGAACTTGGCCAACACCATTCAAAACACCATCGCTTCGGCTGAACGTGTCTTTGAGGTCATCGACGAACCGGAGATGGAAGACATCGAATCTGGTGTGACGCCAATCGAAGGCGACAAGCACCCGCTAGTCATGGATCACGTCAAGTTTGGCTACCAAAACAGCCCAATTCTGATGAAGGATTACAACTTGACCGTTGAGCCGGGCCAGATGATCGCGATTGTTGGGCCGACTGGGGCCGGCAAGACGACGGTTATCAACATGCTGGAGCGCTTCTACGACGTCAGCGGCGGCTCCATCCGGATGTGGGGCACCGATATTCGCGACATGACGCGCGAGGATGTGCGCAAGCACTACGCGATGGTCCTGCAGGACACGTGGCTGTTTACCGGCACGATTTGGGATAACCTGAAGTACGGGCGAGAAGACGCGACCGATGAGGAGATTCTGAACGCGGCCAAGGCGGCGCACGTGGACAGTTTCGTCCGCCAGCTGCCGAAGGGTTACAATACGGTCTTAAACGAATCCGCTTCTAACATTTCGCAAGGCCAACGCCAGCTGCTGACGATTGCCCGTGCCTTTGTGGCGGATCCCGAGATCCTGATCCTCGATGAGGCGACGAGTTCCGTTGATACCCGGACTGAAGTGCACATTCAGCACGCGATGAGTCGCCTGCTGAAGGGCCGCACGAGTTTCGTGGTCGCCCACCGGCTGTCCACGATTCGCGATGCCGACAACATTATCGTCATGAACCACGGTTCGATTGTTGAAACTGGTGATCACGATACGCTGATGGCCAAGAACGGCTTCTACGCCGATCTGTACAATAGTCAGTTCAGCGGCAGTACGACGATTTAATGAGGTACGAATAACTCCCACCAGGCGGTTTGGTCGCTTGGTGGGAGTTTTTTTGCTGCGAGTCAAAATCCGTGCGCTTTCCTGCAAACTCGATTATGCTGTAAACCAAATCGGCAGGAGGTGAGCAAAATGACGCAGATGATGCTTAATCCATCGTCGCGAATTGGTTTTGTCGCATTGCGCGTTCACGATTTAACCGTGATGCGTGCTTGGTACGTGCAGATGTTGGGTCTGGAGGTCCTGCAAGACAGTCGACATCAGGTCCTGCTGGGCCTCCAGGCAAACCACCGAGTGTTGCTGCTGCTTGAGGGCGGGGGGAACATTTCCAAAACCCCAACGGCAGGGCTGAGCGCATTTGCGCTTTCCGTGCCGACGCTGCCTGTGGTGCTGAAGCAGGTGGCCTGGCTTCACGCGCAGGGGGTCGCGGTCAGCCCGTGGTTTAAAACCGGGTTCAGCCGCGGCGTCCGGGTGAACGACCCGGAAGGCAATGAAGTGATCCTGGAGTATGATGAGGGGCCGCGCCTGGTCGTGGGCCACGGGTACAATTTCACAGATGCGGCGGGCAAACCACTGCCGACGCCGCACCTGCCAAAAGCGCCGAGACGGGCGCCACTGTTGCCCCCGCCCTCGTTTATCGGCAGGCTCGTGGTTGAAACGCCGGCGCTGATGGCAACGATTGATCATGTTCAAAACACCCTGGGGTTCATTCTGCAGCAGAAAACGCCTAACTGGGGGTATTTGACAGTTGGCGATAATACCATGCACTTCGGCATTGAGGTGGTCAAAAGACAGCTGGGGCCTAGGCCCGCTGATGTCATCGGCGCCCACTATGTCAGTGTGATCATTCCTAACCACAGCATGATGAATCTACTTCAACTCAATCTTCAAACGCGAGGCTGGATTGATTTTGATTACGATGCCGCCAACGATTACCTGATGATCGACGGGCCCAATCACTTGACCCTTTGGTTCTCCATTGCGTGACGACGGTCGACCAGTTACTGGTCGGCCTTTTGCGTGCCGCGGTATACTAGACCGTATTGGAGGCACAGACATGGACGTGATGCAGGAATTACGCACGATTGTAGATCAGAAAATGGCGCCTGGGGTTTCCGCGGCCTGGCTTCATGACGGGGTCGCGGCACTCACCGTGTACGGCGAGGCAACGTGGCAGCCGACTAAAACGCCGCTTCACTCGGGGATGCTGTACGACTTGGCTTCGCTGACGAAAGTGATCGGCACCACCACGGTATTTTTACAGGCGCTTGATGATGGCCGCGTGGGCGTGGACGATGCTATCAGTGGGTATCTGCGAGTTTCACCAGCCACAACGTTTCGCCAGGCGTTGACGCACACCTCCGGCCTGGAGGGGTACATTCCGCATCGCGACGAGCTGCCGCCCAAGGCGCTGCGCCAGGCACTGATCACGCAGTTAAAAGTGACTGGGGAGTGTGATCACAAAGTCGTGTATCGCGACGTGAATCTGCTGCTGGTGGGTTGGGCCTTGGAAAATATTTACGGCAGGCCGATTCAGGCGCTGATTCAGCAGCGCGTCCTGAGTCCGCTGGGGCTGCAGACGGCAACGTTTGCCCCGGACCCTTCGCGGTGTGTGCCGACGACCTACTCGGCCGCAGCGGGCCTGCGTCGCGGCGTGG
>NZ_BBAJ01000052.1 GCF_001311195.1 Lacticaseibacillus camelliae DSM 22697 = JCM 13995
GTCGGGGCGGGACGGATCGGCCAGGCTGCCATCCGGCTGTTCTCCGGATTTGGCGCCAACGTTTTGGCGTATGATCCGCATCCGGGACATCCTGAACCGCGGGCGACCTATGTCGAACTCCCTCAGCTGCTGGCCGAGTCCGATGTGGTCGATTTGCATGTGCCAGGGGTGCCGGCCAATTACCACCTGATCGATGACGCCGCGCTAAAGTCGATGAAACCAGACGCGATTTTGGTCAACACGGCGCGCGGCAACTTGGTCGACACCACGGCGCTGCTGAAACACCTGCAGTCCGGCCATCTTGGCGGTGCGGGGATCGACACCTACGAGCACGAATCCCCAGCGTTGCTGCGGTACGAGCAGACCGGCATGTTTTCCGATCCGCAGTGGGAGGCACTGGCGCAACTGCCCAACGTGTTACTGACGCCGCACGTGGCGTATCACACGGCAACAGCAGTGCAGAACATGGTCAACTTTTCGCTGGCGAACCTAGTGAGCTTTTTGACCAGCGGGGAAGCCGTCGATGAGGTCATTATTAAATAGTTGTGCAGGGCCGCGAGGAATCGCGGTTTTTTTGCGGCCGAAAATGGCCGATTCCGCTCGTTTTCAGGCAGGGTGTCGCAACGGAAAATACCAAAAGACGATTTGGCTGGCTATAAACCGGTTGATATTAGGCATTATCCAAATAATACGTGAACAATTTTACTAAATCTCTTACGTAATGTTTGCCTTTTTGCTTGAAAGTTGGGTGAAGACGCGGTATGCTCTAACCATAAAAGCGAACGAGGAGAGAAAAATGGAGAACTTCTTTAAGCTAAAGCAGAACAATACACGTGTTTCAACTGAAATTATGGCGGGTTTAACGACATTCTTTGCGATGTCGTATATTCTTTTCGTTAACCCGCAAGTGCTTTCTCAAACCGGGATGCCCTACCAAGCGGTGTTTCTGGCGACGATCATCGCCAGCGCGGTGGGCACGCTGGTCATGGGGCTGTTCGCCAATGTCCCTTACGCCTTGGCGCCAGGATGGGGCTCAACGCTTTCTTCACTTACACCGTTGTCTTCGCTCTCGGGTACAAGTGGCAACAGGCGCTGGCTCTGGTCTTCATCTGCGGGCTGATCAACATCACCATTACCGTGACGAAGGTCCGGAAGATGATCATCATGGCGATCCCGGAAGTGATGCAGCACGCCATTGGCGGTGGCATCGGGGTGTTCGTCGCCTACATCGGGCTGAAGAACGCCGGCTTCCTGCAGTTCACGTCTGATTCCTCCAACATCTTGTCCGTCAACAACGCCGCCTACAGCGCAACGAAAGCCGTCAAAGGCGTCACTGGCGTTGTGACCGGCGGCGGGATCGTACCGGCCCTGGTCAACTTCACTTCTCCAGGTGCGCTGCTCGCGCTGTTCGGCCTGATCCTGATGACCATTCTGGTCGTTAAAAAGGTTCCTGGGGCCGTGCTGATTGGTATTATCGTCACCACGCTGGTGGGGATCCCGATGGGCGTCACCGACTTGAGCGTTTCCTCTGCGAACAGTCTGGGCAGCTCGTTTGCCGCACTGGGCACTACGTTTGGCGCTGCGTTCTCGCACCAGGGATGGGCAGCCTGTTCACCAATGGTAAGCAGATCCTGATGACCATCATGACGATTTTTGCCTTCAGTTTCTCGGATACCTTCGACACGCTGGGCACCTTTATTGGCACTGGCCGTCGTTCCGGCATTTTCTCCGATAAGGATATTGACGAAATGGAACATGGCTCAGGCTTCTCTTCCAAGATGGACAAGGCGCTGTTCGCCGATTCCATTGCGACCTCGATCGGTGCGGTCTTCGGCACGTCGAACACGACCACGTACGTTGAAAGTGCGGCTGGCATCGGCGCCGGTGGTCGCACCGGGCTGACGGCCGTTACCACCGCGCTTTGCTTCCTGCTGTCGGCGGTCTTTGCCCCACTGATTTCCGTGGTGCCGACGCAGGCCGTTGCCCCAGCCTGATTCTGGTCGGCGTCATGATGGTTTCCAGCTTCAAGGAAATCAACTGGTCCGATCTGTCCGAAGCCGTTCCCGCGTTCATGGCATCGATCGTCATGGGCCTCATCTATAACATCTCATACGGCATTGCGGCTGGGTTCATCTTCTACTGCCTGATCAAGCTGATCGAAGGCAAGGCGAAGGAGATTCATCCGATTCTCGCAATCGTCACCATCGGGTTCATCCTGAACTTCGTGGTGCTCGCGGTCCTTTAACTGAAAACAGTACACAATAGACGGCGACTGGGTTGATCCCCAGCCGCCGTTTTTGGCTAAACCCGAACATTAAATTCGCTTTCATGAAAAATGCCCCATTTTCTGGTTGAATTTTATGAAAAAAAACGCATATCGTGAAAGACATTAAATCATTCAGAGGGGCGAATCATGGCACACTTTTTCAGCTGAAAGAAAATGGCACTAATGTCCGAACGGAAATCTTGGCGGGTCTGACAACATTCTTCGCGATGTCGTACATCCTCTTCGTGGCCCCAGCCACGCTGTCGCTCACCGGCATGCCGAGTCAGGCCGTGTTCCTGGCCACCATTGTCGCCAGTGTGGCCGGCACGTTGGTCATGGGGCTGTTTGCGAACGTTCCATACGCGCTGGCCCCTGGGCTAGGCCTGCAGGCGTTCTTCACGTACACCGTCGTCGCGGGTCTTGGCTTTACCTGGCAGGAGGCACTGGCGCTGGTCTTCCTGTGCGGCGTGATCAACATTCTGATCACCGTGACTAAGATCCGCAAGCTGATCATCACCGCGATCCCGACGGTGCTCCAGCACGCGATCGGCGGCGGCATTGGGATCTTCGTTGCTTACATCGGGCTGAAAAACGCGGGTTTTCTGCAGTTCACGAGTAACGCCGGCGGCATTCTCAGTGTCAACGGCAAGGCCGCGAGCGGCAGTTTTGCCCATGGCGTCAACAGCGTGGTCACCGGCGGCAGCGGCATCACGCCGGCGTTGGTCAACTTCACTCAGCCAGGGGCAATCGTTGCGCTGATTGGGCTCTTGCTGATGGCTGTGCTCGTCGTGAAAAAGGTGCCAGGGGCGGTGCTGATCGGCATCGTGGCTACCACCTTGATCGGGATTCCGTTTGGCGTCACCAACCTGCACCTGGCCGCCGGCAATTCGCTGGGGACCGCGATCGGCCAACTTGGCACCACGTTTGGCGCCGCTTTTTCCAGCAAGGGCTTCGGCAGTTTGTTCACCGACACCAATCACATTCTGCTGTCGGTCATGACGATTTTCTCCTTCAGTTTCTCGGATATTTTTGACACTTTGGGCACTTTCATCGGCACAGGCCGCCGGACCGGGATCTTTTCCGACGAGGACATGGCCAACATGAACCGCGGTTCTGGCTTCTCGTCCAAAATGGACCGCGCGCTGTTCTCTGACGCGATTGCCACTGGCGTCGGCTCGATTTTCGGCACCTCCAACGTCACCGTGTTTGTTGAAAGTGCGGCCGGCATTGGGGCCGGTGGCCGCACCGGGTTGACGGCGGTCGTCGTGGCTGCGTGCTTCGCGCTGAGTTCACTGCTTTCACCGCTCATCGCGGTCGTGCCGAGCGAGGCGGTCGCGCCAGCTTTGATCATGGTCGGGGTCATGATGATGTCGAGCTTTAAGGAAATTAACTGGAGCGACCTGGAAGAGGCGGTTCCGGCGTTCATGGCGTCGATCGTGATGGCGCTGGTTTACAACATTTCATACGGGATCGCAGCCGGCTTCATTTTCTACTGCCTGATCAAGCTGATCACCGGCAAAGCCAAGGACGTGCATCCGGTGCTGTGGATCGTCACAGGGGGCTTTATTCTCGACTTTATCTTTATGGCCATTCTTTAAACCGCCAAGGAAAAACGGCAAAAGCACCACAATGCCGTCACAGTTTCTTCACCTGGGCCCGGTAATCTTATAAGAGTAGAAGCAAGATGCTTCTCACTCCTAAACATTCTTCATTCACTCCTCCCAAGTGATGTGCGTGACGCGTTCCCCCAAAGCGTGATCACGTTCCCCAGTAACGCCGCCGGTCCCCCAACCGGCGGCGCTTTTTTTGCAAGGTGCGCAGGGTCGCGACCCCGGAGCCCGATTATGCAAGGTGCGCAGGGCTCGCGGTTTTAGCCCGATGATTGCCTTCACCCCCCAATACTTTCCGTGCACCTTACCGCTTCCTCTCGTATACTGGAAGAGGTGATAAGTAATGAAGAAGTTTGAAAATGGCGGCGCCCCGCCAAGCGCAGGTGCTGGCCGGTAAATTTTTGCACAAGACACAAGGAGAAAAGCATGAGTTGGAAAGATGATTTTGATCCAGAGCTGATCAAGCGCGTTCAGGAAGTCGACGAGGAAATCGCGCCGAAGCTGGCGGCCATTGATGACCAAATCATGGAAAACCAAGCCAAGGTCCTCAAGGCGTTCCGTGATCACAATGTCGCCACGACGGACTTGTCAGGGTCCACGGGTTACGGCCAAGACGACGAGGGTCGCGATAAGCTAGAGGCAATTTACGCGCAGGTCCTCGGCGGCGAGGACGCGCTGGTGCGGCCGCAGTTTGTCTCAGGCACGCACGCAATCGGCGTCGGGCTGCTCGGGCTGGTGCGGCCAGGAGATGAGATTCTTTACATCACCGGCGAACCTTACGACACCCTGCAGGAAGTCCTCGGCATGGCTGGCAACGCGATTGGCAGCCCCAAGGAGTACGGCATTAAGGCCGATTACGTGCCGCTGCCAGACAGCGGTGACGTCGACTTGGCGGCGGTGAAAGCGCGTGTCGCCAAGGATCAACCGCGGGTCGTTGCCATCCAGCGCTCTTGCGGCTACGCAACGCGCGATTCGTTCACGATTGCGAAAATTGCCGAGATGATCAAGGCGGTCCGCAGCGTCATGCCTGACACCTGGATTTTCGTGGACAACGCATACGGCGAATTTTCTGAAACCAAAGAGCCGCTTGAAGTCGGGGCCGATATCATGGCGGGTTCCCTGTTCAAAAACGGTGGCGGCGGCATGCTCAAGACCGGTGGCTATATTGTCGGGCGCAAGGACCTGGTTGAGCGGGTGTCGTACCGCTTCACCGTGCCGGGTCTTGGCGGTGCCGAGGGGGCCACGTTCGGCGTGCTGGACGCGATGTTCCAGGGCTTTTTCCAGGCGCCTTCCGTCACCGGCAACGCCATTAAAGGCGCGGTGTTCGAGGCGGCCCTCCTGGCGAAAATGGGCCTGCCGGTGCGGCCAAGTTGGGACGCGCCGCGCACCGACCTGATTCAAACCGTCAACTTTGGCAATCCCGACGACATGATTCGCTTCACCGAGGCGCTTCAGCACAACATGCCAATCGATTCATTTATCACACCGATTCCCGAAGCCACTGCCGGTTACGAGGATAAGGTGATCATGGCCGACGGGTCGTTCGTCGAGGCTCAACGATTGAGTTTTCCGCCGACGGGCCGCTGCGCCCGCCATACACCCTGTATATCCAGGGCGGATTGACGTATGCACACGCTAAGCTGGGCATCATCGGCGCTGTGCAGGACGTATTTTATAACAAAGATTAATAATTTAAAAATGCACCGGCGCTCACTTTTTCGTGAGCGTCGGTGCAATTTTGATTCGCGTGAGAGCATGATGATGAAGTTTCGTTAATCCAATGAGGATGCGTCCCAATGGCTAGGCAAGTAGGCTGCGGCCCAATATAATAACGAGAGCAGAAACGTTTGGAGCGAAGGCCTCGCATTCGAAAGAAGGCGAGGCTTATGAGCTTGAGTTTCATAACCTTGATTTCCAGTAGAAAGGAAGTACAGGTTTGCTTTTGATTGCCATCTTGGCGACAATCACACCTTTATCAGTCAACTGACAGGGCTTGTCTTAGCGACAGCCCTGCTCGTTGAGGCGCTATGCCAACTGATAAAGTCATTCGGCCGCGGCCGAAAAATAGCAAACTAAAAGCCGCCTGAACTTGAGTCAGTCGAACTCGGTGAGACATCTTAAAAATGGAACGCCGGGTCATCGGCAACCTGATCGCGAGTCAGGGTCAGCTGCAGCAGTGGCACCTTTTCGCCGTTCGGCATGGTGCGGGTGTGGTGAGCCGGCGCGCTGGTGAAGCCAAAGCCTGCCAGCAGGTCGACGGCCGCCTCCGCCGTTTCCGGCAGCACGGCGTAGAGCTCCTTTAGCCCTAGTTCGAAAAAGGCGAACCCAGCCACGCGTGGTACGATTTCCTGCATGACTTCCGGCGCGGTTTCGGGCAGCTGCTCAAAGCGCACCTGGGCCGAGGTCATCCCTGAATCAAAGCGCCACAGGCAAATGCTGCCGAGAAATTCCTTTGTCTGGCGGTCGCCGATGCCGTAAAGTAGGGCCTGGTCGCTCATGACCAGCCGCATCGAGTGGTTGACATAGCGGGCCGTGTCCTCGACGGACTGATCGCGCTCACGGCCGGAAAGCGCCGCCTGAGTCCGATCGGCCCGCAGCCGGGCGACGTCTTTTAACTTGTACAGTGTCAGCCAGTCCAGCTGGTAGTGGACCGACAGCAGCGGGTGGTACTTTTCAAACTTGGCCATGCTGTCTCCTTAATGAATGCCTTGCCCGTTCGCGTCTGCGATTGGTTCGTTGAAGTTCTGGTGGTAGTACGCCTGCGTGATCACCTTGTACTTGCCATTGGCGAACTTGGCAATCAAGTTGCCGGGCACCGCGATCTGGGCCTCGGCTTGCGGCAGGTGCAGCTCGACGCTGGGCACTTTAGTGAGCGCCACGTAGCGCGCGTCGTCGCCGAAGAACGCCTCGATGTCGGCGCGGGTCAGATCCGCCCGCACCAGCATGAAGTAGGTCATTTTGGCCGTGGAAAAGGCGGTGAACTCACCGCTGGGGAAACTTTGGTCATTAGCATCGGCCATTTTGGTCACTCCTTTGTAAAGGCTGCATGATGCGCCTGGGTGCGCTTGTCATCGGGCTCCGTGCTGGCAACGCGGGAGCGGCTAGCTACGCTCAAGCCCTCACCGAAAAAAACGTCGGCAATGGCTTGAGCTAGGCTACCCATCCCGCTAAGACCGCCAGCTCTGCGCACCTTGCTTTAATCGGGCTCCGAGTTCGCAACGCGGGAGCATGTAGCTACGCTCAAGTCCTCACCGGCAAAGCGCGCCGGTAATGGCTCGAGCTAGGCTACATGTCCCGCTAAGTGCGCGAACTCTGCGCACCTTGTAGTGTAGCATATCCGCCTCAATGTTATCATAAGGCTGAAAGAAGGTGGCGTGATGCCGTCTCTATTTGATCAAAATCCGGCGCAGACTCAGCCGCTTGCCAGCCGCATGCGGCCGACGACTTTGGCCGAGTTTGTTGGCCAAAAGCACCTGATCGGCAAGGACAAGGTGCTCGCCAAACTTATTGAAAATGACGAAATTCCGTCCATGATTTTCTGGGGCCCACCTGGTGTCGGCAAAACGACGCTGGCGCAGATCATCGCTCGCCAAACCAAGGCCCAGTTCGTGACTTTTTCTGCCGTCACTGCTGGCATCAAGGAAATCAAGCAGGTGATGGAAGAGGCCGAGCAGAACCGGTCGCTCGGGCAGAAGACCATCGTGTTTGTCGACGAAATTCACCGCTTCAACAAGGCGCAGCAGGACGCCTTTTTGCCGTACGTGGAACGCGGGTCGATCACGCTGATTGGCGCAACCACTGAGAACCCGTCGTTTGAGGTCAACGCCGCGCTGCTGTCGCGCACCCGAGTGTTCGTGCTCAAGCAGCTGACCCAGGACGACCTGATCGAGCTGCTCAAGCGGGCACTGAAGGATCCGCGCGGCTACGGCCTGCAGCAGGTAAAAATTGCGCCGGAGCTGCTGGGGATGATCGCCGACTTTGCAACGGGGATGCCCGCATTGCCCTGAACACCCTGGAAATGGCAGTCACCAACGCTGAAACGGACCCGGGCAAGACCATCACCGTCACCAAGGCGGCGGTGTCGCAATTGTTGACCAAAAAGGCGCTGCTGTATGACAAGAACGGCGAGGAGCACTACAACCTGATTTCAGCGCTGCACAAGTCGATGCGAAACTCTGACGTGGACGCTGCGGTCTACTGGCTGGCGCGGATGCTGGAAGCCGGCGAGGACCCGCTGTACATTGCTCGCCGCCTAGTCCGGTTTGCCTCCGAGGACATTGGCATGGCGGACTCGCGGGCGCTGGAGATCTGCACCAGCGTCTTTCAGGCCTGCCAGTTCATCGGCATGCCGGAGTGCACGGTCCACCTGACCCATGCGGTCGTGTACCTGAGCCTGGCGCCGAAGAGCAACGCCTTGTACACCGCTTACGAAGCCGCGAAAAAAGACGCGACCGAGACGTTAGCCGAGCCAGTGCCGCTGCAAATCAGAAACGGCGTCACCGACCTGATGCAGGACCTCGGCTACGGCAAGGACTATCAGTACGCGCACAACAACCCGGATAAGTTGACCACGATGCAGACAATGCCGGATAATTTAAAGGGTAAACAGTATTACCACCCAACGGACCAAGCAGTGAAGCCAAGGTTCAGGCGCGCCTGGCGCAGATCAAGGCATGGCACCGCCAGCACGACCCGGAGCAGAAGTTGGAAAAATAGGATACAATATAGTCGCACACAACGGATAGGAGCTGAGAACATGGTCAAAATACTCGCAGTCAACGCAGGTAGTTCTACGCTGAAGTGGAAGTTGTTCGAGATGCCGGCGGAACAAATGCTGGCCGACGGGCTGATCGATCGCCTCGGGCAGGCTGAGTCCAGCGTGAAGATCAAGTATGGCGACCAGGTTTACCGCTCCGGGCACGCGATCCGCAACTACCACGAGGCCGTGGCCGATGTCATGACCGAGCTCAAGGACCTTGGGTTGGTCCAGCATCTGCACGAGATCGTCGGCGTCGGGCACCGGGTCGTGGCCGGCGGCGAGGAGTTCAGCGAGTCCGTCGTGATCGATCCACAGGTGCTGCAGGACATTCGCGATTTGAAGGATTACGCGCCGCTGCACAACCCGGTCGAGGCCGAGTACATCGATGTGTTCTGTAAAGAAATGCCTTGGGCGACCCAGGTGGCGGTGTTTGACACCGCGTTCCACCAGACAATGCCGGCGGAGAATTTTCTCTACAGCATCCCGCACCAGTACTACGAAAAGTACGGCGCCCGCAAGTACGGGGCGCACGGTACCAGCGTCCGCTACGTCTCCCAGCGCGCGGCCGAGTTCCTGGGCCGGCCGCTGGATCAGCTGAAAATGATCGTCATGCACCTGGGCTCTGGGTCCAGCGTGACCGCCGTGCAAAACGGCCGGTCCGTCGACACCTCGATGGGCTTCACCCCGGTGGCCGGTGTCACCATGGGCACGCGCAGTGGGGACATCGACCGTCGCTTTTGCAGTACCTGATGCGCAAGTTGAAGATCACTAATTTTGACGACATTATCACTATGCTGAATCAGCGTTCGGGGCTGCTCGGCATTTCCGAACTGTCTGCCGACCAGCGGGATCTGGAGGCCATCGAGGACGAAGACCCCTTGGCCAAGCTGGCGCTGGATATCTACGCCAACCGCGTCGCCAAGTACGTCGGCAGTTACGCGGCGCTGATGAACGGCGTCGACGTGCTGGTCTTCACGGCCGGCGTCGGCGAAAATGCCGGCGCGCGGCAAGGAAGCTAACGTTTCTGCCCCAGACGCCACCGTCCAAACCCTGGTCATCCCAACTAACGAAGAATTGATGATTGTCCGGGACGTGCAGGACCGGTTGCCACGTCACTAGTGCCTGCGTGACACTAAAATTACCTAAACGAGGCACGGGGGTCTGTCTGGCAACACATGGACTTGCTCCGTGCGTATCGACTGTATATACTACATATACGAGGTGATGACATGATTGATCCTGCAAAGTTGAAACATCGACAAGATCGGAAAGTTGGCCAAAGCAATAGCAGCTTATACGTCACCATTCCGCGAGAGGTCGCCAAAGACCTTGGTATCAATAAGGGAGACAGCGTCACCATCGGCGAAAGTGATGGTCAAGTTGTGCTTATTCCGACCAAGCAACGAGACGCTGCCCTGGCGACGGTGGCAAGAATACAGGGGCTAATTGCTGAGAATAAGGATGCGCTTGATTATTTGGCAGACCGCTGATGAAGTATTTGAGTCAGTCTGAGTTAATCACGATTAACGTCTGCCTTCAGCAAGAAGCCAATCAAAGGGCCTCCATTCGTGATGCGAAGGCCTTGGATTACATTGTTCGATCCGCTCATCAAGACGTTTTTGGCCAGCAACTGTATGCTAATGCAACCGACTTGGCGATCTTCTATTTCGTCAAGCTGATTAAAAAGCATGTATTTAATGACGGCAATAAACGAACCGCCTATCTAAGTTTTCTTGATTGTCTCGCTTTAAACCACATTACTTTTAAGCCGGACTCGGCTCAGCGACGTCAGCTGGCAGAGCTGGCAATTCACGTGGCACGGGTTGATGGCGAGCCACAGAGTCTTTGGAATGAAGTTAAGGCGATCGTGCAAGAGATGCTCATAAAGTAACCCCGAACCAGGATGACGCTAGATTGCGATTATCCTGGTTTTTGTTTTTGTAGATAAGACCTAGTTGATCATCTAACAACAGCGCATACAAAAAAAGCGACCAGTGAATGGTCGTTGAGCGCGCGTTCCTATGAAGTGAATCGCGCATGGTTTTACCCAACTCTGACCAGAGCTTTTGGCATGTTGGCTTTGATGATGGTGCGCAGTTCCTGAATCTGGCTGTCGGTCATCGTGGCTTTGGAAATCAGCACGCCTTGCGATTTGGCCACCATTAGAATAAATAGCCTGGGGGTTTCGGCCGCCTCCAAGAAGGCCGACCAATTTGAATGGCTGGTGCTGGTTGATGCGCTCATGGTGAGCCCGGTATCATCGATCAGAAACGAGCGCTTGCTGAACACGGCGGCATTTTTCGGTGAGCGGAAGGCGCGGGCGGTGCGCACGCGCGTCAGCAGCGGCAAATACACGATGAAGAAGACCCCGAGAAAAATTACCGCACTGGCGGAGCCCCAGACCCATCTGCCCGTGATGCCCAGCCAGCCGCCAATGCCAATTGCCGCCAGTCCGCACACCAGCAGGATCCGCCGCAGCCAGCGAATATTGCTCTGTCGCTGAAACCACTGCTGATAGGCCAAATAGTCTTGCTGACTGATGGTGAGATCCTTGAGCTCCATGGCAACCGCCTCCGTTGGCAACAGTATAAACTTTGCTAGCTTTGGGGACAAGCGTGACGTAAAACGATTGCTGAGAACATTTAAAATCTTAACCGGCCGTGCGGCTGCTGGCGGTCGACGGCCACGGCGACGCCCATCAGGACCAAGACGGCGATGGCCGGCAGAATGGCCCCAATCGTGACCAACGCGATCAGCGCCAGGACTGCGATCGTAATGATGACCCCATCAAACCATGGTGTTTTCATTTGTAAGCCCCCTAATGAAAAACCTTTCCTCATGCTCAGTTTATCACCTTTTTAGGACCGCGAGCGGGTTTTTAAGCGCGGCAAGCCGATGAGTCAAATCATTCGGTGCAACTTGCATTCAGGCGTACAATTTGGTTGATTGATGACGGCCTCAACAAGAAAGCAGGGGAGTTTGATGACCAATAATTACGATTCACCAGCTTATTTTGACCTCATGACGCGCTACTGGCAGGCGGCCAACTATCTGTCAGTCGGGCAGCTGTACCTGCGCGCTAACCCGCTGCTTAAGCGCCCGCTGACAGCCAGTGACGTGAAGTTCAACCCGCTCGGCCACTGGGGCACGATCGCCGGGCAGAATTTTATCTACACGCACCTCAACCGTCTGATCAATAAATACGACCTGAACATGTTTTACATCGAAGGGCCGGGGCACGGCGGCCAGGTCATGCTGTCGAACGCCTACTTGGATGGCACGTACACTGAAACTTACCCCAATATTACCCAGGATGAGGCGGGGATGCAGGTGCTGTTCAAGCAGTTCTCCTTCCCGGGCGGCGCGGCGAGTCACGCCAACGCGCAGATCCCCGGCTCCATTCACGAAGGCGGCGAGCTCGGCTACTCGCTGAGCCACGCCACTGGGGCGATCCTCGACAATCCGGACGTGATTGCCGCCACGGTGATCGGTGACGGCGAAAGTGAAACCGGGCCGCTGGCGGCCTCTTGGTTCTCCAACACTTTCATCAACCCGATCACGGACGGCGCGGTGCTGCCCATCGTCGACATGAACGGCTACAAGATCTCCAACCCCACGATCCTGGCGCGCAAGTCGGATGACGACCTGCGCCAGTATTACGCGGGGATGGGCTGGGAGCCGTACTTTGTCGAAGGCGACGACGCCAAAACGCTCAACCCAATCATGGCGCAGACGCTGGACACGATGATCGAAAAAATCCAGCAGATCCAGCGCCAGGCCCGCGCCATCAGCGATGCCGGCATGCCGCACTGGCCGGTGTTGATCCTGCGCACGCCGAAGGGCTGGACCGGCCCGAAGGAATGGGACGGCAACAAGATTGAAGGGTCGTTCCGCGCGCACCAGATCCCGATTCCCGTGTCCCGCGATCATATGGAGCATGCCGATGCCTTGGTCAAGTGGCTGGAGTCGTACCACCCCGAGGACCTGTTTGACGAACACGGCACGCTGAAGCCCGAGCTCAAGGCGCTAACCCCAAAGGGCACGCGGCGCATGGCGGCCAACCCGATCACGAACGTCGGCGGCAAGGTGCCGCTGGTGCTGCCGGACTTTCGTCAGTACGCGCTGCCGATTGGCAAGCGCGGCCAGGACGTGCGCCAGGACATGGTGATTTGGTCCGATTACCTGCGGGACTTGATTCGCCTGAACCTCACAATTTTCGGGTGTTTGGACCGGACGAGACGATGTCCAACCGGCTGTTTGGCATTTTTGACGCAAGCGGTCGCCAGTGGGAGGAGCAGATCACCCACAGCGGCTACGACGAGGACATGAATGCGGCCGGGCGCATCATTGATTCGCAGCTGTCCGAGCACCAGGCGGAAGGCTTTCTGGAAGGGTACACGCTGACCGGCCGGCACGGCATTTTCACGTCCTACGAGGCCTTCTTGCGCGTGGTGGACTCGATGCTGACTCAGTACTTCAAGTGGCTGCGCGAGGCGGCCGAGCAGCCCTGGCACCGGCCGTACCCGTCCTTGAACGTGGTGTCGACGTCGACCTCGTTCCAGCAGGACCACAACGGCTACACCCACATGGATCCCGGCGTCTTGACCCACCTGGCAGAGAAAAAAGGCCAGTACATTCGCGAGTACCTGCCGGCGGATGCCAACTCGCTCCTGGCGATTTCTCCGCAGGTCTTCAGCAGCGAAAACACGATCAACCTGCTGATCACGTCCAAGCAGCCGCGGCCGCAGTTTTACTCGATTGAAGAAGCCACGGTGCTGGCGCGCGCGGGCCTGAAGCGCATCGACTGGGCGTCCAACGACGATGGCGTGGCGCCAGACATCGTGATCGCGGCGGCGGGCACCGAGCCGAACCTGGAAAGCCTGGCGGCGATCGACCTGCTGCATCAGCATTTTCCTCGCCTCAAGATGCGCTTCATCAACGTGGTCGACCTCTTGAAACTGAAAAAAAAGACGATCCGCGGGCGCTGGATGATGAGACGTTTGACGCTTACTTCACGCCGGACAAGCCGGTGCTGTTTGCCTTCCACGGCTATGAGGACCTGATCCGCGCCGTTTTCTTCGACCGGCACAACCGCCACCTGATCGTACACGGCTTTCGCGAGGAAGGCGCGATCACCACGCCGTTTGACATGCGCGTGCTCAATCACCTCGACCGCTTCCACTTGGCCAAGGACGTGGTCTTGCACCTGCCGCAGCGGCTTGAAGCCAGCGGCGACTTCATTCAGCTGATGGATGACACTCTGCAGCGCCATGACGCTTACATTCGCGAAACTGGCGAGGACCTGCCCGAAGTCCGCGATTGGGTCTGGCAACCGATCAAATAAGCGCAAGTGGTGCTGATTGAAAAACCAGCGCGCACCTTGGTATGGTTAAACTGAAGCCCAAACAGGGCCACGAAAAGGAGGACTAATATGGCAACAGACACGCAACTCTCCTTGCGAGACTTTTTAAGCAGCACCGCTGAAGGGCGTTTGTTTCCTTGTACCTACCCCTTGAGGCGGACCGCACGGTGGAGCAGACTCGCCTGACGCTGCGGCACCTGGCTGCGCACGCTAAGGATGTGATGGCGCAAACGCACCCGGGCACTGATTTTGCTCCGTATGAGGCGAGCCTCAAGGCGGCCGCCGGCGATCAGCCGCTGATTTCAATCATTGGCCAAGGCTCGGCGCTGCTCAGCAACGGTCAGGAGGCCATCGCGTTGGGACTCGAATACGCAGTGAGCCCCACGGCGATGACCACGGACCGGCCGCAGCTTCTGCCGCTGGTCCTGGATGCCCAGCGCCAGTTCGACTTCGACCTGCTACTCTTGCAGCGCGATAAAATTGCGCTGGCCCTGAACCGCGGGGATGTGCTGACGATGGTCGACCTGCCTGACGACGCTCCAGTGACTTTGCTTGGCACGCTGGGCACGGAAAAGCGCGGGGGGTCAGTGAACACGGTCGCGCAGGGGCCGGGGCAGGCAAGTTACCACGGCCATGCCGACCGCGCCAGTGAAGAGGAAATCGACCGTCGCCGCTACTACCAGGCGGTGGATACCTACCTCCTCGACCATTATTCCAACCCTAACCAGCGGCGCCTGATCCTCTTCGGCCTGCCGGAAAACATTGCGGTGTTCCGCGAGATCAGCCGCAATCCGCACCTCAGCGGGTCCATGCAAGTCGAGCAAAACCCCGGCAACATGAGCCTGGGTGACATCGACCTGGCGCTGGACGACTTGCGGCAAGACTACGCCGATCGCCACGCAGACGAAACGCTGGCCTTGCTGGAAACGGCCCGCGGCAGCGGCAAGTACGTCGAAGACTCGGCGGCATCATTGAAGCGCTGCAGCAGCGCTCGCTGGACACCTTGGTACTGCGGCAGGGCGCGCGAATTCGCGGGGTGCTGGAAGAAGACCGCTTGGAAACAGACGGCCCCGCGGCCGAGCACAACAATCTGCTGAATGATCTAGCGGCGATGACCCTGGCCCAGGGTGGTAAGGTGGCAGTGGTGCCGGACAATCTGCTGCGGCTGCGTGTGGCAGGTGTGCGGCGGTACCGCGAAGCCTAAGCTTAACAATCGCGCCCAGGACTCACGTACCGTGGGGCCTGGGCGTTTTTGCTTGCGCCAAAATTTAATTGCAAGATTAGAATCATTCTCGTACAGTGTATCTGAGGTGGGAAGATGAAAATCGTGGGGTTGTATGGCGGACAGGACCCTAATGGGCTGACCGCTCAGTATCTAAAGGCCGTGCTGGCCGGGGCCAGCGGCGCGGAGACGGAGTTTGTGGATCTGAATCAGTACATTATTCGACCGGATGTGCCAGGTGAGGCGAACCCCGCCTTGGATGAGCTGGAAGGCAAGCTCGCCGCCGCTGACGTCTGGGTGCTGGGCAGCCCGACGTACTTTGGCACCGTGGCGGGGCAGTTCAAACAATTTTTCGACTGCTTCCGCCACCGGATGGTGCGCATGACGCACGACGCCGACACGCTGCCGGGTAAGTACAAGGACAAGCACTACGTCAGCGTGTCGAGCTGTTTTGCCAGCGGTTTGGATAACACGTTCACGCACCAAACCGACGCCACGTTCACGATGATCGACAAGGCGATGAGCGCGGCAGGCATTCACAAGGTCGCGGAGCTGGTCCTGCCAGGGACGTGGGGGATGACCACGGTCCCAGCCAAGAAGGTGGCGCAGGCCAAGGCCGTTGGAGCCAAGCTGACCGCCAAGAAGCGAAAGGATGATGAAACCTTGAAACGCTACATGTTGCTTTTCGGCATGATCGCCGTGATGGCACTGGCCACCATGGGCATTCAGCAGCTGCTGCCCTGGACCACCAGCAGTTTTTGGCTGCGGTATGTCAGCTTCGTGATCATTTTCTTCGTGCTTCTGGCCTGCATCCTGCACTACATGACCTTCGTGCGGCACCACCGGCGGTAAGTTGAGTTTTCTCAATCAAACAGGCTCAGACATAATTAACCTAGTCGCGTTCCACAAAGCAACGCCCAGACACGCAAACGTCCCTGCATCGCGATTCGAAGTGCGAATCGTGATGCAGGGACGCCTGCGTTTTGGGCTAAAACCGCTTTGTGTCTCAGCCTCTTTTT
>NZ_BBAJ01000053.1 GCF_001311195.1 Lacticaseibacillus camelliae DSM 22697 = JCM 13995
GCCCAGTGAAGAGACTTGATAGAAGCGTGATTGAGGATCGGTGGCGAGGCCAAATGACCCCATGTTCGAGGTCACATTGACAATTTTGGCAGGCTTACCGACCTTCAGTAGTGGGACCATCGCCTGGGTGACGCGAACTAGGCCGAAGAAGTTGACCTCAAAGTCTTTGCGGATCTGGTCGATTGGTAGTTGCGACGGTTTTTGGTGCGCATCGACTGCGATGCCGGCGTTGTTGATCAGGACGCTGAGATAGCCGTAGTCAGCCTGGATCTTCGCCGCGGCGGCTTTGACCTGAGCATCCTCAGTCACATCCAGCTGAATGAAGTCTGCCGTTCCCCCATCATCTCGAATCGTTTGCACAGCCTTTTCGCCGCGGGCCTGATTGCGCGCACCAATCAGGACGTGATGGCCTAATTTGGCCAAGTCTTTGGCAGTAGCAAAACCGATGCCTTTATCTGCACCAGTGATCAACGTGATTATTTCTGATTCAGGCATGAAAGGTCCTCCTTACAGATCAAAAACCTTTTCCGCAGTGCCATGGGCAATTGCTTCGCGCTGCGCCTCGGACAAGTCGGCCTGGGCGAGGAAATCGCGAACGGTGTCGCCGGACTTCACGTAAGGGAAGTCTTCAGACCACATGATGTGATCCGCACCCATTTCTGTCAGCGCCAGCTGCATTTGTGGCGCGGTGAACATGCCAGATGGTGAAATATAGACCTGACGCTTGTAATAATAAGAGAACTTGTGCGGCAGCTTGGTGACAATGCCGCTGAAGCCATCGATCCGCTCCAAGAACATCGGGACGAATTCACCCCAGTGGCCAGACGCGATTTTGAAGTGCGAGTATTTGTCCATAATGCCTGCGGTGATGATCCGCATGAGTTGAATCCCGGCTTCCATGTGCCAGCCCCACATCGCGCCAGCCATCATGCTGGAAGTCGCCGCCGGGTAAGCTTTACTGTCGTACAACATGGCGCGCTGTTCATTCGTGATGACGCCAGGGTGCAGGTACAAGGTGGTGCCCAGCTTGTCAGCAGCGGCAAAAATGGGGTCAAACTTTGGATCATCCAGGAACTGGCCGTTGATTGAACACTGATGATGCCGCCTTTCATGCCCAGTTTGGTCACGGCGTACTCGAGTTCTTCAGCGGCTTTGTCAGGCGTGTTCGCCGGCAAAGTGGCCAAGCCAGCAAAGCGAGTCGGGTACTGGCTAATGTTTTCCGCAAGTGTCTCATTTTGCGCGTGCGACCCGTCCACTGCATAAGCATCAGGCAATACCTGGGCGGAGTTACCAGCGTCCGAAATGACCTGCATGTCAATGCCGTGTTGATCCATGTACGCGACTTTTCTGCTGAAGTCGACAAGGTCCGGTTTCAGTTTGTCCTGAAAGGGGTTGTTGTTCTTCACTTCTGAATACTTGTTGAATTGCGCAATGTTTGCGTCAGTGTCGTATTGCTCTTCGACCGTGATTAGTTTCATGATTAAAGCCTCCTAGTTAAAATTCCAACCCTCATTATACTCGTGTAATCACAACTATTTTGGCTTTTATGAAGCAGATTTCTTATTTCGTCGCAGGCTCGAACCGGAATCCTGGATACTGCGTTGTAAACTGGCGCTGGGCCTCTGCGTACAGCCCCACCTTGTCAGGATCAGCCAGCGCGGCGGCGCGAGCCTCGGGCAGCTCCAGATCCTCGATATCAATACTCATTTGCCAAGCCAATTCACGCAGCGTCATGCCTTCGAATCGGCGGTAACTCGGCAGTTCGGCAGTGACGTCAGCGCCGGCCGCAAAGAGTTGGCAAAACTCCGCCGTCGCCTGCTGCAGCTTCTGCCAAAGTGCGCCTTGCTCAGCTTGAGTCGCTGTTAGCCAGGCTGCAGTCAGCTGGGCCTCGCTTTCCAGTACGCCCGTGTGCTTGAGCACTCGGCGAATCAGTGGCGCTGGCAGCGGATCCTTGGCATCGCCAAAATTCCAGGTCGCCGCGAATTGTTTGCCGTCGGTGGCTTTTGTCATCAGGTTTTTTTAGCAGTTGATTTGTTGCGTCAGTGGAAGAATTAGCCACTGAGATCACCCCCATCTGAGTACAGTTTAGCCCTTCACTGCGCTGCTCGCACGACTTTCTCGAGCGGCGGCGAACGGCCAGATTACTTGGCAGGCGCGAAAAGGGCTTCATTAGCCGCGATAAAATCGGCGACCGAGTGCGCTGGCCGGCCCAGGTAATTCGGCAAGTCTTGGGTGATCTGTTTGGCGTTGCCCATTTGGGTAATTAGGTAAAGCATCACCATGACGTTGACGAAGTCCTTCTTGGTACCACGCTGCAGCATGGTCCTGCGAAACTTCAGCAGGCTGGGTTTTGAGTAAAAGATGGGCCGGCGAGAATCTTGGACATGGTTTGGGCGACTTGGGTGTAGGTGATGGCCTCAGGACCCGTGATATTGAGCTTCTGCTCAGCTTAAATCGGCGTCGTCAGGACTTTAGCGGCGACGGCGGCAATATCGGCAGTATCGATAAAACTGGTTTTGGCGTTGCCAGCCGGGATGAACAGGTCGTTGCGCTGACAGATGTCTTCTCGGTGCGTGGTGCTCAGATTCTGCATGAAGAAGCTGGGCCGAATAAACGTGTGTGGGAGGCCGAGTGAGACGATCATTTTTTTCAATTTTGTGGTGCGGCGTAACGGGATTCTTCTCCACACCGATCATAGAGACGAAGACGGTTTGCTTAACGCCGTGTGCTTTGACTTGATTCAAGAACGGCAGCATGTCTTCCTTGGGCTTGGCCAGCTGCGGTGGGCGGACAAAAAAAAGACGCGGTCAACGCCGGCCAAGGCTTGATCGAACGTGCTGGCGTCGAGAAAGTCAAAGCGGCGCACGTCAACCGGCAAATCGCCGTACTGCGCCTGATCTTTCTTCAAATTATGTGCGCCGGCAACCAGATGAACGTCATCATCCTGGGCGAGTAGTTTAACGAGGGGAAAGCCGATATTACCGGTGCCGCCGATGATCAAAATTGTGTTAGTCATGATTTTCCTCCAATAGTTGGGTCAACATGTCGGTGAGTTGCTCCTGCTGCGCTGCTGGCAGTGGGTGTAAAAAGGTGGTGAGGGTGCGACTCGCCACCGTCTGCAACGCAGCCACCTTTGCTTTTCCGGCAGTCGTCAAAGCGAGGACGATGGCCCGCTTATCTTCTGTCGATGGCGTACGGCTGAGCCAGCTTTATCGGCCAGCCGCAGCACGACTGCCGCAGTGGTTTGGCGATCGCTGTCGATTTCAGCTGCGACCCGTGCCGCAGTGATGGGCGAGGAAGCAGGTGCAAGGCGATCCAGCGCCTCAAGGACGGCCCACTGTTGGGCAGTGGTGCCTTCCTTGCTGAGAGCGAAGTTGAGCTGATGCTTGAGTTGTTTGGCCGTTTCCATCAGTAAGTATGCCGTGTTCATGCGTTCGCCTCCAAAAAAATAATCAGTACACTGACAATAACTGTAAGTGTACTGATTATTATTGGAATGTCAATATTGGCCGGTGGGGTTAAGGGTTAGGCTTATTCGTTGCCGGTTGCGGTGCTGCCAGTGCGGCGAAGCAAGATCCAGTACAGCCCGAAAATGACGATGCCGAGTGCGACCAGCAGGCCAAACGCCCAGGCACTGCCGGCGGCAATGTTTTGCGCATGACTCCAGCCGGGATGATGGACTGCTGTCATCAGCAGTGACAAAACTGTCGTGCCGATGCCGCCAACGGCCTGCTGCCCCATGTTGTAAAGCGCGTTGGCATCAGGTTGCAGCGCCTTAGGCAGGGCCTTGAGGCCGTACGCGACCGAGTTGCTGAACGCCATCGAGCGGCCGATGGCAAAGATCAGGTAGCAATGGTGACGCCAAGCACGCCCATTGCCGGACCAAGTGCCGCCATCGCCAGGACCCCGATGGTAAACAGGCCATCGCCAAGCAGCAGTGGCAGGCGCCCCCCGAAGTGGTCCAGCATCCAGCCGTAAACTGGCTGACCCAGTCCGTTGAACACGGACCCCGGCAGGAGAATCAATCCGCCAATCAGTGCGGAAGCGCCGAAGACTTCCTGGACATAGTTGGGTAGCAGAAAGTTGATGCCCACGTTGGCAAACTGAAGGGTGAGATAAGGCAGAAAACTAAATAGGAACGCCGGCTGCTTGAAGACGGTCAGCGAGAACAGAAAGCGCGTGCTGGTGCGCGAAAGGCGCAAAAACACCGCCATGCAAAGCGCACAGACGATGAGCAGGGCCGCGACGACCAGCCAGTGCCGGCTGCTGATGGTGGTGAGCCCCAGGTTTAACGCCACAAGTGCCGCCCCAAGCAGCCCAAACCGGACCCAATCAAAGGCCAGCCGGGTTTGCGTGCTGTATTGGTGAATCTGGCCGCTGCCCAGGATCAACAGCAGCAGCGCCAGGGGCAGCGTCAGCCAGAAAATCATTCGCCAGCTGGCAAAGGCGGTGACGGCGCCCCCAAAAGTGGGCCCCAGTGCCGGTGCAATCAGGACGATCACGTTGGCGATGCCGATGTACAGGCCCAGCTTGGCCCGCGGCACGACGTCGAGAATGATGTTGACCATCAGCGGCGTGCACAGCCCGACACAGCCGGCTTGGATGAGCCGCCCGGCGAGCAGCTGAGGAAAGCTCTGCGCGGTCGCACAGAGCAGGTCACCAATGATGAACAGCATGGCTGAACTCATGAAAAGCTGCCGGTTGGTGAAGCGCCGTTTCATATACGCCGAGGTCAGCATCACTAGCGCCGCGGCGAGCAGATAGCCGGATGTCACCCACTGCACGGTTGAAAGCGACACGTGAAAGGCTTTCATCAGCGCGGGAAAGGTGGTGTTCATGGACGTTTCCGTCAGCACGCCGAGGAAGGACATCAGCGCGACAATGGCAACGACCAGCATCGGTTTTGCCTGTTTGTGAGTGGGGGTCAAAGTGATCGCTTCTTTCAGAAAATTAGATACGATCATTATAGGCCATTTTCAGGGCTGAAGTCTGCGCGACTTTGGAAAGGGTTTGCGCTAAAATGGAATGACAAGACTAAAGGAAATGAGTGGAAAAAAATTGGAACCGACGTTAATGAACATTCATCACGGTTACAACTTTCGTGATCTCGGGGGCTACCAAACCACTGACGGCTTGCATCTGCGGGCGCATCGGCTTGTGCGTTCCGGTGCCATGGACCGTTTATCGGACCGGGATGTGGCCTTTTTGCATACGTACGGGGTCCGCGTGGATGTGGATTTTCGCTCGCGTGATGAGCGCCTGGAAAAGCCTGACCGCCTGCCTGATTCGGCGCGGTACGTGTTCGATCCGGTGTTCAGCGAGGACAAGACGCAGGTGTCCAAGACTTGGGCACAGGAGCAGCAGATGTTCTCGCTGGACGCCAAGGCTGGCTACCACAACATGCTGCGGACGTATCGCGACTTAGCGCTCAGCGAATCGGCTCAGAAGGCTTACCGCGAGTTTTTCGATTTAGCGCTGGGCAACAGCAGTGACACTTTGCTGTTTCATTGTTCGGCCGGCAAGGATCGCACAGGCATGGCGGCGGTATACGTGCTCTCGGCGTTAGGGGTGGACGAGGCGACAATTCGCAAGGATTACCTGGCGACGAACCTTTTCATCCAACCGGCACTGGAAGAGGTGCTGACACAGGCCAAGGCGGAAGGCGGCAATCAGAACATGATGCAGGGACTGACAGATATTTGGACGGTTTACCCCGAGTATCTGGATACTGCGCTGGCCGCGATTAAGGACACGTACGGCGACATGCAACACTACCTGACTGAAGCCTTGCAGCTGACAAACCACCAGATTCAGACCCTGCGAAAGCTGTACCTAGTCTGATCACGGCGACTAGGACTCAAGAGACCCTGCAAGCACAAAAAAACGCGCGGTCGACGACGCGCGCGTTGACTAGTGAATGCGGGTAATGGTTTGAGTGATCGCCTGCAGCTGACTGATCAGCTGGGCTTGTTCCGCTTTGGGGACTGCCGCTTCGATCTGCTCTTCCAAATTGGTGAAAATGCCGCGAATGGCCTTGACCAGCTCCGCGCCGGCCGGCAGCAGGTAGAGCTTCTTTTGCCGCTCGTTTTCCCTGGGGATTTTCCGCTCGATGTAGCCGTGCGCTTCCAGACCCTTAAGCATGTTGGTGACCGTTGCGTTTTGCCGGTTCAGGTAGGCGGCGGCATCTTTCTGCAGGGCCCCTGGGTGATCCGCGATGTACTTGAGCAGGCGCGCCTGTGAGTTATTCAGGTGCAAGTCGCGCAGGTGGGCGTGGATGTAGCTCGTTTCGGCATTGGTGAGAGCGTGAAACTGCTCGGATAAATTCTTTGAACCGGTGATATGCATGACGAGGTCCTTTCTTGAATGCTCTTTCAGTATAGCGGAAAAAGCGCTTGAGAGGGGCAAAAAACGGTAAAATCGCTGTGCAACGGCAGACTTGGCTAGACCGATTGACCTCTGGAGGCATGACAATGACAAAACTGGACCCAACGCACCGCTACTCTAAACAAGCGGGCAAACAAACTGAGCGGGCATTCGCATGGACCTGGGGCACGGTCTTAGTCGTGCTGTTCATCGTGGCGTTCACGGCTTGGTGGTGGCTGCTGCTGGCAGTGGTGGCCGTCGTGATTGCATTTGAAGTATACACGCACCGCTTGCCTAATTTCGAGATCCTAGATATTACGGCCAATCAGTTTTTGACCGTCCCGCGCCAGGCTTGGTTGGCGTTTAAGCGCGAACATCCGGCTCAGTGGCCAAGGACGGCGTTGATCAGGACGAGTGAGTGGCGGCTGCGGCCGGCACTTTTTTTCGTCAAAAAAAAGCCGGGTGCAGCGGCACTCGGCTTTGAGAAGCTAATGAATTAAAGAAGGTGAATGTTGGCAGCTTCGCATTGGTCAATCATCGCCTGCGGCCAGACCGAGGCTTGGACCTCACCGACATGGGCCTTACCCAGGAGCAGCATGCACAGTCGGCTTTGGCCGATCCCGCCACCGATTGTGTATGGCAGTTTGCCTGCCAGCAGCAGCTTGTGGAATGGCAGCTCGGCACGGTCTTCGGCACCGGCCGCTTTGAGCTGACGGCGCATCGCGTCCTCATCGACCCGGATACCCATGGAAGAGATCTCAAGGGAGCAGCCAAGTGGTTCGTACCAGAACAGGATGTCGCCGTTCAGCTGCCAGTCGTCGTAGTCAGGGGCACGCCCATCGTGCCGCTTGCCGGACTTCAGCAGGCCACCGATCTGCATCAGGAAGACGGCGCCGTCTTCCTTGCAAATGGCGTCTTCACGCTCTTTTGGCGTGAGGTCTGGCCAACGGTCTTCCAGCTCCTGGGTGGTGTGGAAGTGAATGTCCTTCGGCAGATGGTGAACGGCCTGCGGATACTTGTACCACACCTCGTCTTCCATGTGCTTGATCACCTTGAAAATCTGACGGACGGTGTCACGTAGGGTCGCTTCGGTCCGTTCTTCTTTGGCAATGACCTTTTCCCAGTCCCACTGGTCGACGTAAATGGAGTGGAAGTTATCCAGATCCTCGTCTTTCCGGATCGCGTTCATGTTAGTGTACAGGCCTTCGTGCATGCCGAAGCCGTAGCGGTAAAGCGCCATGCGCTTCCACTTTGCCAGCGAGTGGACGATTTCCATCTGCTCGCCAGGCATGTCTTTCATGGTGAAGGAGACCGGCGTTTCCACGCCGTTCAAGTTGTCGTTTAGGCAGTTGCCTTATCGACCATCATAGGGGCGCTCATGCGCTGCAGGCCAAGCTGCTTGCCGAATTCATCCTGGAAAGTCTCGCGGATGTAGCGAATCGCGGCTTCAGTTTCTTTAACAGACAGTTTTGGATCGTAATGTTCAGGAATAATTAAATGCATAATTGTCATCTCCGCAATTTATTTCAACAAGGACAGACATGGTCGGCGCGGGCTTTCGCGCCGGCACGCTAGGGACGAAAAAAGCCTTCCGTCCCTAACGCAAGGGACGAAAGACTTTTCGCGGTACCACCCTAGTTGCCTATGTAAAATAGACCACCTCAATCCGCACTGACATGCGGTTCCGGATGATAACGCGCCGGTTGCGTCTGCGCCTACTTTGGCCATGGCCATTTGGGGCAGAGACATGAGCAAGGGTTATTCGCCAAGAGCTTGGTCTAAGTGGGTTTTCACTGACCCCACATCACTGATAGAACGCCGTTGGTTACTGGTCTTGCAAGTCTTCGTTTGTGATTGTGACTACTTTAGCACGCGGCAGCAGATTTGAAAAGGGGGCAGGCCAAAAAGTTTTTCCGCTGATCGACCACCTCAAAAAAAAGCGCCGGCGCGGCGTCGACGTTTTCTTCGGGTGGTGATTAATAGAACGACGGCTTCGGGCCATCCGTGTACGGTTGGTTGACGCCGAGCGAATCCTTAACGTACTTCTTAGGATCGTTGATCAGCTTGGTGACTAGGTCTGCGACACTCTTGCGTGAGACCTCGGTGCCTTTGAACAGGTCGTCGCGGTGCGTCAGCTCGTAGTCCACAGTGTCATTGTTTTGCAACCAGGCCGGGCGAATGATCGTGTAGTCCAAGTTGGAGTGTTCGATTACCTTGGCAGCGGCCGTGTACGGCTCCAAATAGCCGCCGTCCAACTGCTGGTGATTCCACTTGCCAAAGGCTCCTGGGACTTCGTTGTAGATGCCCAGCGTCGAAATCCAAATTAACCGGGTGACCTTGGCCAGGTCCATCGCTTGGACGACTGCCTTCGCCTGAGTTTCGATCGTTTTGCCGCCGCCCAGGTTGGCGTAGACAATGTCGATCCCGGCCATTGCTTTGTTCAAGGCGTCAGGATCGGTGGCATCGCCTTCGATGACGGTTTCCCGGTCTGGGTCGGTAACTTCCAGCCGCTTGGCGTTGCGCAAGAACAAGGTGAGGTGATGCTTCGTTTCACTCAACAACTGTTTTTCTGCAAGGCGGGCAATTTGTCCGTTTGCCCCTAAAATCAAGACATTACTCATGTGCTCACTCCTTATCGATTTAACGAATCAAGTGTAACACTTGGTTTTAGTAAGTCACCCGGACACTTCGGCTTGATTGTCCGTTACGCGATACCGGTCGAGCAAGCCGGTCAGGGCATCAGAGACAAATACGCGTAGGTTTTCCTCGACTGTGCTCGCGTCAGAACGACTGTCGGCTAGCAGCAGCTGAATGGTCGTAAACGCGTTCGCCACCAGCATTTGCGTCACGAAGCCTTGGTAGCTGGGCGTCATCACGATTTTTTTCGTGCGTTGCCAGGTCGCGCAGGATGTGGTCGATCATATCGTGTAAATGGTGTTGAATGTATCACTCGGCGCGTTTTGATCGTCAATGGCGAGTGCCTTTTGGTAAAACAGGCGGTTAGCCGTGAAGTACTGGACCATGCGGTGCAAGGTGTCCGGCCAGCGGCGGTAGTCGCCGCAGTACCACACCCGCGCATCGATTTCGGTGCGATAGATGTAGCCGAGCACTTCGTATTTGTCGCGAAAGTGGTCGTAAAAAGTTTGCCGGCGCATGTGGGTGGCGGCCATGATCGTCGTCACGGTGATGGCCTTGAATGGCATGGTGATGACCAGCTGCTTGGTGACGCGGGCAATTTCGTCTTTGGTGGATGGCACAGGCATCCCTCCTTTACCCTCAGCTTAACACCAGGGGACAAGTGCTGGCCGGTTAGAGCAAAAAAAATCCCCAAGCCAACGCTTGGGGAAAAATTCCTGCTAAAATTACCAGGCAATTTTGCCAGCGGCTTCAAGAAATTGGCCGTTGACGTCGTTGTTCTTAGCTAAAGCAAGCTCAGTGGCGGCTTTAGCGCCGGCTTCAACCGATTGTGCACCGTTTGCTTCGAACTGTTTCTTGTTGACCAAATCAGTGGCTGTCATGCCCGGGTTGACCGAGTTGAAGGTAATGTTGGTCCCAGCAAATTCTTTGGCATAACCCATGGTCAGCGCGTTGACCGCGGTCTTGGACGCCTGATAAGGCAGGTCATTAATCTTGGAGTAGCCGTACTTTGGATCCATCGCCCGAGTCAGTGAGCTCAAGTCGGAGGTCATGTTGATCACTTTTGCCCAGTCCGCGGCTTTAAGCAACGGCACCGCGGCCCGAATCACCCGATTGGTGCCATAGAAGTTGGTCGCAAAGCACTTTTCAATGTGCTCATCCGAGGTTTCGGAGGGTTTTTCAAAGGCGGGGCTGGAGATACCCGCGTTATTCAGCAGAATGTTCAGATAACCATACTTGGCCTTGATGGTCGCCATCGTTTCATCAACCGTGGCCTGGTCGGTGATGTCACAATGAGAAAGCAATACAGTGATGCCATCGTCCTGCAGTTCCTTCAAGGCGGCTTGACCCGCGGTCATGTCGTAGGCACCGATGATGATCACATGTCCCGCCTTGCCCAGGTTCTTGGCGTACTGAAGGCCCAGTCCGCGCTCTGCTCCGGTGATCAAAGTTATAATTTGTTTGTCTGCCAAAAAGAACACCCCTTTTATTTATTTGTTCATCTTAATTGTAGGCGCTGCCATCAATTTCAACAGCGAGATGTGCAACCAAAGAGGATAATTGTCTCATTTCACTTGTTTTCGTTTCGCGGGCTTTTTCGGTCAGTCGGTTTGCTATACTGAGGACTAGAAACGGAGGAATCGATAATGAACTATCGGGTATTAGGTAAAAGCGGGTTTAAGGTCAGCGAAGTCTCGTTGGGCACCTGGCAGTTGGGCGGTAAATGGGGGACACCCTTCAGCCAAAAGGACGCCGATGACACGCTGGCCGAGGCCTACGCCCAAGGGGTAAACTTCCTCGATACCGCAGACGGCTATCAAGACGGCAATTCTGAGCGAACGGTGGGCACTTTTGTCCGCGCGCATCCAGACGTTCACTTCACGACCAAAATTGGCCGCAAGGAGTCGCCGCTGACCGTCGACCACTTCGACAACGCCCACCTTGATCGGTACGTCGACGAGTCGCTGAAAAACATGAAGCTTGACGCGCTGGACATGGTTCTGCTGCACTGTCCGCCGATGGAAACCTACTATCGGCCCGAGATGTTCTGGCATCTGGACCAGCTAAAAAAAGGCTGGTAAGATCCGGAACTACGGCGTGTCTGTCGAACGCGTTGAGGAAGGCTCAAGGCGTTGCAGTACGATGTTAGCGCCGTCGAGATCATATTCAATATGTTCCGGCTGCGCCCAGCCGCCCACTTTCTCGCCACGGCAAAGGCGCAAAATGTCGGTATCTTAGCACGGGTCCCCCTCGCTTCGGGTCTGCTATCAGGCAAATACACGGCCACAACCAAATTTGCGCCGACGGATCAACGGGCGAACAACCGTCACGGTGAGCTGTTTGATAAGGGGGAGACGTTCTCCGGGGTCGACTACCTGACCGGAGTCAAGGCGGCGGCCGAGTTGAAGCGCCGGCTGGGCACGGAGGATTTGGCTGGGATGGCCCTGCGGTACATTCTCATGTACGATGCGGTGTCTGCCGTGATCCCCGGCGCCAGCAATCCGACCCAAATCGCGCGCAACACACGGGCGTCGGATCTGCCGGCGTTCACACCGGCACAGATGCAGATCGTCCGTGACGTTTACGATGAGTACATCAAAAATCCAGTCGATTATTTGTGGTAAAGCAAAGCCGCCCTGGCAAGAGCGGCTTTTTTGCATGTAAGCGATTGGAAAACAAAGTCCGACTGGCCAGATCGTGTGTCTCCACTTTCTGAGCGGTCAGTTGTCACCAGGGGACATCCGGCGCTGGTCGATGGCGTTGGCGTCAAGGAACCAGTGCCGGTGCCAATCCCCACTTAACGCGGTGAACGGCACCGGGGTCTTGCCCTGGGTTTTGACCTGGTCCAGCAGATAGTTGCGCAGGATCCAAGGATCATTGAGGGACTGTTGGGTCAGCGCAAAGAGGTGATCCAGCTTGGTGAGCGAGATCTTCAGGTCGGCTGCGACTTGCTGTTTCGTGAGGCCGGTCAGTTCAAAATTGGCTTGTAGTTCGTGGCGAGTGGCCGCCATTTGTTCGGGATTGAGTGACATTTGATCGTCTCCTTTTTGTTGTAATTACATTATAGTCAGGCACTGAAGCCAATGGCACCATGATATGCGACATTTATGTCTAGTTGTTTCAACAAAGACAATCTCAATTGTGCCTGAGTCCCCACAGTTTTGGTACAATGGAATTAATTCATGCCGTCAACGGATCATTTTCTGGAGGCACAGCGGTGAACGCAATCGAACTGATCATTAACGAGTATGCAGGTAACGCGCGCACGAAGAAGCTCATTCCCAGTCTCATCACCGCGCTTCAGGCGCAGTTCGAGTTTGCGACCACGACGTACACGCACCAGGCAGGCGATGCGCGCAAGGCAATCGAGCGCATCGTCGCAGCAGTTGGGCCCACCGCCGCGCAGCCACAAATCGTGGTGATTGGCGGCGACGGCACGCTGCACGATGTCATCAATGGGCTGCAGGACCTTGGGCGCCCAGACATTCCCGTGGGTTACATTCCCAACGGTACTGGTAACGATTTTGCGCGGGCTCATGGCATTCCGCTGGATCCACTGGCCGCCGTGGCCGCACTGAAGACGGCCGTGCCGCACGAGGCGCGCATTGGCAAGGCCGAGACTGAAGAGTTCGGCACACTGTACTTCCTCAATAACTTTGGTATCGGGGTCGACGCGCGCATCGTTTATGACACCAACCATTCGCGGGCAAAGGCGCTGCTCAACAGCGTTCACTTGGGCCAGCTTTCTTACACGGCAAACATTTTAAAGGCGGTCTCAACCCAGCACGCGTTTAAAGCCACTGTTGGCGAACAGAAAAGCGTCGTGATTCCCAACGCGTTTTTGTGCGTGTTCACCAACCACCCGTTCCTTGGGGGCGGTCTCCGGTTATTTCCGGACGCGGCGCAGGACTGGCACCAGCTTAGTTTTGTTCTAGTGCGTAAGGAGAAGTGGCGGATTCTGATTCAGGTTTTGGGCAAAATTCTCAGTGGCCAGTCGGTGCACCCCAAGCTGGCGCACCTCAAGGGTCAGCGGTTCCGGTTTGAAACCATGGCGCACGAGCACATTCAGCTGGATGGCGAGGAATACAACGCACCGGTGCACGGCGTATTGAGCCAAACTGATCAGATGATGTTGCTGCCGGCCAAGTAGTGGCAAAAAGAGCTCGTTTTCCAAAATTGGGAAGCGAGCTCTCTTCATGTTGGTCACCGGTTGACGTAGTGGTTCATCCACACGGCAAAAATCAGGGCTAACAAAAGCGACAAGGCAATCGTGATCAGCCAGCCCCCTGGTGTGTGCTCGAACGGCAAGGGCACATTTTGCCCGAAAAAGCCTGAAACGATGGTCGGTGCGGTGAGGACGATCGACCAGATGGTGAGGAATTTCATGGTGTCGTTTAGATTGTTGTTGAGGATGTTGTTGTACGTGCCTTCCAACTGGGCCAAATTTTGACTGCCCAGGCTGGTCATGTCGACCAACTGCCGCGCTTCGATCAGCACGTCTTCAAGACGCTCTTTTTCCCGCGCGGAGAAACCGTGGTAAACAGATAGGCCCTTGAGCTGTTCAAGCACGCTCTGGTTTTGACGGGCGGCGTTACCCAGGTATAGTGCGTTGGTCTCCAGATCAGACAGTTCCAGTAGGCGCTTGCGAGTGGTTTTTTTCCCGCAGGGTCTGCGCGATTTGATGGCGCTCGGTGTCGGCTTTTTCCATCAGGGGCATAAACCGCTGGGTGATCAGGTAGAGGCTTTCCAACAAGAACTGGTAAGCCGTCAAAGTGTGCGGGGCGTCAAACCGCTTGGTGAATTCCTCAATCAGGCTAGCGGCGTCGGCGTGGCCAAACGTTAAGAGGTCGCGATCCTTGATCACGAAGGTCATCTGGTGGGTTTCCGCCTGAGCGGCATCACCATCGGCGTCGGGGATGTTAAATACCAGCAGGAAGGTTTCTGCCAGACTGTCGTACTCGACATGGGCGCGCTCGTGGCGGTCGATCGCGTAACCCGTCTGCTCCGTGGAAAGCGCGTACTGCTGGGTGGCTGCTTGCACTGCCGCGGTGTCGTCTAAGTTGATGTGGTGCCAGGTCCAGCGCGCTTCTGCATGGTGTGCCTCCAATCGCTAATGCTCTTATCATACAGCAACGGCGGCTTGCCGTCACCGTGGGGAAAAGCGCGGGTTTCGCGAAATAAATTAACGGTCAGGGTTGGCACCGAACGTATGTTTTGGTGTATACTTAAGCTACGAAAAAGAGAGGACGTATACTATGGTTAAGAAATCTGCGAATGGGCAACCGTCAATGGACAGTGGCGCCCGCGAACAGGCGCTGGATGCGGCGCTGAAGAAGATCAAAAAACAGTTTGGCGACGGCGCGGTCATGAAGATGGGTGACAAGTCCTTGACCAACGTGTCGGTCATCTCCACGGGGATCCTGTCCTTGGACCTAGCGCTCGGGGTCGGCGGCTTTCCCAAGGGTCGCGTGATTGAAATCTACGGGCCTGAAAGTTCAGGGAAAACCACGATCGCGCTGCAGGCCGTTGCCAGTGTGCAAAAGAACGGCGGGACTGCCGCATACATCGATGCTGAAAACGCGATGGATCCGAAGTATGCCGAGGCGCTGGGCGTCAATATCGACGACTTGCTGTTGTCTCAGCCGGATACCGGTGAGCAAGGCCTGGAAATTGCCGATGCGCTGGTGCAATCCGGTGCGGTCAACATTGTCGTTATCGACTCAGTCGCGGCCCTAGTGCCGCAAGCCGAAATTGAGGGCGAGATTGGGGACTCCCATGTGGGTCTGCAGGCCCGAATGATGTCGCAGGCGCTGCGTAAGCTGACCTCGACGATTTTCAAGACGCAAACTATTGTGATCTTCATCAATCAGCTGCGTGAGAAAATCGGTGTCATGTTCGGCAACCCTGAGACCACGCCAGGCGGCCGCGCGCTGAAGTTCTACGCGACCATTCGGCTGGAGGTCCGGCGCGCACAGCAGGTCAAGAACGGGACTGATGTGGTCGGCAACATCGTCAAAATCAAGGTCACCAAGAACAAGGTGGCACCGCCGTTCAAGACCGTTGAAACCACCATGAGCTACGGCCACGGGATCTCGCCCGAGGCCGACATGCTGAACTTGGGTGTGGATCACGACATTGTGGAAAAGGCGGGTTCTTGGTACTCGTACAATGGTGAGCGCATTGGGCAGGGTGCCGATAACGCGACGAACTACCTGATCGCGCATCCCGATGTGACCGAGACGCTCCGCAAGCAGTTGCAGGAGACGCTGTTTGGCAACGGTGATGACGATAAAGATGAGAAGGACGATAAGGACAAGCCTGCTGCCAAAGCCAAGGATGATCCCACGACCTTAGACATCGATACGTCGGACGACAAGTAAGCCATGAAAAAAGCGTTGCGAAATTTTTTTCGCAACGCTTTTTGTCTGCGCTCAGATCAGGCGCTTACGCAGGGAACCGGAGATGAAGTCCGTCAGCGTGACCAGGATGATGATCCCGTAAAGGATGATGCCGACACGGCTCCAGGAACGCGTCTGGATGGCAAAAATCAGTGGGGTGCCGACCCCGCCGGCGCCCACCATCCCCAGGATCGAGGCGGACCGGATGGCCAGCTCGAAGCGATACAGCGTGTTGGAAACGAACTCCGGCATGAGCTGCGGCAGGCTGGCAATCAGGGTGACCTCCAGCCGCGTGCCGCCGGCCGGCGGTGACGGCCTCCCCGGCCCCGCCG
>NZ_BBAJ01000054.1 GCF_001311195.1 Lacticaseibacillus camelliae DSM 22697 = JCM 13995
CCAAAGAACTTAACCATAATGTTTAATTTATCTGAAAGCTTTTCGAATCCGACTCACATAGCAGGTTTGAAACTAAACCAAAATCCTATCCCTTATATTACTCAGTTAAAGAGGCGGACCACTTCCGGACTGATGATTAGTGCGGGTTATGGTGGTGGTACGGCCAATATGGAATATATGTCTTTAACAGGCATGTCGATGGGGCTCTTTGCTTCTGGTAATGTGATTCCCAATAGCCAAGTCGTGCCTAGTGAGAAGATTGCACCGAATGTGGGAAACCTTTTTGAATACGCCTCGGCGATACATCCGTACACTGGCGGATATTATAATCGGCCGGCAGTGTACCGTAAATATTCTTTCAACAAGTTTGCCTATCTTGGTAGTCAATATAAAATTATTGATCAGAAGCGAATTGGCAAATCTATGTATCTGTCCGACCAGACTGCCTATGCTAACGCCTTGGCTCAAATTAACTCTCGGCAGGGAGGACAATTTTTGAATCTGATTACGATGCAAAATCACATGCCATACACGGCGGATGTTTATCCTGATCACGACTATCAGGTTAGTGGTAGTGGTTTCGCGCCAAATATGAAAGCGTCAGTTCAGCACTTTACGCAAGGTATTTCATATACTGACACTGCTGTTAAAGCCTTCATCAGTCAAATCGATAAGTTGGATAAACCAGTTATCATGGTCTTCTATGGCGACCATCTGCCAGGTATCTATGATTTACCAGCTTCCGTTGAAAAATATTCAACAGACTATTTCATCTATGCTAATAAATATGCGAGAGAGCATGGTGCAAAAGAAGTTAGTGAAGGTCATAAGTTTGTAAGTACCAACGATTTCATCCCGATGGCTCTTGAGGAAGGAAATGCGAAAGTAGACCCGTATACAGCCTTGCTAACCGATGTGCAGCATCAGTTGCCAACGATGTGGCAAGCGTTGGGCGTTTTAGGGACTAATGCCTCTGGCAGTCAAGATAAGTCTGAAAGTCAATCGAGCCAATCAGGCGATGCAAAGGTTGAAGCACTTAATTTTGTGACCGAATCTGGTAAAGTGATCGATGAAAGCAAGCTAAGCCGTGCACAAAAACGCCTTTTGCACGATTATCGACTGATTCAATACGATATTACGAGCGGCCACCAGTATTGTCTGAAAGATTGTTTCACTAAAACTGTAAAATGAAGCAAATTGGTTTGTCGGTTATTGGATTCGTTTAATAGATTGGGTGTTGGAGAATGCAGTGTCGCTTCTTTATGGCTCCAGAAAGAGGTCTGTAGTAGAAATAAGGCAGTGATTAGGTGGTTGTGCCTGTACCCGACTAGGATTAACCGGGTATTGTATAATACATACACTTTTCACCTCGACTGGCGCTACTACTAAGAGGCTGGGGGATCAGAGGAGATTCTCTGAACAAAGTTTATCGGGTCGGACTGCCTTTCTTGAGAAATAGTTACAGTTAAGCGCGTCACCGGTCAGCCGAGGCGAGGACACTTATAATCGAATTGGAATTAGTACGTGCAATTGATAATATTTGGGAAGGGTTCTGATGATGGTGGTAACAGCGCAGGCGCCAGGCAAGTTGTATATTGCTGGCGAGTACGCGGTGGTGGAAACTGGGTACCCCGCGATTATCGTAGCTTTAAATCAGTTCGTCACAGTTACGGTTGAGAAGATGGCCAAGTATGGCAGTATCGTCTCGAAACAGTATCAGGAGAACTCGCTTCTCTGGCAGCGGGAAGGTGACGAGATGGTGTTTGATAACCGCGACAATCCCTTCCACTATATCTTAAGTGCAATTAAATTAACCGAGCAGTATGCACGAGAGCAAGGAAAGCCTATGGCACTGTACAGGCTTTACGTTGACTCTGATTTGGACTCCAAGGACGGTAAAAAATATGGGCTTGGGAGTTCGGCAGCAGTCACGGTTGCTACGGTGAAAGCTCTGAATGAGTTTTACGATTTGAAAATGACCTCTGATCAACTCTACAAGCTCTCTGCAATCGCACACTTGGATGTTCAAGGAAACGGTTCATTAGGCGATATCGCGGCCTCGGTCTATGGGGGATGGATTGCCTATCAGTCGTTTGACAAGGACTGGTTGGCAGCGGAACGCCGAACTCATCAGCTGAGCGAACTGTTGAAGATGGACTGGCCGCAATTATCGATTGAGCTTTTGCAGGCCCCTGAAGCACTCAAACTTCTTATCGGTTGGACTGGTTCGCCAGCCTCTACATCTCGTTTAGTAGACAAGATAGCCATCGCGAAGGCTCAGAAGCAGGAAGAATACCAGCGCTTTTTAACTGATAGTCGGGAAACCATTCAAAGTATGATTGCGGGATTCAGAAACCATTCCCTAACCGTGATTCAGAAGTGTCTCAGGCGCAATCGTCACTCCTTGGATGAGTTGGCGCGCTTTTCCGAGGTGGAAATTGAGACAGACGCTTTGAAAACAATGTGCGAATTGGCAGAAAAGGCCGGCGGAGCGGCAAAATTCTCCGGAGCAGGCGGTGGTGACTGTGGGATTGTACTGATCGATCGCTCTAAGCAAACTGCTGGTCTGTTGAAAGATTGGACACAACATAATATAGAGCCGTTAACTTTTCATGTTCATGAGATTGTCTAGACCTCATAAATTTGTTAAAGCTTTCAGGCTTTGTTTTGGAACGGTCGCCTGATTTGGTATGATATGGGGTGACCGTTTTTCTGTAATCATAATTAGTGATAATTCGAGTAGCACACTGATGCAATTCATTTGTTGAGAGGGTTTGTTATGAAACAAAAAGCTTCATGGGGCGGTTTGAAACGGTTTATAACAGTGGTTGGCGATGTGGTGGTCTTCAATGCCAGCGTCTTGATCGCGTTTTATCTGCGCTTTGGCCGGGCTATTCCCATTCGGAATTTTTACACATATGAAAAATCCGTGGTCTGGCTGACCGTGGTCTTTCTACTGGTCAATTTTCTACTTGGTGCCTATGTTTACTACAACCGCCGCGTCAGCGACATTATCTTTATTACGATTTTAGGCCAAGTACTGACAATTATGGGTCTGATAATGATCACCTTCTTGGGAAGGTTATTTGCCTTTCCTCGCTCGGTGTTGCTTCTTTCCTTTGTTGTAAGTGCGATTACATTAAGCATTTACCGGGTAATTATCTTTTTCCTCTATCTGAGATTAACTCCCAGTCAGCGAGTTGCTGTTGTGTCTCATGTGGAGGATTTGCCAGCGGTGATTCAAAACTTCAACTCGGCCAAGAACAACAAGCACAAGGTTGACGTGGTGGTGACGGATCATTTCGTTGAAAACGTGAAGAACGTGTTGCCTGATGTTGATGTTTTCTATCTGACTAAAGACATCTCTGACGATGACAGGCGGGCAATCGTTGATCTCGTATTGAAGGCAAACAAACATCTGATGTTTCCTTCAACATTTGATAACTTATTGATGTTGCGGCCTAATTTAATGAATTTCGAAGATGAGAGCGTTATGGGCATTAGTGATTTCCGCCTGTCTTCGGAGAATGCATTCTTTAAGCGAGTCTTTGATATTATTGTGGCGCTGTTACTTCTAATCGTTGCGTCTCCGTTTATGCTGGTGACCGCCATCTTAGTTAAGGTGACTTCACCAGGGCCTATCATTTACAAGCAGACACGGATCACGCTCAATCAACGCGAATTTTCAATTTACAAGTTCCGCACAATGCGTAATGATGCCGAAAAGCAGAGTGGGCCAATGCTAGCCCAGGCCAACGATGCGCGTGTGACCTCTGTCGGGAAGTATCTGCGAAAACTAAGGCTGGATGAATTGCCGCAGATTTTCAATGTACTCAAGGGCGATATGTCAATTGTCGGGCCACGGCCTGAACGACCTTTCTTTGTTAATCAGTTTAACGCTGAGGAGCCTCATTATTACCTGCGCCACAATGTCCGCGCTGGCATTACCGGCTATGCGCAAGTTTATGGTAAGTATGCGTCGGACTACCACAGTAAGCTGAAATTTGATCTTCTTTACATCAAATGCTACAGCGTCTTTTTGGACGTGAAAATTCTGTTGCAGACGATTAAAATCCTTTTTGACAAGGTTTCCTCACAGGGACTTGATACGGATGAGGAGCCAAGCATGAAGAAGTTGCATGAGATTGTTGAGGAGAACGATATCAGGCATCTTAGTTAGGAGGATTATTATGGGGACGGCACCGATTACTGTTCTGATGTCGCTTTACAAGAAGGAGTCACCAGATCATCTCCGCACAGCCTTGAAAAGTATCGCCAAGCAAACCCTGCAACCAGAAGAAGTGATTATGATTCTAGATGGGCCAATCACCGCGCCACTCCAACAGGTGTTATCTGCTAGTCAGGCTTGGTTACCACAACTTCATATTTATCCACAGGCGACTAATCAAGGATTAGGACCGGCACTCGCAATCGGTGTCAAGCTGGCCTGTTGTGAGTTGATTGCCCGGATGGACACTGACGATATTATGGAGGCAGACCGTCTGGCGTTGGAGTACCGTGAGTTCGAGTTGAGAGCAGGATTGGACATCTGCGGTTCAACCATCAGTGAATTTGTGGAAGATCCAGCCAACATTGTGGGAAGACGCATCGTCCCTGAGACAAATGATGAAATCCGTGAGTTCTCAAAACGTCGCAATCCGTTTAATCATATGACGGTTATGTTCAAGAAAGACGCAGTTTTGAAGGCAGGCAACTATCATTCGGTGAAGAGCTTTGAGGATTATGAATTATGGGCGCGAATGTTAAAGCAAGGATCTGAAGCGTACAACATTCAGAAAGACTTGGTGTTGGCGCGAACGGGTGCTGACATGATCAGCCGGCGGGGCGGCTGGAAGTATCTTATAGAGGGTCTTGGTGGGCGTTATCGCGTTTATCGTGAAGGCCTGGGAAATTTCGGCGATTTTGTCTTTGTCAGTGGAGTCCACATTGTCATCAGCGTGATGCCTGGGAAAATGCGGGAGTGGTTCTACCACAAGAAGTTAAGGCAGTAATGGAGGGCCAACGTGTATAGTAATGATCCGAAATTAGCAAAGGTTCAGCATGCTACACTTAAAATCGCACGGGTATTTGTCGATTTTTGTCAATCGCATGAGCTCCTTTGCTATTTTTGTGGCGGTGGTGCTATCGGTGCGGTGCGTGAACATGGCTTTGTGCCTTGGGACGATGATCTTGATTTCTTCATGCCCAGAGCAGATTATCAAAAGCTGATTCAGCTTTGGCCTAAAGGGCCTGAGCAACGTTTTGCGTTAGAAGTGGCTAGTCAGCACTTCGTTAACCGCAACAATTTTGTGACGGTCAGGGATCGCGAGACTACTTTTATTAAGACGTATCAGAAAGATCTAGACGTTGTGCACGGGGTTGCCATTGATGTTTTTCCATTGGATGTGGCACCGGTCAGCAAGGTTGGACATGATGTTCAGCGCGCCTGGGCGATGGTGTATGCCTTGTTTTCGGAACAACTAGTACCTGAGACTCATGGCGGTATCATCGCAGCAGGCAGTCGTCTGCTGCTCGGCTTGTTTCGAAGTGAACAGATGCGCTACCGAATTTGGCGGTTTGCTGAGCACCGGATGACTAGGTATCAAGGTCGGGACACGGGGCTTGTCACTGAGCTTTGCGTCGGTCCGAAGTATATGGGAAACCGATATCCGGAGACAGCTTTTAAATCTGCTGTGATGCTGCCGTTTGAAGACACGGCGATGCCGCTGCCAGTTGGGTATGATATTTATCTCAGACAGGTTTTTGGTAACTATATGCAGAGACCGCCTAAAGCACAGCAAAAGCCACATCATGATGCTGTATTTATTGATCCTGAACATAGCTATACGCGCTATGAGGGTCGTTATTACTTAACCAAACACTAGTTGGCCAAACACGGTTACCGAGGTGAGAAGAGAATGCCTGAGATTAGCATTATTGTTCCTGTTTATAAAGTGGAAAGGTATATAAAAAAAAGTGTGTCGATTCGATTCTGAATCAAACCTTTAAAGATTTTGAGGTCATTCTCGTCGATGACGGCTCTCCTGATAATAGCGGTCGAATGTGTGATCAGTATGCGAATGAGGATGCTCGGGTGCGCGTGATCCACAAAAAAAATGGCGGGCTGAGCGATGCACGTAACGCCGGCATAGACGTCGCGCGAGGTCGTTACCTTGGGTTCGTTGATGGGGACGATTATATTGCTGCGGATATGTATCAAATCCTTCATAACGCGATTATTCAGGCTGATGCTCAGCTGGCGATTTGTGGAATCTATGATGTCTATGGTGACGAAAAACCGAAGAAAAAAAGACCTTTTTTTTATAAGGAACTTAACCGTGACCAGGCGACAAAGCTGATCCTAGAGGGTAACATTATCTCCGTACATGCGGTGAATAAGCTATATGCTCGGAGAATTTTTCAAACACTTCGTTATCCTGTTGGTAAGTATCACGAAGATTCCTATGTCATTTTGGACGTGCTCAATCAGTGTTCGAGAATCGTTGTTGATTCCCGCCAGCGATATTACTATGTCCATCGCGAGGATAGCATTAACACGGAGACCTTCTCTGAAAAGCAGTTTGATTTCATTGACGCTTGGGAAAAAAAACGAGCAGAAACTTGTGAATGCTAGTCCTGCGCTGAGGCATGCCGCCCATCAACGTGTGTGTTTTGCAAATTTTCTGGTGTTGGATAAGTTATTGAATGGTCAAGCCGAGACAAAGTATCCGCGGCATTTGAAAGCAATAGTCCACTATCTTCGGTCGAATTATTTCTTTATTCTTCGAGACAGGATTTTTACCGGGGCGCGTAAGGTGGCAATGACAGCTCTGATGTTAAGCATCAAGTGTTACGCAACTGCGATTAAGCTTCATCGAAATTAATCAGATTGGGTTAGGGTGAAAAAAATGCAAAGATTGATTGGTTATAACAAACCACTTACACGGATCTTCATACTTTCGTTCGAGATAGCGTTGCTGTTAAGAATGAATATTCTGGAAAGTTTGGTGTCTTCCAAGTTTGATTCAGCTCTATTTGCGATTGTTGCACTGTTCGGGGCTTTAGTTGTGCTGACTAACTTGGCAGAATGGTTCACAAATCGAGAAATCCCGAACGTCTGGCTAGTCTTGATTATATTGGCAATGGTTGTCTCGACTTTATTGGTTCCGGAAGCGTCACTTATCTCAAACGGGAAAATGGTAATATGGCAGGTTCTGTACTTCTTTGCGGTTTTCTATGTGGGTAAACACGAAGATCCACAGCTGTTAAGGTGGTTTGAAAACATCCTGTTTGTTTACTGGACAATCAGCGTTATTGGGTCTTTGTTCTTATTCTTCGTGAACTATAGCTACACCGCATCTCTGAGCAAGATTTATTATGGGGTTCGAATTGGAATGGTTCAAAATCGGTTGTACGGATTTTTCGTTGAGCCCAACTTTGCTGCCAATTTGTCCGACATTACCATCTTATTGATGATGAACCGTGCGATTAAGGCAGGCAATCGTGCGAGAGTGGGATATTGCGTGCTCATGGCGATCCAGTTTCTGTATGTCGTGCTTTCGGGTTCTCGTTCTGCGATGCTTAACCTGAGTTTGGTTACTTTTATCGGACTGTTCTTGGTTTTTCGTTATCAGAGGCGTTTTGATACTGTTTTTGTGAAGTGGCTGAAATCTCTTGGAGTTGCCTTGCTAGGGGTATTACTGGTTGTGGGTTTGAGTGAGGGCGTGAAAGTTGTAATGCCCCATTTAGTCGTTCCCACTAAAATCATTTTGTTGGACAAAATGGGTTCGCAGACCACGAAAAAGAATAGTGACGTTTCGCTGGAGCGTGAAGATATCACAGAAAATGGGGATACGTCTAACGGTCGATTGTCTCTTTGGAAGAGCGCACTGGAAATTGGGGCAAGTAGTCCGGTCTATGGTGGTTCCCCTCGTAACTTCATTAATTATGCTCGTAAAGAGTTGCCGCATACTTATATTTCATATGCAGGCCAGACGCCGCATAACCTATTTTTATTGACACTGGTCAGCACCGGTCTGATGGGGTTGATTCCACTCGTTGGCTTCCTGATTGAGAAATTCTGGTTACTAGCGAAGAATTTGTTTAAAGCTCGTGGACTTGATGATATCAGCTTTATTATCTTTGGGTTAATCGTCGTTGACATGTTCGTCTTTGGATGTGTGATGCCTGATGTTATCTTCGAGAACCGGATAGGGGCCTTCTGCTTTTGGCTTTTTCTAGGCGTTGTGTCTTTTGGCCCTGCACCTGAGCAAGATCGATTGGAGATGTAAATTCTTTGACACCAATGACGCTACAGCAAATACAGGAATGCGAGTTAAACATTCTGAGCTATATTGATGGTATATGCCGAAGCCACGGGTTACGCTACAGCATTTTTTATGGTTCATTAATTGGGCTTGAGCGTCACCATGGCTTTATTCCCTGGGATGATGACATCGACATTGTGTTAGCTCGGCCTGATTATGATAGGTTGATTAAGCTCTTAGCTGGACAAAGCGATTATCCTGTTCTTAGTTTTGAGACTAGGGCGCACTACCGTTACGCTTTTGCTAAGGTTGTCGATCCGGCAACGACGATGGTCAGCCATCAGGTGTATGGTGCAGAAGACCCCCTTATGGGGGTCTTCGTTGATATTTTCGCGCTGGATGGTGCACCTGCAGGCCGAGTGGCGCAATACCGCTTTCATGATGAATGCGAGAAACTTCGAGAAAATATGATGGATACTCTTCCAAACGGAACGTATGCTCGTTCCTTCTCTCGTTGGAAAGCATATGTGAAGCGAGTGATTCGTTATCCTCATTACCGTTCTTTAATGGCACAGGGTGATGACAATTACTGGCGTCAACGTTATGTGAAGACGATGACCCGCTATTCATTTGATAAGGCTAGTGAATGTGGTCGCCCGGAGTATCTCAATGAGGATTGGGGCGTTTTCCCAGTCGCCTGGTTTTCTTCGGACGAGTTTGAAGATGTCAATTTTGCTGGCCGGACGGTGATGGCGATTAAGGCTAGAAAAGAGTTTTTAACTCTGAGGTTTGGTGACTACATGAAAATGCCACCGGCTTCTGCGCGTGTTACCAACCATCCGTATACGTTTTATTTCAAGTAATCGAAAGAGGGACCGGTAATGAAAAAGCAACGTGGCCGTCTTGAATATTCTATTATGAATTCCGGTATTTCAACCGGGATCTACATTATGCGGCTCTTGATACAATTCATTGCCCGTAGTATCTTTATTCGGTTTTTGGGTGAAACATATTTAGGCTTAAACGGATTGTTCACTAACATTTTGAGTCTGCTTTCGGTATCAGAACTTGGCGTTGGTAGTTCAATCATCTTTTCACTGTATAAACCGATTGCCTTGCACGATCACCCGCAAATCGTGGCGTTAATGCAACTTTATCGCAAGGCCTACAACTGGATTGGGGTCACAATCGGTGTGCTGGGAATCGCAGTCATGCCATTTCTGCACCTGATGATCCATGGTTCTCAGCACGTAGATAACCTCTACTTGATTTATTTGCTGTTCTTGACCAACTCGGTTGTCAGTTACTTCTTTACATACAAGCGGTCTTTGATCTCAGCGGATCAGAAGGCTTATATTGTCACATTAAATGATTTCTTATTTCTTTTAGTAGCCAATATTGTTCAAATTACCTTTTTATATATCCATGCAGACTTCGTCATTTATCTGATAATTCAAATTATCTTCACCATTGCAGGAAACGTTTGTATTTCTTGGATCGTTGATCGACGTTATCCGTATATTCAACATGCGAAAGCGGTTAAGGTGGACAAGGCTACTAGTGATGAGATAAAGAAAAAATGTTCTAGGTAACATGTCCTCCACAATTGGCGGACAGATTGTTATGGGTACAGATAATATCTTTATTTCCTCCTTTGTTAGTTTGATTGCGGTAGGCATTTATTCAAATTACACGCTCATCGTAAACGCAGTCCAGAATATTTGTAAACAAATCACCAATTCAATTACCGCAAGTATCGGTAATTTTGCGGTGGAGGCGGATGCAAGTCGTAGAAACGATTTATTTCGACGTCACTTCTTTGTCAGTCAAAGTCTGGCCTTTTTTACCGGAATAGAGCTGTTGGTTTTACTCGATCCGTTTATTAGCTGGTGGGTCGGCAAGGGTAACGTGCTGCCTAAGGTTACGGCGCTATTGATTGTCATTAACTACGTGATTCAAGTCTATCGGAATACGGGCTTTGTATTTATTCAGTCATTTGGTTTGTTTTGGTATCAACGGATCAAGCCGGTTATTGAAGCAACAATCAATGTCGCGCTGTCGTTACTTTTTCTGATTCCACTGAAGATGGGGATCAATGGGGTGCTGCTAGCAACAATTGGTTCTTCGTTTGGTTTTGTTATATGGTATGAGGGGTATGTCGTTTATCATTACGCCCTGCAACGCCCTGTTCGAGAGTATGTCGTCTTGATTTTTCGGGGGATTGCACAGCTGTTTGTGGCAGGAGCGATTGTTGATATTCTTGTAAACAGATTTATCACGCTACAAGGCGGATTGCTCAGCATCATTATTAAGGCTTTCGTGACCCTTATTCTGTCGATGATTCTCTACATACTGTTTAGCTTTAAGACTCCCGAGTTTAAGTATGTCTTGAGTGTTGGAAAGCGATTTTTGAAACGTTAAGGAGAAGATAATGCGTATTGCAGTTGTCAGTCAGGGCTTTGGTTATGGTGGCTCTTATATTGCGGCGGCTAATATTGGCAAAGCATTAGCGGCTGAAGGGCATGATTTGTACTATTTTGCTTACCAGTACACGACCAACTATTCTGATTTGCCAGAGGACCGGTTGTTCCAGTTCGGGCTACCTCATAAAGGAATAGCAGAAGTGGTTGACAAGATGGGGAAAGGGCTGGAGTTTCTTTTTCATCGAAGCTTTGTGCCCGCGGATTTTGCAAAGCCTGAATTAAAGAGGCTTCTAGCTTATCTCGATCAATACAAAATTGATGTGGTGATATTAAACTCCTTTTGGTCGGTAACGTTATTTGCGAAAGCGCTGCGTGAGAATCGGCCAAAATTGCACACAATTGCGTGGATGCATGAAGCGACTGATTATAGTTTTGGCTCTCTGACTAAGAATTACCGGCCGGCATACATTGCGCTTTGACTGCAGTTTCGGCAATAGTTTGTTTAACTCATTTTGATCTGAAGGTTTTTTTCTCAATACAATCGCAATACCCATGTAATCTATAATCCCGTTGTCCTAGCGTCGCATGGGCAATCGCCGCTGACTTCACATAAGATTATCTTTACGACGAGGCTTGACACCTATATAAAGGGGCTTGACTATCTTGTAGAGATTGCCAAACAACTACCACCAGGCTGGAAGATTCAAATTGCCGGTCAGGGGCGCCCCAATCAGGTGAAGACATTTAAGAACATGATTGCCGACGTCAGCCTGAACATATAGAATTTATTGGCTCTCTAGATGGTAATGCACTTGCAGAGCATTATCAGGCGGGCAGCATGTTTCTTTCCACCTCCCGTACTGAGGGATTGGGTATGGTGATTATCGAGGCGATGTCTTTCGGATTACCAGTGGTTTCCTTCGCCCACCATGGGGGACGGGAGATTTTGGAGCCAGATCAGACTGGACTTTTGGTGCCGGTGGGCGATGTGTCGGCCATGCTTAAAGACATTAATCTGCTAATCAGTAACGTTTCGCTCAGACACGAGTACGGAGAAAAATCACTTAACGATACGAGGCCTTTAAACTTCCTCGTGTTATTTCGCAGTGGAGTGCCGTCTTGGATTCTTTGCGAGATTGATGTGGCTTTAAAAATGGCTTATTTACCGGTTGGGATGGAAAAACAACTGACTGGTATCCATGACTCTGGACGAATTTTTCAAAAATAGTTCAACGCTTGCCTTATCGAGGACTAGAATCTGAGCGTATCGTGGTTGGCACTTTGATTTTGAGACATTGTATTTGCTAATCCGCTCGCAGTGGCTTAATCAGTGATTTGGAGGATCCCGTCAATAATGAAAATGAAGGCAAAACAACCTTGGATACTGTTTTTACTAATAATTGGATTTGGCTTATTAGGCTTGGTCTTGCCGTTCAGCGGTGACGATTTGATGTGGGGAGGCCAACAAGGCCTCCACCTTATGTCCACCAATTTTTATAACTATAATGGACGGCTATTTAGCAATATCCTGATGGTTGGAATGACTCGCTATACGATTCTTCGAGTCTTGATTTATGGATTTGGTAGTGTGGGTTTGGTGTATTTGGTTGCCGCGGTCGGATTCAACTCAAAACGAGTCAAAGGCTGGCAACTTATGCTCACGACCGCGTTGCTCATGACCATGTCGCAAGAAGTATTTGCGCAAACATTTGGTTGGCTTTCCGGTTTTATCAACTATATTTTTGGAATGATTCCAGTTTTGCTTATGGTCATTTGGGTGCGGGAACGGCGGCCAGAATCAATATCAAAATGGCAGTGGCTTCTATTTGGGGGGCTAGGTTTCGTAAGTGCTCTGATTGTGGAACATATAACGCTATACCTTTTGCTCTTCGGTATCTGTGCGTGGATATACCTTAAAAGAGCGCATTCCAACAAAGCGTCGACCGTGCTTGCTTTTCTTGTGGGAATTGTTCTTGGGGCCATTCGAATGTTTACTGATCCTAGTTACCTTGCAGCTTTTGCAGGTAAAAATGATCAACGACATTTAGCCTTGGGCCAGCGAATTATCGCACAGATTAGGGATACATATACACAACGCATGTACCGTTATGTGTTTCATGAGAATGGCTTGATAATTGCACTGCTAGCGGTTGGTTTGTTCATACTTATCTGGCGTGCTCCTATAGGGCACAACGTTGTCAAAATGTTTGTCAGCACGCTATTACTTGGGTATGCCTTTTTAACATTTTTCAGCAGTCAGATGTTTGATTGGGGAAATCTTAATCGTTCAGGAGTCTTTAACAATTTGCTAGCGATTGCTAGTATTTTGTTCGTTGTCGGTGTCATACTTGCTACTGCTCTGTACGTTCAAAGTCCTCAGCTTCGCACGCGGATGTGGTTTTACATTGGTTCGGCGTTGGTACTGTCCGCGCCTTTTGCAATCATCACTCCTTATGGCCCACGTTGCGCATTTGGTAGTGTTGCTTTTCTTTTGATTGCATCGCTTGATGTCTTGAGAGCGGTTCTTGAACCGCAACCGAGAACTTCAGCTGTGATTGTCCACGGTAGCTTTTTGCTTGGAGGTATTAGTTTGCTGTTAATGCTATTAATGATGACAGCCAATGGCTATTATAATAATGAGCGAGTAGTACAAATGCGTGCTCAAGCGCGGCAGGGTAAAACAGAGCTAGTCCTGCAACGACTACCGTTTGATCAGTACAATTGGAATACTACTCCGAATACCGACTGGGGCTGGGGATATCCAATGATGTTAAAGAATGCACGACTTAGTCAGCACAAATATCATCTGGTGTTTGTCCCATTTAAGGCATGGCCAAATTAACGACATACTTGCTTAGTAGTAGACCCGAAGAAAGCTTCATAATTCAGAAATGGGTGAGTCATTATGCAGAAATTACTGATTGCAATTCCTTGCTTCAATGAAGAAGAAAATATTGAGTCAATTTACCAGCGTATTATCTCTGATATCAATTTTAAAGAGCTAGGGCTGGAGCACGAGATTTTGTTTATTGATGATGGCAGTAAGGACCATACTGTTGACGTTTTTAAGAAGCTTTCGGATGCACACGATGATGTCTCCTATATTTCATTATCGCGAAACTACGGGAAAGAGACGGCGATGGTTGTCGCCTTCGACTATTTTCACCACGATGCGCTAATCATCATGGATGCAGATTTACAGCATCCGCCCGTGTTAGTCAATGACATGGTTAAGCTTTGGCGGCTGGGCTATGACGATGTCTACGCGAAGCGAAATAAACGCGAGGGGGAAGGCTGGTTTAAAATCAAAACCTCTCAGTGGTTTTATAAGCTTCTCGGCAAGATTTCAAAAACTCCGGTGACCCCAGATGCTGGTGATTTTCGACTATTAGACAAGAAAGTAGTGGTTGCTCTGCGTTCTCTCCGAGAGTCTCAGCGCTATACCAAGGGACTTTACAATGTTGTCGGGTTTAAAAAGGTGGCAATTGAATTTGATGCGGCGCCCAGACTTCATGGCAAATCTAAGTGGAGTTTTCGTAGCTTGGTCAACTTGGCCCTAGAGGGAATCACTTCGTACACCACTGCTCCATTGAGAATTTCCACCTTTCTCGGATTTATTGTTTCGGCGTTCGCATTTATTTATATGATCTATGTATTCATCAAAACGCTTATCACAGGGCCTACACAGTCAGGGTTCCCAACAATAGTGATCCTGGTTTTGTTCTTAGGTGGGTGCATCTTGATTTCTAATGGTATTCTAGGTGAATACTTAGCCCGGGTCTTTATGGAGTCGAAGAATCGACCACTATATTTCATTGAGGAGAAGCATACGCATGATCAAAAAAAAGATAACTAACAATCCTTATGTTCTGTATGGAGGGCTGTTTCTTGTTTTTTTTGTACTTTTTGCAATGGTCCCTTACAGTCATGATGAATGGGCATGGGGTACCCAAACGCGCTTGTCCGCTTTTAGAAACTTCTTCCAAGGCTATAATGGGCGATACTTCGGTGATTTGATTTCCCTGGCGATTACGCGAAGTGTGCTTTTCAAAGCTGCTTTCATGAGCGGAATCATGACCCTGTTAATTAATGCCTGCGTTAGGTTGGCAGGTGCCGTTAGTACTGTTAAAGCCAATGATCTCTATGGCATCATTCTTGCCCTCTTGCTGTTAGCACCAACCGCTTTGTTTGCACAAACGTATGGTTGGCCAGCCGCATTCGTGAATTTTGTGCCGCCAGTAATTGCGATTATTTGGCTTCTGTGGTGGCAGTTTAATATTCACAATCGACACTTATCCCTTTACAAGCAGCTGCTTCTGGGTTTTTTTTCTGACGCTGGGTGCAGAATTTTTTTTAGCGACCTCAATTTT
>NZ_BBAJ01000055.1 GCF_001311195.1 Lacticaseibacillus camelliae DSM 22697 = JCM 13995
GCTGCTGGTTATTTTTTTGCCAAGGCTGCGGCAAAAGAAGTCACCGACCGGACAAGACCGCCTTCAGCATGGTATAACCAAAAGGACTAGGAGGTGGGCACATGACCAGAAAAGCCGTTTCGCGGGTGTTATTTGTCTTGATGATCGTGGCCACCTTATTTAGTGTGCTCACACCACTGGAGTCCGTGCGCGGGCAGTCGATGGCGCCGACGTTGAAGTCCGGTCAGTGGCTGCTGGTCGCCAATTACCGGCTGCTGCGGCACACTGGGTTAAAACCCAAGCAAAGCGACATCGTGACGTTTGCCAACGCTGACAAAGTACCTTACTTGCCGCCGCGCCGGCAGCTGGTCAAGCGGGTGATCGGCATGCCGGGAGACTTGATCGGCATCAATCAGACTAAGGTGTACCGCAACTCACGGCCGCTGAAGGAGCCGTACGTCAAGCACCCGATGGACAACGCCAAGTACCAGTACGACGGGCGACCGGATGGCGGCCAGCCGTTCACCGATCCCAGTTATCAGCGCTCGTCGTACCTGCGCGGTGGGGAATACTTCGTGATGGGGGATAACCGGCCAAACTCCGCCGATTCACGCTGGTTTGGTCCGATCGACCGCACGCAGATCACCGGGGTCGTCCTGGCGAAGCTGCCGATCCGGCGCACGGGCCCGGCGCAAAACGCGTTGTGGGTCCTCATTCATTTTCTGCCGATGCTGTTGGTCGTGGCGTGGTTTTTGACCGCCTGCTGGCCGGATCTAAGGACGATGCTCACCCGGCCGCGCGAGTAGCGGCGGTCAGCTAACAAAATTGTTATGGGCGTAATCGTTCTTTTTCTGGCGGCGCGGGTGTATCCTACGCATAGACGGCGCGCAGGCGCGCGGGAGGAGTAAGGTATGGGAACGATTCTGACAGTTGATCATCTCGACAAGTCATTTGGCAAAAAAACAGGTGCTGCACGGGGTGGACTTTTTCGTTGAAGAAGGCCACATCGTCGCGCTTGTCGGCCCGAACGGCGCAGGGAAAAGCACGATCATGAAGGCCATTTTGGGGCTGATCCCGGTGAACGGCGGCGGGGTCGACATTAAGGGCCAGCCGGTGTCCATTACCTCGCACCAAGCGCTGCGCAACGTCGGCGCCTTGATCGAGTACCCGGGCATTTACCCGTTCATGACCGGCCGCCAGCAGCTGGCGCTTTTTGCCAATCAGCACGGCAAGGCCAAAAATGTGGAAACCATCATCGCCGCCATGGGGATGGGCAAGTACATCGACTTGCCGGCCAAAAGTTACAGCCTGGGCATGAAGCAAAAGTTGGGCATTGCGCAGGCGCTGGTCAATGACCCGAAGCTCGTGATTCTCGACGAGCCGATGAACGGGCTGGATCCGCAGGCGGTCAAGGATCTGCGGGACCTTCTGCGCAACTTGGCTGCGCGCGGCACCAGTATCCTGATCTCCAGTCACATTTTGTCCGAGCTGGAAAAGCTTGCCGATGACGTGTTGATCCTGAATCACGGCCACATCATCAAGCACTCAACGATGGACGCGCTGGAGCAGCAAGGCGGCGTCGGCTACACCATTGAGGTCAGCAACCTCGACCAGGCCAAGGCGGCCATGGCGATGGCGAACCACCCGTTTGAAACCGCGGGCAGTGCGATTATCTTGACCCAGGCCAAGGCCGGCGACCTCAACCATGCGCTTTATGCGCTGGTGCAAGGCGGCGTGGCGATCGTCTCGATTACGCAGCAGGCGCACGACCTTGAAGGGGCCTTTTTGGACATGATGCACACAGATGGCGGGGAGGCTTAGTCATGGGGACACTGATTAAACAAGAAGTGTACAAACAGTGCCACAAGCGCGGCTGGCTGATTGCCACGCTGATCATGATGCTGGGCCAGATTGGTTTTGGCATCTTAGGCAAAATGCAACCGACATGGTTCCCAGCTGGCGCGCTGGCTTCTGAGGATTATATCATGGGGGAAATCGTGATTTTCATCGCCATTGCGTCCACGGCTTCGATTGTTTCAATGGAGTACCAGTACGGCACGATGAAGCAGCTGCTGTACCGGCAGTATTATCGCAGCCAGGTGTTTGTGGCGAAGATCATCACGGTGCTTTTGCAGCTGGCGTTTTTGCAGGCGGTGGCCTGCGCGATGACCTTCATCCTGACCCTGATCTTGCATCCTGGTTACGACTGGATGGCCAAGATTGGTGGCACGACCGCCTTGCAGACTTACTTCAAGCGCGTCGGCGGGGATTTACTCGTTGACCTGTTGTTGCTGTCGGTCGTGCTGCTGCTGTCCACCCTGTTTAAAAGCAATGCCGCGGCGATCGCGACCGGCTTGGTTGGGTACTTCCTGATCACGCTTGCCGCAACGCTTCTGCTGGTGGCGATTGGCCACTGGCACTGGGTGAAGTGGAACCCGTTCACATTCCTGCTGGTCGGGGCGCAGATCCTTAATCCAAGCATGGCGCACTCAACCTACATGAGCACGGAAACCATGATCGCCGGCACCTTGGTTTACACTGTGATTTTTGGGTTTATCGCCTACCTGAGCTTCCGCAAGCGCAGCATCTAGGCGGGAAAAGGAGAATCTGATGGCTGAAATGATTGTTACCACTACCGAACACATTCCGAACCACGAGTACGAGATCATCGGCGAGGTCTTCGGCGTCACCACGCAGTCGCGCAACATGGTGTCCGACCTCGGCGCCGGGCTCAAGAGCCTGGTCGGCGGCGAGATTAAGGGATACACGAAAATGCTGTCAACGTCGCGCCAAACCGCCGTTGACCGGCTGCGGGACGAGGCGGCCGCGCAAGGCGCCGATGCCGTGGTCATGATGCGGTTTGACTCCGGTTCGATCGCCCAGGACATGCAGTCCGTGGTCGCGTATGGCACCGCGGTGAAGTTTACCGACTAAGCCTTTTACAAAATGATCAGACCAAAATAAGCGGCCTTCCCTCCCCGGAAGACCGCTTGTTGTTCATAATGCCCTAGATGCCTGCCCGACGCACGAACTACGTTGATAACTCTGGATCAGCCTGGGCAGGAAGCCTTCCGGCAGTAGCGCGTGCCAATCGTGGCCCAAGGTGGTGACGATATTGCCCTGGCCTACGCGCAGCGCGCGGTGCACAAACTGCTCGCACTTGGCTCGCCGTTTGGCCGACGGTGCGAGGGAGTAGGCGGCGAACAGGCAAGCCCCTAACATCTGCCACCCGTACGGGGTCGCGATCAGAAGCTCGCGCTTCGGGTCGTCTTCGAGCCAGGTGAACTGGGCGATAAACTCCTCAGCCTGACTCGGAAACTCGGTCACGACGCGACGCACCGCCTGGCAAAAGCCGATGCAGTAGTGAACGCCACCGATCAGCTCGGGGTGGAGCTTCATCAGGCGCCAACCCTTGTTGAAGACTAGCGCAAGCTGCGCCGGGTCCAGCCAGTTGACTAGTGCCTGGACCGAGTACATTTCCATGGCCTCCCAGTGATTGACCTGCATGAGCTGATTAAAACTCTGTGCCGCCATCTGCCGCATTTTGCCCGCGGCATCGTCTGGTTGATTCGCCGCGACCTTGAGGATGAACAGTTCCTGATCCAGGATGCGTGAGGGGATGCCTGGCAGCTGGGTGGCGAAAGTGGTGATCACCTGCTGCGGGTCCGTTTTTGCCGCTAAGGGTCGGTACTGGATCCGCCTGAAGGCCTCGTTTAAGGATAACGGTTTGGGCCCGGCCGGTGGGGTGACTCGTTCTAGGATTTGTGAGGGCAGCAGCGCTAGCGTACCGCACAGCCGCATGAGGTTGCCGAAGGACAACTGGGTTTGCCCAGTTTCAAACCGGTGCAAGGCAGCCGGGCTGACGATCGCAGCCAGATCTTTTTGCCGCATGCCCATTTCCTGACGCCGAAAGCGGATAACGTCACCAGGCGTGGCAGCTACAGTGTAGGTGAGCGGATGGTCCACCAGCGCGGGGTTGTGCTGGACTTGGCTAGCCTTGGTGCGTGCAAACATCATCGTGAACCACTGGGCGTCTGTTTCGATCCCCATGGCGTATAAGGTACTGATCAATTTTTCTACCTGGTCGGCGTTTGCCAAAGTGGGCTCCTTGATCCAGCGTGCAACCGCCACCCCGTACTGCCAGTTGGGCGCAAACTCCTGGGCCGAGGCGTAACTTTGCAGATGTGTGAAATAAGGCCGAAGCTCTGTCTGCATGGCGGCAATCATTGGCTGATCGCGGTGCATCAGCGCCCCAAGCCAAAGCATCAGTACCTCCATCTCGTGCCATTCGCCACTGACCCGTTTGGTTCGCTGCCAAAGCAGGTCAAGCAGCTCAGGGCTGGCGGGGCCGATGACCGCCTTCAGGAGCTCGAGGCCCAGAAAGTTGAAGGTTTCGGGCACTGCCAGGCGGTCGGCGACTTCCTGCTCGGCGGCCGCGCTGAGGTGATAATTCGGATCAGGCCAGTGGGTGCCCGCTTCGAGCAGGATGTGGGCCAACCGCGTCATCGCAGTGGGCTTGGGATGAGCGTCTAGGTAACTCTGCACCCGGTTTTTTTTAACTGGCCGGTGTCGTTGAGTTGGATGATTTCCTGGAGTTCCAAGGGAAAATTAGCGGTATCGCTGTTGTAGAAATCCATGAAGTCGAAGTAGCCGCTTCCGATTTGCTGAAGAACGCGAATGGCCTTGTCGGCGCTAATGTCGATCTCGCCTCGCTCAAAGCGTGACAGGGTGGCACTGGAGCCGGCACCGGTGACCTCTTCAAGCGTCAGGCCGCGCCCGGTTCTGCGGTCGCGAAAGAACTTGCCGAGCCGGTGCCCAGTGTCTGTTGGTGTGCTCATGGTTGCCCCCTCCCTTCCGGTTACCCTTTAGTATAACGCCGCGGCTAACTTGACCTTTAGCCTAATGCACGGCGGCGGTGCTGATAAGCAAATTTGTATATCTGCACATTCGGTTGTGGCCAATGCATCTAGCCTGGGAAAATTTTAGGCGTCAATTTAAAATCAGGCCGAAGTTTACTCCGGTCGGTTGGTGAACCCCTTGCCTGAATGCGCTACAATGGACACATAAGTAAACGGGAGGGATGCGCATGGCAACAGTTGAATTGAAGCGGTACACCGTTGTCAACGAGTACGGCGAATTCCTCGAGGACGATGACCTGCTGCTTTTGCCCGGCTGGACCAAGGACCTCAAGAAGACTTGGATCACCTACAGCGCGGTGGAAGCTCAGCGCGTGGCCAATCAGGCAGAAGGGACCGCTTGCGAGATCAAAATGACCCCACTTGCCCAGGAGGCCAACAAGGCCTCGCATCGCGGGGTGCCGATTTCCGTGCAGAAGCAGGTCATCACCTTGTGGCAGCAGGGGATGTCCTACCGGAAAATTGCCAGCCTGCTGAAGATCTCCAAGTCCTCGGTGGGAAACATTGTGAATAAGGATTAATCGTGAAATCGTCGGCCCAGTGCTGGCGGTTTTTATATTGCCATTTTCGATCACTTTGTGACCTCCCGCTTGACCAAGCTTTTGGTGGCGCGACCACGTTGATGCTAAGATAGAAGCAGCGTTGATTAGGCAAGTCTAAGGGCGAGCGACCGGCATCAGCGACTTTCGCGCGGACAACTGCGCGATTTGGAGGGAAAACATGGATGATTTATTTGCCCATGCGCCGGTGCCCAAAGCATACATGCACTTGGCGTTGCCGGTTGTCTTAGGAATGGTCGCCAGCATGGTTTACAACTTGGTCGACACTTTTTTTGTGGCTCAAACAGGGAATGCTGATCTGGTCGCAGGGGTCACGCTGGGGGCGCCCCTGTTCTCGTTTATGCTGGCGGTCGGTGATATTTTTGGCCTCGGCGGCTCCGCGCTGTTGTCGCGGCTGCTGGGCAACGGCAAGCGCGCGCAGGTGCGGGCGCTGTCGAGCTTTTGCCTGTACGCGGCGGTGGCGCTGTCGCTAGTCATTACGGTGCTGCTGCTGGTGTTCAAGCAGCCGATCCTGACAATGCTGGGGGCCACTGCGGCGACGCGGCAGTACGCTGGGGCGTTTTACTCCATGCTGGCAATCGGGGCGGTGTTTATCATCGTGTCGCTGGTGCCGGGGAACATCATACGCACGGAAGGCCTGGCCAAGCAGTCGATGATCGCCACACTGGCGGGCACGGCGCTGACCATCGTGCTGGATCCGATTTTTCTGTTCGGCTTGCACTGGGGTGCTAGTGGCGTCGGGTTGGCGAACGTCCTGGGTTACGCGCTGAACACAGGGCTGCTGCTGTGGTTCACGCAGACCAAGGCCCAGTACCTGAGCATTGCCCCTAAGGTCGCGAAGGCCAGCCGGGCGGCCGTGGGGTCGATCCTCGCCATTGGTATTCCCGCCAGCCTGACTAATTTCATGCAGAGCCTGGGGACGATGCTGCTAAATCAGCGCCTGTCCGCTTACGGCGCAAGCGCCGTGGCCGCCATGGGCATCGCGCAAAAAGTCTACATGATTGTCATGCTGATCATGGTCGGTTTTGCCTTTGGGGCCCAGCCGCTGATTGGCTATAACTTCGGCGCCAAGGCGCACAAACGACTGGCGGCGATCTTGCGGTTCGATTTTATCGTGGAAATCGGCTATGCGCTGGTCGCGGCGGCGGTGCTGATGCTGCTGGCCAAACCGCTGGTGGCGCTGTTTATGAACCGGCCGGCGATCGTCAGCATGGGCAGTTTGATGATGCGCGCACTCTTGATCACCACGCCGTTTATCGGCGCCATTCTGGTTTTCACTACCGTGTTTCAGTCGGTGGGCCAGGGGCTGAGTGCGCTGATCATGGCGGTTTCCCGGCAAGGGGTCGTGTTCGCGGTCGCGCTGTGGCTGCTGCCGCAGTGGCTGGGTTTTGACGGCATCGTCTGGGCCCAGGCGGCCGCGGACCTCATTACTTGCGTCATCGGCTACGGGTTGTATCACCGCAGCAAGCGGACCATGTTAGCTTAGGGAAAAAAACGAGACGTCTCGAGCATGCTCGAGGCGTTTTTTTCATTCTAATGACGTGCCAAACACTGGCATTTGATGAGAAGTGTCAGATATTTCTGAACCGATGTCAGGTTATCTGACATAATCGGTCGACACTCGTTCGGGTTTTCTGTAACCTATAACTATTAAGTTCAGAAAGAGGCGATTTGGTGTGAGACGTCATTGGGGAATCATCGGACTGGTTGTGGCCCTGGGCCTTGGCATTTTTTTCCGGGCAGGTGGCCAAACCCGAACGGGTGCAAGCGGCCGAGAAGACGTATACGATCGCCATGGATACGACGTTCCCACCCTTCGAATTCGCCGATAAGAACAACAAGCGCGTCGGCATCGACATTGACCTGATCCGCGCCATCGCGAAGGCCGAGGGCTTTAAGGTCCAGCTGAAGGCGACCTCGTTCAACGGTGCGGTTCAGGAGCTTCAGGCCAACCAGGTCGACGGTGTCATGGCGGGGATGAGCATTACCCCCGAGCGGAAAAAGGTGTTTGCCTTTTCTGATCCCTACTATCAATCCGGGGTCGTGATGGCGGTTGCCAAGAAGGGTCACATCACCAAGCTGTCACAGCTGCGTGGCAAGCGGGTCGCGGTTAAAACCGGGACCGCCTCGGCGGACTACGCCAACAGTAGCAAAAAGAAGTACGGGTTCAAGACGGTGACGTTTGACGACTCGAATAACGTGTACCAGGACGTCATCTCAGGGAACTCCGCGGCCTGCTTCGAGGATAAGCCGGTCATGCAGTACGCGATCGCCACTGGCCTCGGCCTGAAGCTAGGCAACATGAAAATGGCGATGGCTAACGACTACGGCATCGCGGTCAGCAAGTCCAACCCGGAGCTGGTCAAGAAGATCAACGCCGGCCTGAAAAAGGTGCGCAAGTCTGGCGAGTACACGAAGATCGTCGAAAAATACCTCGCAATGGGTCCCAGGCCGACACGGATAAAAAGGCCAAGGAAACCAACGACACCAGCAGCACCTTCATGGGCCTACTGAAGTCGAACTGGGGCACGCTGATGAGCGGCCTCGGCGAGACGATTCAGCTGACCGTTGTGGGCATTTTATGTGCCACGATTGTCGGCGTCCTGATTGGCCTGCTGGGCGTGGTGCCGAACAAAATCGCGCAGGGGACTGCGACGACCTTCATCTACATTTTCCGCGGCCTGCCGCTGATGGTGCTGGCGCTGTTCATTTACACCGGTGTGCCAATGGTGATCGGGACCAAGATCCCCGCGTTCGTCGCCGGAATCGTCACGCTGACGCTGAACGAAGGTGCGTACACCGCTGCCTTTGTCAAAGGCGGGATCAATTCGGTCGACGTCGGCCAAATGGAAGCTGCCCGCAGTCTGGGCTTGCCGTGGGGCAAGGCGATGCGGCGCGTCATTTTGCCGCAAGGCCTGCGGATCATGGTGCCAAGCTTCATTAACCAGTTCATCATTACCCTGAAGGACACCTCGATTCTGTCGATCCTGGGTCTGATGGAGCTGACCCAGACTGGGAAAATCATCATCGCCCGCAACATGGAGGGCTTTAAGATCTGGACGATGGTGGCGCTGATTTACCTGATCATCATCACCCTGCTGACGTGGCTGTCGAATTGGGTGCAAAGGAGGGTCCACGCATGACCACACGGATCGAAATGAAGAATGTTGTCAAAAAATACGGCACCAACACCGTGGTGCGCGGTGTTAACCTGAAGGTCGAAGACGGCGAGGTCGTTGCCATGATTGGCCCGTCTGGTGCCGGCAAATCGACCGTGCTGCGCATGATGAACGGCTTGGAAACCACGACCTCAGGTGAGATCCTGATCGATGGGACCGATATTGCGAAACCACATGTCGACATCGACAAGGTCCGTGCCAAGATCGGGATGGTGTTCCAGCATTTTAACCTGTTCCCCAACATGTCCGTGTTAGGAAACGTGACGCTGGCGCCGACCGAGCTCGGCATGATGACCAAGGACGAGGCTGACAAGGAGGGCCGCCGCATGCTCGACAGCGTCGGGCTGGCTGACAAGTCGATGCCATGCCCAGCACCCTGTCCGGCGGCCAAAAGCAACGGGTCGCCATTGCGCGAGCTTTGACCATGCATCCGGATATGATGCTGTTTGACGAGCCGACTTCGGCCCTTGATCCCGAAATGGTCGGTGACGTGCTGGGCGTCATGCGCAAGCTGGCCAAGCAGGGCATGACCATGGTCGTCGTGACCCACGAAATGGGGTTCGCCAAGGAAGTTGCCGACCGGGTCGTCTTCTTTGAAGGCGGCGAGATCCAGGAATCCGGCACGCCGGATCAGGTCTTTGAGCACCCCAAGAACGAGCGGCTGCAGAGCTTCCTGCAGAAGGTACTGGAAGCCTGACACTGATAATAGACAAGCTGAGCGTCTCACTTCATTGAGGCGCTTTTATTGTGGCAAGAAAACAGCTGGTCGATTGCTTTTCCCGGGAAATATACTCAGCCGAACCAACGATGGCGCCTTGTGATCATCAATTCGGTCGACAAAACCCATCCAGTTAATTTGCTGACTGGATGGGTTCGTTTTCGATTTAAATAGGGGAACTGAATGATTACAGGCGCTCACCATTTGAGGCGATGACCTGCTTGTACCAACCGAACGACGCCTTCTTGTAGCGTTTGCCTGAGCCGTTACCCTGATCATCAAGGTCGACGTAGATGAATCCGTAACGCTTGCTCATCTGGCCGGTCGAGGCGGAGACCAAATCGATGCAGCCCCATGGCGTGTAGCCCATGACGTCGACGCCGTCTGCCAAGGCGCCTTGGATCGCCTGGATGTGCGCGCGCAGGTAGTTGATGCGGTAGTCGTCTTGCACAAAGTGGTTGGCGTCCGGCACGTCCTTGGCCCCCAAGCCGTTTTCAACCACGAAGACGGGCTTTTGGTAGCGGTCCGACAGCTCGTTCAGCGCGATGCGCAGGCCGGTTGGATCGATCTGCCAGCCCCAGTCCGACGCTTCAGGAACGGGTTGCGGACGCCGCCGACCAGGTTGCCATTGGCGGTTTCCAGAGACTTGTCAGTGACGTTGACCGCCGTTGACATGTAGTAGGAAAAACCGATGTAGTCGACCGGGTTAGCTTGAGGGTGGCGAGGTCCTCGGCGGTGACGTCAAGGTCCTTGAAGCTGAAGCCGTAGCGGTTCATCACGGACTCGGTGTAAGCCGGGTAGGTGCCACGCACCTGCACGTCGCCGCAGAAGTGGTTGAACGCCTGATTCTCCTTCAGCGCTGCGAGTTGGTTCTCCGGGTTGGCATCATAGGCGTAAGTCGTCGCGTACAGGAGCATGCAGCCGATTTGCAGGTCGGGACGCAGGCTGTGCGCAATTTTGACCGCCCGAGCGCCGGCGACGAACTGGTTGTGCCAAGCTTGGTAGATGTTTTGCATCTTGTCGGCACCGTTACTTTTGACCAGGCCCTGGCCCATGACCGGGAAGTGCAGCGCCGAGTTGATCTCGTTGAACGTCATCCAGTACTTCACGCGGGCAGCGTAGCGGTTCAGGATCACCCGCGCGTAGGTTTCGTAAAAGTCGATCAGCTGGCGGTTCTTCCAGCCGCCGTACTTGGTGACCAGATTCAGCGGCATTTCGTAGTGGCTGATGGTGATGACGGGCTTAATGTTGTACTTGAGGCACTCGTCGATCACGCGGTCGTAAAACTTAAGGCCGGCCTCGTTAGGGCGTGTATCGTCGCCGTTAGGGAAGATGCGGCTCCAGGCCACCGAGAAGCGGTAGCACTTAAAGCCCATTTCGGCGAATAGCTTGATGTCGCCTTGGTAGTGATGGTAAAAGTCGATGCCAGAATGGTTCGGGTACCGGTACTTGGTCTCGTCGATCGACCAGTCGAAGTCCGGCTGGTTGGCGATTTTAAAGCGGTCCGGACCGCCGGGCAAGGCGTCGGCAATGGACAAGCCCTTGCCATCGCCATTGTACGCGCCTTCCAGCTGGTTGGCGGCAGTGGCGCCGCCCCACAGGAAATTTTTAGGAAAAGCTGACATGCGAGTCGCTCCTTTCGCTTAAACCACGTAGAACAGTGGATCGTCATTGGTGACCTGGGTCTTGTCACTCGGCTGGATTTCCACGAAGTCCTTGGTGTTGGTGACCACGACCGGGGTGGTCGTGTCGTAGCCGGCCTTCTTAATGGCGTCGAGGTCGGCATCCATCAGCAGGTCGCCTTTCTTCACGCGCTGGTTGGCTTCAACATGCGCGGTGTAATACTTACCCTTGAGCTCAACGGTATCTAGGCCAATGTGGATCAGGACTTCGATCCCGGTATCACTCTTCAGGCCAATGGCGTGCTTAGTCGGAAAGACGGTTTCGATCACGCCGTCAAATGGCGCGTAGAAGTGGTTGTCTTCGGGAATAACTGCGGCGCCATCGCCGAGCATTTTCTGGGCGAAGGTCGCATCATTGACACTTTCCATGGTGATCAGTTCACCCTTGACGGGGCTGAAGACCTTTTTGGTGGTTTTGGCACCGCTGGCAACCGTCGAGCTGGTTTGCTCAACCGTGGCCGTTGCGCTGGCGCTAGCACCGGCGGCTGCTGGTGCCACCGTCTTGCTCGCAGATGGGTCTGGGTCGTCTTTGAAGCCGAAGACCATGGTCAGGATAAAGGTCAGGACAATGGAAATGACGGCGACAAAGACGGCGTTGATAATGTTGCTGAAATACTTGGCGTTGACGAACTGCGGCAGAGACAGCAGGGAAGGAATCGCAAACGCGAAGGACTTCAGGTGCACAATGCCCATGTACAGGCCGGAAACGGCGCCGGAAATCATGACGGCGTACAGCGGCTTCTTATACTTGAGCGAAACCCCGTACAAAGCGGGCTCGGTGACGCCGGCCAGAAACGCGGAAATGGAAGCGGCAGAGGCGACCTGACGGGTGTTCTTGTTCTTGGTCTTGATGGCAACAGCCAGACTGGCCGCGCCTTGGGCCAGGTTGGCGGCAACATGGCAGGCAGAATCAGGCTATCAGGCGTTGCGACCGAGGCAGCCAGGAAAATGGGTGCAAAGGCCCAGTGCATCCCGGTCATGACGATCAGCGGCATGAAGGCGGCCATCAGTGGCATGGCGAGCCAGGACGCGTGCTTGTTGATGAAGAGCACGATCCAGGAAAGGAGATCGCCGGCCCAGGTGCTGATTGGCCGATGACGACCAGCCCGATCACGCCGACAATGAAGATCTCAAGCAGCGGTTTCAAAATACTCTTGAGGCTGGCTGGCAGATACTTTTCCAGGAACATCTCAAGGTACTTCATGAACCAGACGATCAGCAGGATCGGAATGACCGAGCTGGAGTAGCTGGCCAATGTGACCGGCAGACCCATCAAATGAACAGCTTGCCCAGATTGACCAACTTGATGAAGTTCGGGTGAATCAGGATGGCGCCAGCGATGACGGCCATCATCTGGTTGACCTTGAAGTACTTGGAAGCGGTGATCGCCAGTTCAATCGGCAGGAAGTAGAACGGCGCGTCGCCGAAGACGCTGAGGATCGTGTAGGTCTGACCGGTGGCACTCATCCAGTGCAGGGTCGTCAAGAGAATCAGGACGACCTTGATCATGCCGCCGCCGATCAGCGCAGGGATCAAAGGCGACATGCAGGACGAAATAAAGTTGGTGAAGCGGTCGAACAAGTTGCCGGACTTCTCGGCCGGTGCGGCAGTCGCCGTGGCACTGGCGTCGCTGTTTTCGTCCGTAGGGAAGTTGCCCAACTTAACGACGGCGGCGTAGTAATCAGACACGGCATTGCCGATGATCACTTGGTACTGGCCGTTTTGGTGGTTGATCCCCATGACACCGGGGATCTGTTTCATTTTGGCATCGTCGACCTTGCTTTCGTCCTTGAGGCGAAAACGCAGCCGGGTGACGCAGTGCGTGAGGTAGTTAATGTTGCCCTCGCCGCCAACGCCTTCGTAAATCTGCTTGGCAGAATCTTGAACACTCATACTGACATCTCCTTGAATAATTTCGGTAAAAAAAGACCCAGCTCGCCATTGCAATGGTGAACTGGGTCATGCTCACAATGTGATAACACCCCAGAAAACGCGGATTATAGGTTTTTGACCAACCGGCTGATGTGCACGGTCAGGAAAAGCAGTTCAGAACTGGTGATTTGAAAATGGTACGTCTTGGCGATGTACGCCTCGATTTGCTTAGTGCACGCGTAAGGCCGCGGGTAGCGCGCTTGATCGTCGCCAGCATGTCGCCGTCTTCTTCGTCGTAGTGCTTGCCTTGCAGCACGCGCTGGGCGAAGAACTTCAGGTGGGTGATGAAGCGGTAGTAGTTCAGCGACTGCTCGTCGAACTCGGTGTGAAAATAGTCCTTCACGATGCCTTCGCACGCCTTGACGATTTTGGTCGTCTCGTACGCGAGGTCCTGTTCGACGCCGCCTTCGCTTTCCGCGTTGACGAAGTGGATCGCGACAAACGCGTCTTCGTCTTCGCCTAAGTTGACGTGTTCCGCCTGGTTGACGACCTCAACGGCTTTTTGCCCAACGGCGAACTCGTCCGGGTAGAACCGGGCGATGTCCCACTTCAACGCGTTGGTCAGGAAGACTCCCTGCCGGGCGCGCTTGACGGCCATGTCGAGGTGATCGGTCAAGTTCACGTAAATGATGTCGTTGAGCTTTCGGCCCAGCTTGATCTTGGCGAAGTTGATGATCCGCTCGGCGGCATCGATGATGCTCATGGGGACGTCGATGACCAGGTCGGTGAACTTGCTGAGGGCGTCTTTGTCCTTGAGCAGGAATGTCTTTTCGACCTTGGCCAGCGGCACTTCCTCGCCGGGCTTGCGACCAAAGCCGAGGCCCGACCCCATGACCAGCACGGCGAGCCCGTCGTGGTTGGTGGCAATGGCGGTATTGTTGTTCAACACGCGTTTGAAAATCACCAGCGGTCCCTCCTTTAGATGAAAAAAAAGACTCACCCATACCAAAGACACCTGGTGTGGATAAGTCATGCTCGATTGCTCGATAACACCTTATCTGACGTTTTCTGATGAGTGGCGGTGCGGCTTGCCGAAGCAATCACCTCGCGCCAACAGTTTATCAGTGTAGTCATCTTTGACACCGCTGTCAAGAACGGTCTACGCCAATCTTTCCGGCAGAGGGGGGACTCGTAGACCAGCTTTCAGTGACCCGTCAAGGAAGCGGGCTTAATGGCCGGGGCTGGAGAGGAGATGGTACGGCCCAAGCCATATCGGGTGCCCGATTCAAGGCACAAAAGACGGATAATAGCGGTAAAGCGTTTTTATAGAACCAATTATGCTTTCTTTAAAACGATTCACAGACCTGGGCGGATGCTTAAAGAGACTTGTGGGGGAGACCAGGGGCTAACTATTAGGAAATAAATTCATAGTAATTAAGACAAACCGAATGGTGATGATTAGGCAACAATTTAGCTGATTGCCTCGCTGCCGGCAGGATTGATTTTCAGCTTCCAGCATTGCTCTTTAACGTCCGATTGGCGCGGATGCGAGCGGAATAAACCAATCACTCGTGAATGCCCTCGTGTATTTTCCTTAAGTCGACGCCGCCTATAGAGACCGCAAGCCGAAGGATGGGTTGTCAGCCACGGCCTGCGAAATCATGTAAAAATAATTGGATTGAACGAACCTCTTCATGAGGGGGGCCATGACTTTATAGTTAGCTTTAGCCTACGCTTGGTGACGATTCGGACGACATGAGTTGCGGTCCGGGACACGTGTACAAGGTGAAAAAGAGTGGTTTGAGAGTTGATTCGCTTGATAACAATATTCTATAAACATATTCACTATTATTTATGATTGAAAACAATACCCCATTATTCTATAATATTTTCTATGAAAGTCTTTGGGGGAAGTCTTTTCGGGTGGTGCGTTTGTTTGCTTGCGGCCAAGTATAGGGTCTTCTTCCAACTCGTGAGGGTTGTTTTTTTATGCGATCAATGCGGAAGGAGGAGCCAATGAGTGAACGGAAGCCAAAGCGAAATACCAT
>NZ_BBAJ01000056.1 GCF_001311195.1 Lacticaseibacillus camelliae DSM 22697 = JCM 13995
GTGCTGTTTGACCTCGGTACCGACAATCATGGCTACATGAGTGACGCCACCCGCACCGTCGCGTTTGGCCAAGCGTCTCCGAACAAGCCAAGGAGCTGCACAAGGTTTGCCTCGAGGCCCAGCTCGCGGCGCAGTCCGCAGTCCGGCCAGGCATGCGGGCAGCAGCGCTCGATAAGATTGCCCGTGACATCATTGACAAGGCAGGCTATGGTGAGTACTTCAACCACCGCCTTGGCCACGGCATCGGCATGTCAACGCACGAGTATCCGTCCATCATGGCTGGCAACCAGATGGAGCTGAAGCCTGGCATGTGCTTTTCCATTGAGCCCGGCATCTATGTGCCAGGCGTGGCCGGGGTCCGCATTGAAGACTGCGTGCACGTCACCGAAACCGGTTGCGAGCCATTCACCCACACGCCAAAGGAATTCACCGTCATCGACTAATTCAACGCTCGGCGCAAACGCCGAGCGTTTTGTTTCCCACCAAACAATAGTGAAATCACAAAAATGTTATTGAAAGCGCGACTGGTTGTGAAAATACCGCGGAATTTAAGCATCAAATAAACGATGAGGCAAAAATGAGATTCTAAGCACAGCGCATTTACCGTTGCTTAGCGGAGGCTTGTGAAGCCTTTAGAAAGGCCACTGCGAAGGCCTTCGTGCATTCTGAATTAAACCCTTGTGTTCATTTTGTAAACACATGAAAACTAATGTATTTATTATTTGCACATTTCGACCTAGCACGTTATGGTTATGATGAAAAATAAGGAACGAGGAGGAAAGAGATTATGCCTGTATCTGATATCGAACGTGCGCTGAGCCCACAAATGGGTCTGCCGAATGACCTGATGTTGAAGCTGATGCACCAGCACATCGAGCAAGTTGCAGAACATGCGCGTGTGCGCAAGGAAGCTAAAGATTCCAAGAAAGCTTCAAAGTAATTCTATATAACGAGCACCTGTGGGCAGCGGCCTGCAGGTGCTTTTTATACGGACGCAAAAAGCCGCCCAGGTTGCCTGGGCGGCTTGCGTTAACGCACTGATCGGTTAGGCTTGCGGCTGGTCGTCCTCGGTTGGCAGCGACGGATCCTCGTCGTTGGCCGCGGCTGCATCAGCAGCACTGGCTGCTGCCAGATCCGCATCGGCATCCGCGTCATTGGCGTCTTCAACGCCGTCGTCGTCCGCCTTCTCTGCTTCATCCTTGGCCTGGGCAAAAGCGCTCTTGCGTCCAGCACAATGTCGTCAAAGGCATCCGAGTTCGCGGTTTCCGGCGCATCGGTCAGTTGATCTTTCAAGGCTTGCGTGGCGTCGTCGTAACTGGCAACGTCACCGTCATCCGCCTTTGCAGCAGCTTTCTCCTTTAAGTCAGAAACCACGCCCTGAGCAGATTCGCGCCATTCCGCCGTGGCGTCCTTGGCGTAGTCATAGTAGTCCGCCGCCCGGTCAGCCAAGTCATCCTTGGTCTTAGTAAACTTTTCCTTCAGCTCATCGCTGTTTTGTGGTGTCAACAGGTACGTTGCAACCAGGGAGCTGGCTGCGCCTAAAACAAAACCTAAAAAGAAATGACTCTTTTTTTGCCATAGAAATGCCTCCTAATGTGATTTACTTTCTGTGTCTTTGTTCTTTGTAAAAAGGTTCATTGCCTTTTGACCAACTTTGGCCGCCACGGTCACCTTAGCGCCGCTTTTGGCCCCGCTGGTGACTTTTTCGGCCAAGTTACGCGTCGAGGTGTTCAAGTCAGACACGCTTTCACCCAACTCACCAATGGCCGTGAACACGGGATCGATGGCTGCGACCTTGCCATTGACATCGTTCAACAGCACATTGGACTTGGTCAAAAGTGCCTCGATTTCGTTCGTCAATGGCTTGATCTCACCGTTGACGGTATCCAGTGTGTGGTTCACTTCCGTAACCGTCTGCTTGATCTCTTTGGTCACCCCGGACAGGCGAATCGCGATGATGGCAACCGCCAAGGCGATGATCAAAAAGGCGACCGCGGCAATCACGCCGGCAACTTCTGCTCCTGACATGCAACACCCTCCTTTAACATACAAAAGCTCTGCATGCGTATACAATTAGAATATCATCATTAGTAAGGCGCGGCAAACGTTTCGCTAAGTTTCTGTGCGAGTACACCCCCTGGCCCTAGGCGTGGCCCACCGCGATTTGGTACACTAGAAGGAACACAAGGAGCGAATAACGTGAAGCATTTATTTTTGACCACCACCATGACCACCCAGCCAAGCGCCTGGGTGCGCTACTTTCAGCGGATCGACTGGAGTCAGATCCTAGACAAAGTCCTCGGGACCACGCTAGAAATCATCTTGTTCAGCGTCTTGTTCCTGTTAGTCAACAGCATCGGCAAACGCCTGATCAACCGCGGCTTTAAATCCTACACAAGCCGCCCTGGTATTTCCAGCACGCGGGCCAAGACCATGCACACCTTGAGTATCAACGTGTTGGGCTACACCGTCTTCTTCTTCTACCTGTACGCAGTCCTCAGCGTGCTGGGGGTCCCGGTGGGCAGCCTACTGGCCGGCGCTGGAATTGTTGGCATCGCGTTGGGCCTGGGTGCGCAGGGATTCGTGGCAGACGTGGTGACCGGCTTTTTCATTTTGCTTGAGGGCCAGATCGACGTCGGTGATGCGGTCCGCCTCGGCGAGGTCACCGGCACCGTGACGGCAGTCGGGCTGCGCACCACGATCGTTAAAAGCTACGATGGCACGGTCAACTACATTCCCAATCGCAATATCACCATTGTCTCGAACCTCTCGCGCAGCAACATGCAGGCGCTGGTCAGCCTGCCGATGCGTGCCGATGCGGATCTAAACACCGTGCGCGAGGTGATCGACCAAGTGAACGACACGCTGGTGCCGAAGGTGAAAGCCATTCGGCAAGGACCGGAGATCTTGGGCCTGACTGCAAGCGCCAATGGTACCTTCTCGTACCAGGTCAAGTTCTTGACCCAAAACGGGGAGCAGTTGGCCGTCCAACGGCAGTTTCTCGCCGCCTACATCGAAGCGCTGCACAAGGCGGGTATCGATCTGCCCAGCGCGCCCTTAACGCTCACCAAATAAATTCTTGGAGGACTGCCCTTGATCAACGTCATCAAAGGTGCCTTGATCGGCATCGCGCTTGTGATCCCCGGCCTTTCCGGCAGTATTTTCGCCGTCGTTGTGGGCCTATACGACCACTTGCTCACGGCCATCAACCATTTTCGTGAGGCCCCCAGGCAACACACCAAACTGCTGGTGCCGGTCACCCTCGGGGCAGTGGTAGGCGTACTGCTTTCGACCCGAGCCGTGCTGCTGGTCACCACGGCCTGGCCGCTAGCCAGTTACGGCTTTTTCATCGGCCTAGTGCTCGGCATTGGCCCCTTCGTTTGGCGAAAAGTGCGGCAAGTGCCCTTTCGCGCCGGGTACCTGCTCCTGCCAGTCCTAGGCTTTGCACTGATTTACGGACTAGCGCAGCTTGGCGGCACAGAGCCGGAAAACTTGATTGCCTTGACTCACCTCAGCGGGCCCAAGGATGCATTGACCATGGCCTTCGCTGGTGTCTTTGCCGTCGCCTTAATGGCCATTCCCGGCATTTCCGGATCGATCATGCTGATGGTGATCGACCAGTACGGTACCGTGTACAACGCCGTTGCCGCGCTGGGGCCGGCGCTCCAGGCGCTGCTCGCGGGCAATTGGGAGGGGCTGTGGAAGCACTTGAACACGGCAATGCTGCTCGTGCCATTCATAGTTGGTGCGATCGTCGGCCTTCTCATCATCGCCAAAATCATGGAGGCCTTGTTGCGTCGCTATGAGGCGCAGGTGTACTACGCGGTGATCGGCATTGTGCTGGCTGCTGTCCTCATCTTGATTGAGACCGAACTGCAGCCTTACTGGCCGGCAAGCGGCCAACTTGGCGCCGGTGTCCTCGTGTTAGCCAGCGCAGCAGTCGGCATTCTGGCAACCTTATTTCTGGACCGGCCCGCGGCCAAATAAACGGCGTATTGCATCAGCCCCTGGCTAACCCGCTTGTCACGAACTCTTCGCTTACTTGCGGAGAGCTTTTTGGATGGACGTCTTTTCTTTTACCCGCTGCTTTCCTATAATCGAGCCAAGACGGAAGGTGGTGTCGGTATTGACGTTAAATTTTGAATTGGCGACCCTGCAGGATCTGCCTCGCGTGGTCGCTATCTATAATCAAAGCATCCCCGGCCGGTTGGCGACCGCCGACTTAGAGCCGGTCAGTGTGGCCTCGCGTCAGGCATGGTTTGCCGCGTTTGACCCCAGTCGGCGCCCACTGTGGTTGATGAAGGAAAACGGGAACGACGTGGGCTGGGTTGGTTTGGAAGACTTTTACGGCCGGCAGCTTACAGTCACACCGCCGAAATCAGTATCTATATTGACCAACACCACCACCATGAACACTTTGGCCAACAGGCGCTGACTTATGTGTTTGCCCAGCTGCCAAGACTCGAGCTGCAGGCGCTGGTCGCGTTCGTATTTGCCCACAACCAGCCCAGTTTGGGCCTGTTTGCAAAAAATGGCTTTGCCGAGTGGGGACTGCTGCCAGGCGTCGCCGAACTGGACGGCCAGCGGCGCAGCCTAGCGATTCTCGGTCGCCGTTTCGACTAAAAGAATCGACTGAAAGGGCCGATTCTTTTAGTTATTTTAATGATGTGTCGCCGCTGGTTCTTTAGCCGTAATGGCGTATTGCTTGTCGATGTTATGGCCGATGTAGTTGATCCCTTTCATGACTTCACGCCGGGTCACAATCCCGGTGAACGTCCCATCATCTTGCACCACTGGCAGGAAGGCACTGTCCACCAGCGCGTGAAGGACTTCTTCAATGTTGTACGGATCATCGATGGTCGTGACGCCAGTTTCCATCACGTCGCGCACGCAGAACTCATCCAGAGGCTTGGCCGTGATCTCGTCCAGGCCAAGCATTTTGTCCGTGATCATCGGCAGCGATAAAAGCCCCTTGAAGTGGTCATCGTTGTCCAGCACCGGGATCTTGGCGTAGCGCACCTTGGTGAGCACGAGGAACGCATGGCGCAATGAATTGTCCTCGTTCACACTCGCAATCATGTCCCCAGGAATCAGGAAGTGGCTGCGGTTTTGGGTCATCATGTGGTCGATCACTTGATTGATCAAATAGAATCGCTCCTTTTCAGTACGGCTCTATTCTACCGGAATCACGTGATGAAAGCACTCCCATGATCTGACCTTTGCGGCTTTTTAATCTGTGTGAAGAAATTAATAACAGGCCGGCAGACAATTCAATTGTCCATCCGACCTGTTGTTTTACCGGTCGGTCACGATAGGTAGGTCATGTCCAACGGCCCGTGCACCCCGACAATCAGCACCATCTCAATATCCCCCGAGTTAGACGGCCGGTAATAAAATTGATGTTGGAAGTCTGAAGGCGCCCCGCCTTGATTTCGCCATCGTACCAGTCGGCGGCTTGGCGCGAGCGGGCGACGATGCGACTGGCCGGAATGATGGCCAGGTAATGCGTCGGCAGAAAATGAAACGCACGCCCCTGCCCCGGCGTCGTTGCCGCAGTGATTGTCCCGGATTCCGCCAGCAGAAAGTCGGCAAACCCAATCGCCGCGTCCGCATCTGCGGCCGCCTTCAAGTTCGCCTCCCGGCCCGCCCCTGGAGTCCAATAGGTCGGGACCGGCTGAACCTGCTGGCGCCAGTCCTCCAGGCCAAAGCGCTGGTAAGCGTCACTGGTCGGCAGCAGCAAGGTCTTCGCCGCCTTAGCCTGAATAAACGCATCAAGCAGCCGGCAGCCCCGCCGTATTCGTGGTCTGGTACCTCACGTGGACGGCCTCACTGTTTTGTTTGGCCAGCGCCGCCAGTTCCGCAGGGGTTTTGTCCGCCAGCGTGGTCTCAGGCAAATCATTCACTGGCACCAGCGGGTGATCTTGAAGCTGGTGCCGCGGCCTACCCGACTTGGCTGCGAGCCCATCCAAGAATGCTTCACGCTCAGTCATCTTGCTTTGCCTCCTGCTCCTTGTGGTGCTGCTTGAACCAGCTCCGGAAGTTCTCACTGTGCTTGGGCATCTCCGGCAGATCTCGCACATCGGTCCAGCCCTTGGCCATGGACGGTGCTTTTCTGATGATGCCTTCCGGGTACTCGTTTTCGACTGTGATTGGGGCGTGCTTCGTCAGCGGGGCCATGGCCACGTGATCGGCCGTCAGGGCCATGCGAAACATCGCCGGTGTCGAGGTCGCGACCCCAATGCCCTTCATGATCACATTGTTGAACGACTTGTCCGTGTGCAGCTTGTTCATCATCACTTCCCGGTGCTTGATCAGCAGCTCATGAAGCGGAATGCGAACCGGACAAGTTTCGGTGCAGGCCCCGCACAGGCTCGAGGCAAACGGCAAATCGCCGAACTGTTCGTAACCGCGCAGGACTGGCGACAACACCGCCCCTATTGGGCCTGGGTAAATCGAGCCGTAGCCGTGACCGCCGATGTGGCGATAAACGGGGCAAACATTCAGGCAGGCGCCGCAGCGAATGCATTGCAGAACGGGCTCAAACGGGGTCCCCAGCGCGTTGCTGCGGCCGTTGTCCACAATCACTACGTAGAAGTCCTCAGGCCCATCGCTTTCGCCGCTGACCTGGCGCGTAGAGAAACTGCAGTACGAGGTCAACTTCTGGCCGACCGCCGAACGCGCCAGCATATTGTCCAGTACCTCGGCCTCCTTAAGGCTTGGCACCAGGCGCTCCATCCCCATCACGACCACCTGGGTCTTCGGAATCGCCATGACCAAATCCGCATTGCCTTCATTGGTGACCAGGTTGATCAGCCCGGAATCCGCTACGCCGAAGTTGCATCCGGTAATGCCCATGTCGGCCTTCAGAAACGAGGCACGCAGATACTTGCGGGCAAAGCGGGCGAGGTGCTGCGGATCATTATCGCCGGTGTAGCCGAGCTTTTGAAAAATGGTCCGGATCTGATTGCGATTCTTGTGCAGGGTTGGGAAAACGATGTGAGTCGGTTCGTCCCAGTCGTCCTCCTGCAAAATAAACTCCGCCAGATCAGTTTCCAGCAGGGACAGGCCTGGAATCTTCAGCAGCTCCTTATCCAAATCGATTTCGGTGGTCACCATCGACTTGGACTTAACGACGTGGTGCACCTGCTTTTCTTCCGCCAAACGTTTGATGAAGTCACTGGCCTCTTTGTCGGTTTTGGCGAAAAAAGACGTGGCCGCCGCGCTTTTCGATGTTATCTGCAAACTCCTCGAGGTAATCCGGCAGATAACGGATCACATGCTGGCGGATCTGCTCGCCCAGATCTCGCCACTGCTCCCAGTGGCCAAGCTCGTTGCGCGCAGCCGTGCGCTTATCCCACTGAGCGTCTTGAGCCTTGGCCACCGCCTTTTGCATAAATTTGTCCTGTTCGGATTCTTTAAGACGGGTCAAGAACGGCTCGTCTGAGGTTTTGATGGTCATGCACCCACCTCCTTCTTCACATCACTTTGGGTGTAACCCTGGTTGTAGCCACCAGCGTATAGCTCATCTCGGTCTTCCGCCGGCGCGTACTTGATCCGGCTTGGATCGACGTTGTGATTGAGAACTTCGGCGATGTGCATGATCTTGATCTTTTCGCCGCGCCGGTTAAACCGGCCGGCGATGTTCATCAAACACGCTGGGTCGGCAGAAATTAGAACGCTGGCACCGGTCGAGATCACATCGTCGACTTTCTCGTCGACCATCTGCTTGGAGATCTCAGGCTCCTTGACGGAAAACAAGCCGCCAAAGCCGCAGCAATTCTCAAGGTGCGGCAGCGGTACCATCTTCAGATTCTTCACGTGATCGAGCAGCACAGATGGACTGGTGCGTTCACCCAACAATCGCGTCATGTGGCACGAGCGATGATAGGTCGCCGTGGCAGCCAACTCAGCGCCGGCATCGAGCACACCCAAGACCCGGTAAAGGAACTGAGAAAACTCCCAGGTCTTGGCCGCGACCTGCTTTGCTTTTTCAGCGTACTCAGGGTCGTCCTTCAACTGGACTTGGAACTCCCGCAGCATATTGACGCATGAACCGGCCGGCCCCACGATGTAATCCGCATCAATGCTCAGCAGGGCATCAATCTGGTTCTTGAAAACCGGCTGAGTCTCCTTGACGTAGCCGGAGTTAAACGTCGGCTGCCCGCAGCAGATCTGTTTGACTGGCATTGCGGTGTCACAGCCGAACCGTTCCAACACCTCCACCATGGCCTTGCGACATTGGGGAAAAACAGGTCGACGATACAGGTGGAAAAAATCACAACTTTCATTGCTCACCCCTCCAAAGCGCTGTCCCCACACAGCAGTCCTAATTAGATTGATTCCAATGTCAGTATACTCCCTATCAGGTGATTTAGGGGCAAAGAGTCGCGCAACATCGTTATTTTTCTGGATCCAAGAAATTCGTGAAAGCATTTTCAAAAAAATGCCGTTTTTCTTTCATTTTGCTGTGTTAGTCCAGGTTGTGTTTGTGAAATTGGTCTCAGACAGTTTTGCTTTGTGCGTTATTTCATTAGTTGAAACCGCTTGCATTATTCACAAACCTTGTTTACTATTTTCTTATCGCTTGATAAACTAGACAGCATGTCACTGCAATTTTCAGAAAATTCAATGGAGGCAGTAAAATGACTTACGATCTTTGGACCCGACTCTTCGCAGAGTTCATGGGTACCGCCATTATGGTTGCACTGGGCAATGGCTCAGTCGCCAATGTGGACTTAAAAGGGACCAAGGGCAACGGTTCCGACTGGATGCTGATTGCTGTGGGGTATGGCGCCGGCGTCATGATCCCGGCGATGATGATTGGCGGGATCTCAGGCAACCATATCAACCCGGCGTTCACGATTGGCCTAGCCGTTGCGGGCATGTTTCCGTGGGCGGAAGTCGTCCCTTACCTGCTCGCCCAGTTTGCCGGCGCCATGTTCGGCCAGCTTTGGGTGGTGGCGGCGTACAAGCCGCACTACGACCTGACGACTGATCCCCGGCACATTTTGGGAACGTTCTCGACCATCAACGCCACCTCGAGCAAGCTCAACGGCTTCGTCAATGAATTTATTGGGTCGTTCATTCTTTTCTTCGGTGCGCTCGGCATCACCAAGGCGCCATTTTTCCAGAATAACCTCGGCACCGCGCACATGGCCCTGGGCTTTCTGGTCGGGACCCTGGTCGCTTCGTTTGGCGGCCCCACCGGACCGGCGCTGAACCCCGCGCGTGACCTCAGCCCTCGCATCCTGCACGCGCTGCTGCCACTGAAGCACAAAGGCTCATCAGACTGGGGCTACGCCTGGGTGCCTGTGGTTGCCCCCATCCTCGCCGCCATTTGCGCGGTACTGTTGTACAAGAGCGTCTTTCTGCGCGGCTAAATGGGAGCGGTCTTAATCCAATCGACACGCCACCCAAAAGCGCCTGTTGCCGGTGAAATTCACTGGCAACAGGCGCTTTTCATTGACTGGAATCTAACGACCGAACCGGCGGGTGAGCTCTGGCGCCGGCTGACCATTTCGCAGGTAATACGTCACGGTGAACTGCGCATCAGTCGCCTCAATCACAGCGTAGGTGCCGCCAAGCGATGCAAATTCGCCGCGCGGCTGACTAATGCTGCCAGGGTTCAGCACTAGAATGCCTTGATGCATTTCCACGCCCAACTGGTGCGTGTGACCAAAAATTGCCACTTGCGCCTTCGCCTTTGCGGCCGCCTCAATCAGCAGCTTCAGGGTGAAGCCAACACTGAACCGGTGGCCATGGGTCAGAAAAATGGTGAGCCCCGCAACATCAAGCGTGCGCGTCATTGGGAAGCCCTGGTCAAAATCCATGTTGCCGCGCACGGCCTGGTAATGATTGAAAATCGGGTCGTCGGCCGCAAACTCGGAATCACCAGCGTAAAGGTAAGCATCGGCCTCTGGTTGCTGCGTCAAAATGTCCTCGAGGATCTGATGATCCCCATGCGTATCACTCACTGCGACCAGTTTCACGTTCTTAGTCCTCCTTGTACCAGTCTCGCCACTTGGCCTCAAGCGCGCGCATCGCGTTGCCGCGGTGGCTGATTTGGTTTTTTTCGCTTTGGCTCAATTCTGCCATGGTTTTACCCAGCTTTGGCAGGTAGAAGTACGGGTCGTAGCCGAAGCCGTTATCACCGCGCGGGACGCCGGTGATGCGGCCCTGGACACTGCCATCGACCACCAAGTCTTCGGCCGGTCGGTTAGGTTTAGCAAACACCAGCGTCGTGTGAAACGTTGCCGTCCGTTTCTCAGCCGGAATGTCGGCTAAGTTGGCGATCAGCTTGGCGTTATTGGCCGCGTCATTGTGCCCTGAACCGGCGTAGCGTGCGGAAAAGACCCCAGGAGCGCCATCCAGCGCGTCAACCATCAGACCCGAATCGTCCGCCACCACTGGCAGCTCTAAGGCCTTCGCGTAGCCGTCAGCCTTGAGCCGCGCGTTTTCTTCAAACGTTTTGCCGGTTTCAGGCACTGTGGCCACGGCCGGAAAATCAGCCAAACTTTTGACCGTCAGACCGTCCGCCTCAAACATCGCGGCCAGCTCCTTGACCTTGCCCTGGTTTTTAGACGCAATCACCACCGTTTTGAGCGCTGCCGGCTGCACATCAGTCGGTTCCTGATCAATGACGACCCGGCTCGCCGCCACTTTCAGCTTTAGCCAGTTACCGGCGATCAGGTTGAACATTTTAGCGTTACCTGTGGTGTAGAACTGATTCGTCGCCGGCTGACTGCCATCCGCGGCCAAGCCGAAGTAGTCAAGCAGCATCGACACCTCGCTGACCGTTTCGGCGCCGGAATCGATCAACGTCACGTCATCGCCCATCACGTTCTGAATCAGCGGCCGCAGCAACGGATAGTGCGTGCAGCCCATCACCAGCGTGTCAATGCCCTGGTGCAGCAGCGGCCTGAGGGTCTCCGCCACCACGCGCTTAGCCACCGGCGAAGTCATTTCGTTTGATTCCACCAGCGGCACAAATTTAGGCGCGGCCAGCTCGGTCACTGTGACCTGAGCGGCCTTGCGTGAATCGTATCGGCATAGGCGTGGCTGCGCACTGTACCTTCCGTACCGATGACCCCGATGTGATTGGTTTTCGTTGCCTTGATCGCGGCGCGGGAACCAGGCACGATCACCCCGACGACCGGGATATCCAGCTTGGCCCGCACATCGGGCAGCGCCGCCGCAGTGGCGGTGTTGCACGCGATCACTAGCATCTTGATGTGCTTTTGCAGTAGAAAATTGACCATTTGCCAGGTGAATTCACGCACCTGGGCGGCCGGTCGCGGACCATACGGTAGCCGGGCCTGATCGCCGAGGAACACGACACTTTCGTTGGGCAACTGGCGCAAGGCTTCCCTGACCACGGTCAAGCCGCCAACGCCGGAATCGATGAACCCAATAGGTTGGTTGTTCATTATTTGCCTCCGTCTGAAAAGTTCTGAACCTTTATTGTGCGGCTATCCGATAAAAATTTCAAGACGGTGCCGTCTACGCTGTTTTTCCCTGAAAAATTTCGCTATACTGAAAAGGAATGCGGCGCCTAGGCGCTGCCTGAGGAGGGTGCTCATGGCCAAAGGAACATACAAAGATCTACTGTCGATGCAGGCAGACGGGCCATTATTCGGCCAGCTAATGCTGCGTGACCTGTTGCTGCCGGACCTGCTTGGCCAGGAAACTGCCAACATTGCCTACTGGGCCGGGCGCGATTTGGCGCGTAAACTGCCTGTGACGGAAGAGGATCTGACTAAACTGTTCGCTCAGGTGGGATTCGGGACGTTGACGCCGACAACGGCTAAGAAACAGGAACGTCATTACCTGCTGACTGGCACCGTCGTGGAAACGCGCATCGCCAACTTTGACCATCCCGACTTCCGCCTCGAGGCTGGCTTTCTCGCCCAAAGTCTGCAGCAGATCCTCGGCATTGTGGTGGAAGCGAACCCGAGCGTCGATGCCCACAAACGCCAGGTCGACTTGACGGTGGCCCTTGACCCCAAGTCCGAGCAACCGGTCTCGCCAACATCGCTGCAGTTATGAGCCCTAATAGACGCTAAACTAAAAAGTCTAGGCAAGCGCACATCGCGTCTGCCTAGACTTTTTTGGCGGTTAAGCCGGGGTCTTCGTGTACTTATCCAAGACGTTGTTGAGCTGGTCCTTGGTCTGATAACCAACCAGCTTCTCAACGACCTCGCCGTCCTTCTTCACGATCAAGGTCGGGATGGCCATGATGCCAAAAGCACCTGGGGTCTCAGGGTTTTGGTCAACGTCCATCTTGGTGAACTTAACGTCTGAACGATCCTTTTCCAGCGACTCGATCACTGGGCTCTGCATCTTGCAAGGGCCACACCAAGTTGCCCAGAAGTCGGTCAAGGTGACGCCGGTGTCGGTTTCCTGCTTAAAATCCTGATCACTTACTACTTTAACCATAACGATTCCTCCTCGTCTAATTCAAACTACGCTATCGCCTGTCCTCTTACTATTCGTAACCATTGTAGCATGACCGTCAAGCGGATTCAACTAAATTGCCTGCAATTAACTACTTAAACTGCACAATGGTCGCGCCGGAGCCGCCCGCATTCTGCGGAGCAAAGCCGAACTTCTTCACCTGGGAATTGCGACGCAGGTACTCAGTCACCCCGTTGCGAATTGCCCCGGTTCCAAGCCCGTGAATGATGGTGACCTGAGGATACCCAGCCAACAGCGCCGAATCGATATAACGGTCCAGCCGCGCCATGGCGTCCTCGTAGCGCACGCCGCGCAAATCCAGCGTGGTATCAGGGCCACTGGCCGCCCCGCCCTTGACAATGGCCACACGCCGTTTGGGTTCTTGTTCCGTGGGCTCTGCGACCTTTTCCAGATCCGAGGTTTTAATTTTCATCCTCAAGATCCCCAGTTGCACGTTCCAGTGCGTCTTGTCTACTTGGTCTAGCAAATCACCGGTTTGATCATAAGACAGCACCCGGACACGGTCGCCAGGGTGCAGCGCCAACTTTTTCTTTTCACGGCGCAGCACCTTGTTCTTAGGCTGCGGCTGATCCTGATGCAACTGCTTCAAGCCAGTTTTGGCGGCGATCAGCTGATTTTCCTTCACACTGCCGCTGCCAGCTTTTTGCATCTGACGCAAATCACGGATGATCTTGTCGGCTTTCTTCTGGGCCTTTTCCACCATCACGTTGGCCTGGTCACGCGCTTGGCCAGCTGAGCTTCGCGCTCTTTTTCAAAGGCGGTGTAAGCAGCCTGTAAATCAGCAAGCAGTTTCTGGGCCGCATCCGTGTCTGCCCGAGCCGCTTTGTACTCCGTTTCGGCGGCCTTGCGCTGACTTTCCAAATCTGCGATCATGTTGTTCAAGTCGTGACTGTCATCTGCGATCAGCGACTTGGCGCGGTCAACAATCGCATCGTCCAGCCCAAGGCGCCGAGAAATATCAAACGCATTTGACCGCCCCGGCACGCCGATCAGCAACCGATACGTGGGCTGCAAAGTCGCGGCATCAAACTCCATCGAGGCATTGATCGTGCCCGGGGTGTTGTACCGTAAAGTTTCAGCTCCGGATAATGGGTCGTTGCAACCACGTCGGCGCCAATCGTGCCGACCTCGTCCAAAATGGCGATCGCCAGCGCCGCGCCTTCCTGCGGATCGGTCCCAGCCCCCAGCTCATCGAACAGGACCAGTGCCTGATCGTCCAGGTGGTCAAGAATGTCAACAATGTTGGCCATGTGACCGGAAAAGGTGCTGAGGCTTTGCTCAATGCTTTGCTCATCGCCGATGTCGGCGAAAACGTCCGAGAACACACCGATGGTACTTTCCTCGGCTGCCGGAATGAACAGGCCCGCCTGGCCCATCAGCTGCAAGAGCCCCAAAGTCTTCAGCGTGATGGTTTTCCCACCGGTGTTCGGGCCGGTGACCACAATGGCCTGATAGTCCTTGCCGATCACGATGTCGTTAGGCACGACCTTATGTGGGTCCAGCAGCGGGTGGCGCGCCTGGAGGATGTCGACCTCATTTTTTTGGCGACACGAGGGGCTCGGTCGCCTTGATTTCCCGGGCATAGCGGGCCTTGGCATTGATGAAGTCGAAATGGCCCAGCACCGCCGCATTACGGGCGATTTGCTTACTGTATGGCGCAACCGTTGCGGAGAGCTCCGCCAGCACGCGCGCAATTTCCTGCTGCTCCTCGATTTGCGCCTCGCGCAACCGGTTGTTCATCTCCACGATGGCTTGGGGCTCGATGAACAACGTCGCACCAGAAGCACTTTGATCATGCACAACGCCGGCGACTTGACCGCGTGAATCGGACCGCACCGGCAGAACAAAACGGTCATCGCGCAAGGTAATGATCGGATCGGATAGGTACTTTGCCATGTTGCCGTGGATATAAGAATCCATCCGACTGCGAATGTTGGCCTCCAGCTGCCGAATCTGATTGCGAACGGTCCGCAACGTCTCGCTGGCCTCATCGGTCAGGTTGCCTTCTTCGTCCACTGCTGTATACAGGCGCCGTTCCAGTTCAGGCAGGACCGTCAACTGCTGCTGAAGCGTGTACACGCGCCGCAGTTCAATTTTGTCAGTGAGGTCAGTTAAAAAATCATCCACCGCGCTGACGCTGCGCAAGACCCGTGTGAGCTGCGCCAGCTCCTTGCCGTTCAGCGTGGCACCGATGTCAACGCGCTTCAGTGCCGGCCCGACATCGCTCAGCTCAGGCAGCGGCATGCCACCTTTAAGGCGTAGAATCGACGCCCCCGTCCGCGGTTTCGTCCAGGGCCTCTTGCACC
>NZ_BBAJ01000057.1 GCF_001311195.1 Lacticaseibacillus camelliae DSM 22697 = JCM 13995
TGGGAATAAAAGGTACATGTAAATTGAACCCGGAATGTTGATTTAACGGCGTTTTCGGGAGATGCAAAGGATATGATTGGCGGGGGAGTTGTGACGTTCCCCGCCAAAATCCCCGCCAAGTTTGGGCCGATTGAGGGCTGAGTTGGCGGGGATTTTTTTTGTTTAACTCAAATCTACGAAAAAAAAGCGATACATGTGTCTATCTGGAGGCAGTCTATTTTTGTGCAGTCTATGTTGGGCAGTTCATTGAATTCCTAATTTATAATGGATATACTTGGACAAGGGACTACACGACCGACGATGTCTATCGTCAAAATAGCACCATAATAGAGGAGCTTACTGATGAACGAAGCGGGGAAAAAAGAATTCCCAAATTGCAAGAACAAGTTAGCCGGGGTGTTGAGACACTCCCAAGAACAGCCTGTTATCTTATGAGTGGTTCATTGTTTAGCTTACGTGTTGTGCTGAACGCCGAGTCCGGCGCACTTCGGTCTCAAAACACTCCTGGGGGATACGGTAGTCTAGCTTTCTCCGGGGAAGCCCGTTAAGACGGTCTTGGGTAGCCAGCACCTGGCTGGGACTAACATCATCCAGCGACTCGCCTTTTGGGTAGTCACGTCTAATCATGCGATTGTGGGCCTTGTTGGAGCCGTGATCGCATGAGGTGTATGAATGCGCGTAGAAGATGTCTGTATCTGTGTCCTCAAAGGCCTTATCCAGAGTCGAGAACTCCGGGCCATTGTCTGCGGTAATCGTGCGCAGACAGTCACCTCACTCAAGCTTGATTTCTCGTAACGCAAACTCCACAGAGTCCGAGTCTCGGCCGTCGATCAGTCGGAGAAGTTGGCAACGAGTCTTCCGCTCAATCAGGCTCAGGATGACGCTCTCACGGCCATTGCGTTTCCCGACAACGGTATCCATCTCCCAATGTCCGAACTGCTTGCGGCGTTCGACAGTCTTAGGACGCTTCTCAATACTGCGGCCGGCTAGGCGCTTATGCTTAGTGCTGCTTCCGTTGCTAAGTTAGGAAAAGATGCTAATGTTACTACGGATCTTTTGATGAAGATATGCACTGGCTTGGATTGCAACCTTAATGACATTTGCGAAACTGTACCAATTAACGAAGAGTAGGAGAAATTTCATGCAAACAGATAATGAAAAATACAATGAAACTGTGCAGCCGAACACGGCTTTCTTAAATGAACTTAAAGACAAGCTGCCTGAATTTTTTTACCAATAATGGATCTTTTGATCTTAATAAATTTATGAGTCAGCTAAAAGATAAAAATATTAATGAACTGAGTGAAGGGTACCAACTGGACTTTATTGGCAAAGGCTATGCTCGTAGACAAGCAGGTGAAATGTCGACAACCGTCATTGTTCCTGATAAAAAAACAGAATATGGGAGAAGGGAAAAATAGCAAAAACCTTTTTTTTACGGGAGATAATCTTGAAGTTCTAAGACATTTACAGTCTGCATATACAAATAAGGTTGATGTGATCTATATTGATCCTCCATATAACACTGGTAAAGATGATTTTGCTTATCCGGATAAATTTGAATACTCTGATGATAAGTTAAAAGAAATGTTTGGAATTGATGAGGATCAGGTTGAACATTTAAAGAGCATTCAGGGAAAGTCTAGTCATTCTGCATGGCTGACATTTATGTATCCAAGGTTAGCTTTGGCAAAAAGGCTACTAACTGCTGAAGGCGTGATGTTTGTTTCAATTGATGACAATGAAGTTGAACAATTAAGGGGCATAATGGATGAAATATTTGGTGAAACTAATTTCATAGCTCAGATGATAATAGATGGGACACCAAAAAATGATCCATTATTAGTTGCAACCTCACATGAATATGTCCTTGTTTATTGCAAAAGCGAGGTTGATGCAAGGAAAGTAGATGATTGGGGATATATACATCCGTTAAATAAAAAAATAAATGATATGGTTTCTGGTAAAACGAAGGAAGTTGCTGAAAGAATTCTGAAAGAATTTTACGAAAAGAACGACTTAAAGAAAGATAATATCAGCAATTATAAATATTTTGACGATGGGGGAGTTTACAGAATAGGACCTATCGACGATCCTCAGGGGAGGGGGCCTAAAGATATAAGAATTAATCCTTTAACAGGTGAGCCACTAAAAGTACCGTCGCGAGGATGGAGCTGTAATATTGAGACATGGGATCGTTGGAAAAAACAGAATCTTATCGAATTCCCACTCGATAATAAAAAAATTGGCGTCTAAAAAGACGTATCTTACTCAAGATAAGTTAGAAGTTGGTAGATCAGTTTTAAAAATGCAAACTAGAAAGTCAACACAATATCTTAACAATATGTTTGACAAAAAGGGAGTATTTAAGAATCCGAAACCACTTGAGTTATTAACTTATTTATTGAGTTTGCATCAGATTGATAAGGATATGGTAGTGCTCGATTTCTTTGCCGGTTCTGCTACAACTGCCGATGCCGTCATGCAATTAAATGCTGAAGATGGTGGTAATCGTCAATTCATCATGGCGCAGCTACCAGAAAAGACTTATACAGTTAATAGTGATGGGACAGAGGTGCCAACTAAAGGTGGTAAGGCTGCCTACGACGCTGGGTTTAAGTCTATCGACGAAATTTCCCGGGAACGTATTCGTCGTGCAGCTAAGAAAATTCGTGAAGATAATGAATTGACCTTACCTGAGAACTTTGATGGTAGCTTCAAGCATTATCGAGTTGTCAAACCGATTAAACAGACGTTGGAAAACATTGAAGACTTTGATCCAAACAATACCAATTTATTTACTAATATGGTTGACGGTTTCTCTAGCCAGAGTTTAGAAGTAGCTGGAGATACGGCTGGTGAAGACACCATTCTTACTACCTGGCTGGCTAAGGATGGGTATTCTTTCGATACCAACGTTGAAGAAATTAATTTTGGCAATTACACAGCTCATCAAGTTGAAAATAATCGTCTCTACCTGATTAATGAAGACTGGGGAGCTGACCAGACCAGAGAGCTGTTAAATCAACTGGGTACTCACCAGTTAGAAGTACAGAGTGTGGTTCTGTTTGGCTATTCCTTTAACGTCGCCGAACTTCGCGAACTAGAAAATGGTCTGAAGCAGTTAGATAGTAAAGTCACTTTGATCAAGAGGTACTAAGCCATGAAGATTAAACTAGAAACTTTACAGCATCAAACTGACGCTCTGGCTGCCATTGATAAATCTTTTCCCGGAATGGATACGATGAGTAATGATCCCAATGCAAACTACATCTATGCCAATCCGCTGATTAAGTACCGCTACAACGATAAAGCTAATATTGACATCAAGATGGAAACAGGTACGGGAAAGACCTATGTTTATACCCGGATGATGTATGAATTACATCAAAAGTATGGTCTCTTTAAGTTTGTCATTGCAGTGCCTAGCCCAAGTATTAAAGAGGGTACTCGTAGTTTCATTACCAGTGATTATGCTAAACAGCATTTTAGTGAATTCTATGAAAATACTCGGGTACAATTAAACGTCATTAACGCAGGTGATTTTAGTACACGTTCAGGCCGTCGTAACTTCCCGGCACAGTTATCTGAATTTGTGGAGGCAACTAGACAGAATACTAATCAAATTGAGGTACTGCTGGTTAATCAAGGGATGCTTCATTCTAAGTCCATGCACTGTGATGATTATGATCAGACTTTGCTTGGTGGCGAAACTTCACCAATTAAGGCCATTGCGGCAACTAGACCTGTAGTCATTATTGACGAGCCGCAGCGATTCCCACGGGGTAAAAAGTTTTATGAAGATATTAAAGCAATGAAGCCCCAATTAATTGTTCGATTTGGGGCCACTTTCCCGGAAACGACAAGTGGGCGTGGCAAAAACAAGGTTACTAAGATTGATTATTACGGTGGTGAACCCCAGTTCAACTTGGATGCCGTTGATAGCTTTAATCAAGGTTTAGTTAAGGGAATCGATATCGATTACCCAGATATGCCAGAAGAGCAAGCAAGCAACTTGTACAAGGTTAAACAGGTTAAAGCTAAAGAATTGATCCTTTCCCAAGGGAAAAAAGAATATTCCCTTGGTGTTGGTGAAAACCTTGCAGATGTCGATCCAGGCTTTCAAGGGGATATTACTTATGCCGGTGGCACGGATCATGAGTTATCTAATGGATTAGCGTTGGCTAAAGACATGAAATTAATCCCGGGCACTTTCGCGCAAAGTTACCAGAAAGAGATTATTTCGCAAGCACTGGACTGCCACTTTAAAGCCGAAGAGGAAAATTTCCTACGTCCTAACTCTGAGGATAATGCGCCTAAAATCAAAACCTTGTCCTTGTTTTTCATTGATAGTATTTCAAGCTTTCGAGGAGAAAATAGCAGTAAAGGCTGGCTTGCCAAAGAATTTGAACGACTTTTAACTGAAAAATTAAAGAGACTGATTGGCCGGTATGAGATGGCAATTGATAATCGAGAAAAAGATTATTGTTCATTTTTACAAGCTACTTTAAGGAGTTTGCAATCAAAACATCAGGACGTATATGCTGGCTACTTTAGTGAAGATCGCGGCAGTTCAGATGCTGATATTCAAGCTGAAGTTGAGGATATTCTTAGTAATAAGGAAAAACTGCTCAGCTTTAAGGATAAAGATGGTAATTGGTTAACTCGTCGTTTTCTTTTTTCAAAGTGGACGCTGCGTGAAGGTTGGGATAATCCTAATGTTTTCACGATTGCCAAGTTGCGTACTTCTGGCTCAGAAATTAGTAAGATTCAGGAAGTTGGTCGTGGTTTACGGCTTCCGGTTGATGAAACTGGTCACCGTTTGAATCAGGATGAGTGGCAGAGTCGTCTATCTTTCTTAATAGGTTATGATGAACGAGATTTTGCTCAAAAGTTAGTAGGTGAAATTAATGATGATTCACCGATAAAACTGAACCAAGAAGAATTAACTGATGACATGATCAAGCTGATTGTTAAAGCCAAACAAAAAAACCGACCCTAAATTTGATGAGGATCAGTTGCTTGATGATTTGGATGATCATAATGTGATTACTCGTTCTAACGAATTTAAAGAAAACGTTGAATTAGATGGTCAAACGATGACCGGCTATGATGCGTTGTGTTATCTTTATCCAGAATTAGTCCAAGAAACTAAAGTTGCTAAGGATAAGGTTCGAGATAAAAATTCAAAAGACAGCACAACTGTTAAGTTACGCAAGCAAAATTGGCAGCAATTGAAGAATTTGTGGCTGCAATTGGCTAAGCGGCAAATGATCAAGTTTGATCCATCGGTTAATCAGGATGCAGAAACTGTGGCTCGTGATGTCTTCAATGATAGTGATAATAAGATTTTCGTCTTGCAACGGCCACAGATGGTCCATCAAGAAGTGGTGACTGATAGTAGTTCAGCGTCTGTTCGAGAAACGCAGGCGGATTATAATACTGAATATTTGACCATGAAATATGGTAAATTTCTTAAGATTCTTGCCCAACAAACAGATTTATCAGTAAACTTGCTGAACAACCTGATGATTAAGGCAATTAAGAGATTAAGAAACAATACTAATTACATTAATGAAAAAAACATTGGGTAACTTAATTCGAACCTTTAACAATCAGTTTAACGAACGAATCAAGACGTCATATAGCTATGAACCTTTGAAGTTTTTGGCTTCCACCTCGATTTACAATGCCAAGAAGCAAGAATTTGTAGATTCAGTTCCTGCTAGCGTACTTGGCGTATACCAATCAAATTCAACTTCTGATGAAAAGTACTTGTATGATCGACCACCGCTGCGTTATGACAGTGCTGATCCAGAATTAAAAATTTTGCAACGGTCGTATGGTCCGAAGATTAGCGTCTTTGGGAAATTACCAAAAAAAAGGCTATTAAGATTCCGCGTTTTGATAATGGAACGACTACACCCGACTTTATCTTTAAGATTGAACATGGTAATAAGCCAATTTATTTAGTGATTGAAACTAAAGCTGAAAACATGCGGTTGGGTGATGAAGAGATTCGAATTATTCAGCAAAAGTACTTTGATCATTTGCAGGAAGCAGGAGTTTATTATCGAATGGCTACTAGTGAACAAGAGGTGCATGACTTGATTAATAAGTTGGAAAACGGGGAGTTGAATTAGGATGCTGTCGCTAATTGAATTAGCTAAAGAAGGAAATTTAGAGAAGACAGGAGCTAAGCCTAAGCTACCAATTAAGGTGGATGGTGTTAGTTCCGAGACGTTGGATGTCTATAAAATTCCGTTGGAATACCTTTATTACAATGATAAGAATGGTCGGATCGCAACAGGCATTTCTCAGTATCATGATGAGCTGCACCCAGCAAATGACCATGGAGACCCACAATATAACAATTTTATTGCTAAGTTAATTGAGCAGGATAATTCATCAGCATTGAAACGAACAGAAAAATCAATTCAGGAATCTGGCCAGCAGGTTTATGGCTACGTACTTGATGATGGCCGGATCGTTGATGGTAATCGTCGCTTTACGGCCTTACGTGATATTCATCAATCAACTGGTAAGACAGTTTATTTTGAAGCAGTCGTTTTGCCATTCTCATATAACAACACTACTGAACGTGTCAAAATTAAAAAGCTTGAATTGGCTATTCAGATGGGGGTTGAGGAACGGCAAAATTATGACCCGGTTGATCTAGCGGTTGATATTTATCAAACTACCAGTGGTGATGATCCAATTATGACCCAGGCTGATTACGCAGCCGATTCTCATATGCGCCCAACAGAAGTAAAAAAAATATTATGACGGTGCAGTCTATATGAAGAAGTTTTTGGAATTCATTGGAGCACCTGAAAACAACTTCAATATTATCAAGGAAAGTAAAGTTTGGACCCTTTTCTATGAAATGGGTAAATCCCTATCTAAGAACTTTGGTGATGATCCAGAATCACAAGTTCGCAAAAATGAAACCATGAACTCCTATTTTGGTGTGATTCTTTATCAAATCCATGTAGGTGTTAGCGGCAACACTGCACGTAACCATATTCGCGAGTATAGTAAAAACGTAGTAAATAGTGTTGATAATGAGGATTTTAATGACGATGTAGCAGATATAGTGGATGATCTGTCTGATTCCCTGCAAGATGATGAAATTCATACCACTTCTGATTTAATGCAAAGTTTAACTGATGAAAATGATACGGTTGAAACCCTAGGAGATACTTTTGATACTTATATGCGGAACGCACGGAACAGTGAGTCCGTCGATAAATTCATTCGTAACATTAAGCAAAATGTGAAATATTATCATGACTTAAACGAAGATGGTGGCCTCATTGGGAGCCTTCGTTATAACGAAGTGAGTGAAGACCAGTTAAAAGAGTTGCAAAAATACATGCGTGACTTGAATCAACTAAGTAAGGAGTTGTTCAGTAAGTATGGAGACGAAATCAGATAGTCCAATCATTATTAAGAATAATGACGGTTTCTTCCAACTACTAGATGATAGTAACCATACACTGGAGTCAAAGACAGCTCAGCATGGCTTAGCTATTTTTAGGCCGTACTTTGAAGATCCGAGACAGCGAACCTTTAAGGAAGATTTAACTTACGTTCAACTGCTTGAATTAGTTAAGAAACTTAATAGGCGTCTGCAACGTAAAGGGTTACCTGAGGTTCAGACTAGCAACAAGTTTAATCATTTTGTTCAACAGAGTCAGTATTATATTAAGGAACAAAGTCAGGCTGGTTTAACTATTAAAGATGGTGATCCTCGCTGGCAACATGAGTTTGATAACTTCAAAGCGGTCGTTAGTCAAGAAATTACGCGTCCGCTTAAGCCAGAGCAAGAAAAAGCTAGCTTCTTCATGACTATCATGAAACGAGCGGCTAATTTTTCAGTGCCCGGTGCTGGTAAAACTGCGATGATGTATGGTACTTTTGCTTATCTTTCTAGTCCGAGAATAGATGAAGTTAATAAACTGTTAGTAGTTTCACCATTAAATGCTTTTGCTGCTTGGCGGACGGAATTTGAAGCTGTATTTGGTCCGAAGCGTCAGCTGCATTATCTCAACATGCGGGATAAGAAATATAACAATAATGTCGGCGCTATTAAGCATGATTGGGTTGAAGCTGATGTAATTACCATCAACTATGAATCTTTACAAAGTAAGCTGAACATTATTAATGACTTACTGGATTCAAAAACCATGTTAGTTTTTGATGAAGTCCACCGGGTAAAGGGCGTCGGGGGTCAACGTGCCAAGGCGGCCCTCAATTTAAGCCAGGCACCACATTACCGTTATGTTTTAACGGGGACACCAATTCCAAATGGTTTTAGAGATATTTATAATTTCTTACATTTGATGTATCCCGATGAATATTCATCATTCTTTGCTTGGGATTTAACGACTTTGAACAATATTGACCCAGAAGATGTGAATAAGAAGTTATCGCCATTTTTCTGGCGAACAAATAAGGAAGATCTGCATGTGCCTAAGCCAGATCCAGATATCATTAAGGTGGTAGATCCATCTCCGGATCAGCAGATGTTGTCGCAAGCGATTTACGAAACCGAAAATGGGACGTTGGCTACCTTTATTAGGCTACTTCAGGCATCGACTAATCCAGCTCTGTTAGCCAGCAATATCAATTACAAGGAATTAGGGTTAATTGATGGAGATTCTGGTATTTGGGACAAGCAATCAGCGGAGATTGAAAAAAAAGAATGTTAGCAGCGGTGAGGTTTACAAGAAGTATGATTTAGCAAGGATTAAATCGCCTAAGTTTGAGATGGGGATTGACTTAATTGATAAGTTAGTTAGTCAGGGTAAGAAAGTCCTTGTCTGGGGGATGTTTGTCGGAACCATGCAAAAGATGACTGATACTCTCAATGGAATGGGTATCAAGACTACCTTGATTTATGGAGCTACACCAAAGCAAGACCGTGAAAAAAATGATTAATAACTTCCGCACTGGTGATGCTCAAGTATTGGTTTCTAATCCTAATACGTTAGGTGAATCCATTTCGCTGCACCAAACGGTACATGATGCGGTTTACTTTGAATATAACTTTAACCTGACTTTTATGTTGCAGTCGCGAGATCGAATTAATCGTCTGGGACTGCCAGCACATCAGTACACTAGGTATTATTATTTGATGACTAAGGGTGATGTTGCTCATATGGGGTTCATTGATAATACTGTCTACAAAAAGCTGAAGGATAAAGAAAAGGTTATGATCGATGCGATTGATGGACAGTTACTTGTGCCTGAATGTACCGATGATTATCTTCAGGAGGTTAAAGATATTGTGATGGGGAGATATAAATAATGGAAACAATTCAACCAAATGGAAATATTACCTTAGCTGAACTCCAAGAAAGGGTTAAGTATATTTTAGGTTTTAAACCTAATCTAGAAAAATTATTGGATGATGATCCGCAACAAGCTGTAAAGATTGCTACGTCATTACATGAATTCATTAATAGTGAACCTGGATTATTCACCTCGGTATTTGGGACATGAAATCGCATCTGGCCGGTCTGAAAGCAACGTTTGGAGCGTTGCGAATACTGACTGAGCGGAGAAGTTGGTGATCGATGCACCACGAACAGACCGACCCAGTTTTCGGCTCGACGCACGACCTATTCAGTTATTCAGTTCAGGTCGCCAACTGATGGACTTCGTCCATGAGCCGACTAAACCAGTTCTTGTAAACATAGTTAGAAGCAAGATGAATCACCACACGACGGGCGTGCCAAGTAATCCTACCGGCGATGTGAAAGAGACTGAACCGTAGCGAGGAGATGGTTGAACGACGGTCTTCCGAGACAAAGAGCTGTTTAAAGAGCTGAACCAGGTTATAGGCAATACCGGTGATCAAGGCTCGTGCAGTGTTCCGTGCAAAAGTTGAGCTGTCTGTTTTGTCAAAGCCAAACCCGCATTTCAGCTCCTTAATTTGGTTCTCAGCATTGCCCCGCTGTCTATAGGTCTTGAACAAAGTCTCTGGAGCCTCGGAGGCCAGGCTGGTCACTACGAATGCGTGGTTCCAGGGAACTAGCTCATCTGCCGTATGAGTAGAACATACGATAACACGGCGAGCTTTACCCCATGACGCGGCCTGATACTTGAATTCGTGGTAGACGCATTTGCTCTCTTCATATTTTGGAGGGCAATCCACTAAGGCCGTTTCTGCCAGCTTCCCAAGCTTTGAATTTGCCTTGAGTCGAACCAAAAAGTCGACGCCATGTGTGTCGCACATCTCGTAGAATTTTGGCGCAGCAAACCCCGAATCGCCTCGAATGATGACGCTGGTGCTTTGAGGGAGCGCCGATAGGCGCGAAAAAGTTGTCTCGACGAACTTATCAGCTTCCTTGCCGGTGTACTCATTGCCAGGGCGCATCAAGGCGTCTAAGAGCAACCCGGACTCTTGATCAAATACAACCTGAGGGTGATATCCATAGGCCATATAGTGAGCGTTGAAGGCGGACCGTTCTTGATTACCGAAAGTATCACAATGCGTTGAGTCTATATCCAGCACGAAGCGGGATTGACCACTAAGACGGAAAGCCAAGGCGGCTACTTGCCAGATAAGCTTCCGAAAGTCATCTAGGTCGGCGTCTTCAAGGCGCTTGAAAAACCGTGAAAGTGAGGGCTGTGAGACTAGCCGAGAGCTACCCAAGGTGGCCGCCAGTACGGGATCACGTTGCCAGTCATTGGCACTACTGTCATGTAAATACCCAGCAACGTCGAGCAACAATTTTTCCAAGAAGATGTCGATCATCGAGGCCTTCCAGAATCGTCGTTGGTCTGGTAACTTGAGGCACTGATTGGCAAGTTGCCTAAAGTTGATACGATGAAGAAACTCTTGGAACAAAACGAGCCCGGCGTCATTTGAAAGTTGACCGCCGTCGGCGGTCACAGTCACATTGGTATTGCATTGCAGGGATAAGCTGGTTAAAGTTGAGATGGTGTGAAGCCTCGCTTTCGTGATGGTTTTTATCGACTCAACCTTAGCATATAGGCGCACCCAATGGGTGAAACACCAAAGCAGCGCAGTCCCGTGTGAATCGTGGGATTGCGCTGCTTTTTTGAAATTCTATGAATAATCCAGGGTGAAGAGAAGGAATTGTCTAAAGTACGGTATGATCAATTGATGTTAGATAACAATTACTTATCGAATTACAGAGCATTCGTCGAGGAATTTAGGCAATTTTCTGGGAAGATTACGAAGGACAATTTACATAGCTTTATTTTTGAAATTACTTCTGCTCATAGTTCAACTGAATTGAGAGGTCCTGAAAAAAAATTACACCGCACAAATTTGAGCCAGTGCCATTGCTGGAGATTTTTAGAGAAAAGCACGTTCCTGAATGAGTAATGGGGTGCATAGGAGGGACAAACGTGATGAATCTTCAGGATTTCAGAACCAGAGCAGATGTATTTCTGGTTGGTGGCATTCAAGAAAAGTTTATTGAGATGACCACAAAGTATAATGAGGGCAACTACGGTGATGCTGTTGCGATGGCAAAGACGCTGGTTGAGTCTACGTGCGCGTACGTCTACCATGCCGTCACAAATAAAGAAATTGAGGAAGATAAGGGGCATGTTCAAGTTACTGGCAATTATACAATTGGCATGTACGCGGCGGTGCGTGAAACGCTCCGTTTGTTTGCTGCTCAGTTACCAAACTTCGAACAAACCGAAAAAAATCGCAACGACTACCTGTGATTTAGTGCAAAGTATCGCTGATCTTAGAAATTCTGCAGCCGCGGCGCATGGAGGACGTACACGAAGCATTCCTCCTGCAAAATTGGAGGCGTTACTAGCTATTGAAATTTCGGAAGATCTAGCGGCTACGCTGCTATTGATGTTGCATAAGTATCAGTATCCGGATGATTTCAACGTGATAGGCTCGTTAATTGATAAAACGGATGATATGGAGTCCTACGTTGATGTAAATGATACAGGGCGCTATGTAGTTGATAGCCCGCAGTTTAACATTGGGTATACTGTGATACAGTCGATTATACAGAGCGTCGATTATGAGGTGAAGAAGCTACCAATGAATCAAAACGTCGATGCTGAACACATTAAAGATATTGTGATGGATTATCTTCCAAAAGATGCAAAGTTTGAAGGAATGGAGTCTGACCAGATGTATAAATTTTATTCCGAGGTGCATGACACACACTATTCAGCAGTCTTTACTGATCTGAATCCGGGAATGATTCTTACAATTAGTTCATTTGATGAGACTTTATACAACGCGTGATTCTTGGATAAGTAAGGTACAGCACATATAAATTTTTCAAAGAATCGGGAGAGGGCCTTTATGAAAGTAGTATATTTTGATGAGTCTTCCGCAATTGATTACCTGACTATTTCCAACCACGGACAGCGGTCGACATCTTCGCAGACTGAAAAAAACAGTTGAGGGTTCCACATCGGCCGATGTAAAGGTTAAGTCAAAGCTGGGGAAATGGCTTTCCGTAATTCCAGGAATAGAAATTGATGGTGAAGTCAATTTGAGTGGTAAAGTAGCCGCGGACAAACTGGTTAAATCTTCGGTAACAAGTGCGGTGCTTTCAGATTTTCTTGAGTCTGCAGCCAAACCATCTGATGAAATTGTTAAACTCGAAGATTACAGTCTATCTCTTTATAAAGGATCAATTGAATACATTCAATCGATTTCCCCGTATTTGATGATGACGAATGGAAAGCTTGATATAGATGGTGGGGTCCAGATAGAGGCCAATAAGATTTATGACGCTCTTAAACTTGGAAAGGGATATTACGAATTGGTGGGGCGCAAGCCTAATGAATTGAAATATAGTGCTATCTTCAGATTCAATAATGCCGCGTTCCAACATAATTACGGAATTTCTGACCTAACAAGCATGCGGCTTGTGTCGTATGGGGTGAAGTCAGGGAATAAATTGCTTAGTACACTTAATTTTTCAAAATCATTTCAAGAACCAACAGCGACTGAGCCGGTGACGTCACTAACTCATAATCTTGAGACAGATTCAAAGATTGAGAAGAAGATTGATAGATTATCCGACATGGTTGAAGCCGGGTTACCGATGTTTGATATTATCTTAACGGGAATTGTAAATGAGAAAAATTAAATTAGTAATTGGCCCGAGGAGTTTCTTTGACAAACAAATAACTATGCCTGATCTGATAGCACTAGAGACATATGTTACGTTCTATGATCAGACTAATCACAACGTAATCGAGGCCGCAGATGAAGATAAGTTTAGACAAAAGCTATCGGGTAAGACTCTCTATGGAACTTCTGAGTCTTTTGCGGCAATAACTCAGTCAGGAATTGAAACTTTATCAGAGAGTTTACGATTGGCAGTGGAATTTGCAGAAAACATTGTTCTTCAGAATCCACCGAGAGTCGTCGTCCATCAACTAATGGCATCTTATCCAGATAAAACAGAGGTATTGAAAAACAAATCTTTGGAAATCTCTAAAGATGACATCAAGGAATTCTATGAAAAATTTCCCGAGAATATATATTCACAAAGGAATGCATTGCAGACTTTATTCACTGTACTAACTGAATATCAGCATCGTAGCAATCACCATATACCGCTTGTTCTGATGTTTTATGGGCCTCTGGAGTTGGAAAAACCGAAGCAGCGAATCTGTTGGGTGAAATACTGAGTGGCACGTTGTCGCGGCAACAGTTATCAATGTTCCAGAATCAATCGGCAGCAGATTATTTATTTGGCGCCGAACATAGTCAACGTAGTTTTGCGCGGGACCTTGCGAATCGGGAATCCAACGTAATTTTGCTTGATGAATTTGATAAAGTAAGCTCAGGATTTTACAATGCATTCTATCAATTGTTTGATGAGGGTGTTTTTGAGGACAGAAATTATCACGTCGAGACGGAGAATCTGATTATTATTTGTACAGCAAACTTTGAAAACATTGAGCAAATTAGACAGACGCTCGGTGATGCAATGTTTTACCGCTTTGATGCATTTATTGAATTTACCTCATTGAATTCGGATGCATTCAATCGAATTGTGCACGATGTCGTAACTGAGATATGGGGTGAGCTTAGTCAAGCAGAACAATCAATTTTCAAGACTAAATCTGATTTAGTAAATCTGTTCAAACAAGATATTCCATATTTCCAGAACTATCGACACGCAAAAAAACTCATGCGCCAGTTCGTGTACGAAAGGGTGGCATTGCATTCGCTTTAGATGGGGAGTTCTATGATAGTGTAGTGGATACTGAATATTTGTAAGTGCCTGGTTTTCATGGGAACCGTTCCGTTACTGTCGTATAATGAATGCAGAGGAATTTCCTGTTTTTGGCAGTTTCCCTTGCACTTGTCATCTCGTAACGGAGGATTTATCCATGGTTTATCGGCATACTGACGTTCAACTATCTTTCGAATCGTTTGATTGCGGCCTGGGCACATCACTCAGCTGATAACGAGTGGGTGAAGTTAGCCTCGCTCATTCCATGGCAGAAGCTGGATGAAGCATACCAATCTGTCTTTAATAAGAGTGCCGGACGTGCTGCAAAACCATTTCGCGAGTTGTACGGTGCCGAGCTGATCAAACAGCGGACACATTTATCAGACGCGAAGCTGGTGGAGGCCATTCGCGACACGCCAGCGTTTCAGTACTTCATGGGAAGAACACGTTACGAGGCCAAGATTCCTTTCAATGCCTCAACTTTGACCTACTTCCGCCGTCGAGCCTCTAAGATCTCCGACTTGATTCGCAACATCA
>NZ_BBAJ01000058.1 GCF_001311195.1 Lacticaseibacillus camelliae DSM 22697 = JCM 13995
AGGACAAATGACCAGCTGCCACGGTAATTTCGATTAATCGACGGAATTAAACGACTCGATGGTTTCCTTATCCAGTCGCCGCAGGATCTCGGTGCCCAGCTTGCTGGAAACCTGAAAATCGCTCAGCGCGGTAAATGTATAAGCGGTGTGCTCATAGCGCACGGGAATGCCGACAACGATGGTTGGCACGCCTTTCCAGTAGCCAATCGCTGCTCCATTCTGTCCCCCACCCGTCCGGACGGCCCGGGTGTACGGCAGATGAAGCTCGTCGGCGAGGTCGGCCGCAAACTGCTGGAAGTTCGGGTTGGCGATGTAGGTCGTATCCAAATCACGCAGCATCGGCCCAGCCTTGACGCGCGTCTGCGAGAGCCAGTCCGGCTCAAACGTATCGTCAGCCGGCACGCCTTCGTAAACGATCGCGATGTCGGGATCGACCTTTCGCGCAGTGACGTAAGCGCCGCGAAGGCCGACTTCTTCCTGGGTCGACAGCCCGGCCACGACGTCGACAGCCAGGTCATCATCCTTGAGGTTGTCAAATGTGTCGATCAGCGCCGCGGCGCCGATCCGGTCATCGAAGGCCTTGCCGAAGAACATGCCATGTTTGGCGTCGTACTCGCACTTAACGTCAGGGAAAATCGGGCAGCCGGTGTCGATGGCGTAATCCTCAAGCGTTTCCTCACGCGAGGTGCTGCCAACATCGATCGACATCCCGGCAATCGTCGGCACGGCGTTCCGTTCTGCTGCCGTCATGAAGTGCGGCGGCTTGGTCGCCACAACGCCTGGAACGTACTCACCGCGCTTGTTGCGCACGACCACGCGCATTGCTGGCACATTGGTCGGCACCCAGCCGCCCAGTGTCACGAACTTGATCAGACCGCTGGGGCGAATGGCCTGCACCATAAACCCGACTTCATCGGCATGCGCATCCATTTGCACCACGGGCCGATTGCCGCGGTTTTGTTTGCGTGCCGCCAACGCGTTGAACATGCCATCAATTTTAACATCGGCGTACGGCTTCATCTGGTCGCGGTACAGCCGCACGACGTCTTGTTCAAAGCCCGGCACGCCGTACGCGTCTGAGAATTGTTTGATCAGATCAATCTGAGTTTGCTCTTTCATTGCTATTCCTCCTACCAAAAAAAAGGCCCCGGCAACTGCCTGAGCTTGATCCAATTACGCCTCAAACGCCTTTTGCAGCGGTGGAACAACTTGCTTCTTGCGGGACACCACACCAGGCAGGGCAATGCGGTGGTTGGCATCGAACTTCTGGTTAAAGGCGGCCTCCAGCTTGTCGGCGTTCTTGCCGTAGAAGAAACCGGTGGTGTCGGAGTCCAGGATGTTGGTGGCCAAAAGCAGGAAGGAATCGTAGCCGTTCTTTTCGGCTTCGCTCTTCATGGTTGCCTCAATGGCTGCCTGACGCTCGTAGACCTCGTTCAGGTCAACGACATTGACCTGGCCAATGCGAACCGAAGTGCCGCCCATATCAAAGCTCTTGGCGTCGCCTTCGACGATGTCCAGGTCGGACTTGGCTGCCAGGTTGGTGCCAGCCTTCAACATCGCTAGCCCGTATTCCTGCAGGTCAAAGCCGCCGATCTTCGCCAGTTCAGGCAAAACCTTGCGCTCAACGTCTGTGGTCGTCGGGCTCTTCAGCAGCAAGGTGTCGGAAATCATCCCGCTGGCCATCAAGCCGGCCAGCTGCGGCTGATCTTGAACCCTTTTTCCTGGAACATTTCGTAAATCACAGAGTTGCAGCTGCCGATCGGTTCAGCGCGGTAGAACAGCGGTGCGGCCGTTTCGAAGTTGGCGATCCGGTGGTGGTCCACTACGGCCGCAATCGTGACGTCCTTGATGTCAGACACGCTCTGCTGGAACTCGTTGTGGTCGACCAGCATGACCGTGTCGGTCTCGTTGGCAGCCGTCTTGATCACGCGCGGCGTGTCCTTCTTGAAGGTCTTGAGCGCAAAAGCCGTTTCAGCGTTCACTTCGCCCAACGCGACCGCCTCAACATCAGTGTTGCCGAGCTGCTTCTGGTATTCCGCGAAACTCATCGCGGAAGTAACGGCGTCGGTATCTGGATTCTGATGACCAAAAATCAATGTTGTCATGGTGTGACTCCCTTTTTCAGTATTGCGCTTTACGCGTACTAGTTCAGTTTAACACGGTTCTCAGCGACCCGCGACAGGTAATCCTTCTTCTCCAGGTAAGCGTCGAAGCTGTTCAGGAACTGCTCGACCCGCGGAATGGTGTCCTTGCCCTTGCGGAAAATGAAGGCCAGCTCGAACGACACCGCCGGCTCGAAAGCGACCGCGTAGGCGTCGATCTCGTCCTGGTGTGCCTGGTAGAAGGACGTCGGCAGCGCCGTGTTCACCCCGGTGAGGTTCAGGAACTGCATTAGCTGAAACGGTGTGGTGAACTGCGCCACGATGTGTGGGTAGTCGACCATCTGGTTCTTGTAGGCCTCATGCAGGAAGTACGACAGGAAGTAGGAATCCGGGTATGTCACCCATGGCTGAGCCAAGGTGTCGCGGAAGTGGACGCGCTTGCGCTTGGCGAGCTTCTCGTTGTGGTGCAGAAACAGCAGCTGCTCGTCAACGATTTTGCGGCTTTCGTACGGTTTCCAGTTCTTGATGGTGTCGTCAGGCAGGTACATGATGGCCAAATCGATTTGGTTGTTCTCCAGCTGCTCCCAGATTTCGTGCCGGGTCATGTTCAAGAACACAATCTGCACATCCGGGTTCTGCTTGTAGTACTCGGCGGAAAAGCCGATGAAAGCCGAGGACTCCACCGACGCCAGCATGCCGATCTTGATCACCCCAGAATTGGCGTTGCTGGCCTGCTGGATCTCGTCAGTCGCCTGGTTCAAAGTCTCGTAAATCGAATGCGTCGCCTCGAGCATCGTGCGCCCGGCGTCCGACAGGTGCAGCTTCTTCCCCACTGAGTAGAAGAGCGGGGCCCCCACGGTCCGCTCAAGCTTCTTGATCTGTTGCGTCAGCGCCGGCTGGGTGATCCCCAACAACTGCGCCGCCTGCGTGTAATTCATCGTGTCAGCAAGCTGCAAGAAATACGACAGTGTTTTCGACGAAAAAAATGCTTTCCTGCTTTGTCTTCATGCTCTACTCCTTCATTCGGGTCTCCGCCCAGGTCAAAACCACGATCAACTCCATCATCATGCAAAAAAATCACTTACTTAATAATAAGGTACAAAAAAAGAAAGAGCAACCAAAAGCTACTCCTTCTTATCATTACAATCATCTAAATTCAAAAACTCGGCTTCCAGGTCTTCCAGCCGGTGTAGTCTGCCGTGTGGAGGAGTTGTTCCGCATTCTTCACCCGGTCAGCAGTCGGCGGTTCGATGCCTTCCAAAGGATAGGTAATGCCCAATTCGTGATACTTTTTGACCCCTAAGGTGTGGTAAGGCAGCACTTCAACTTTTTGAACATTATTTAGAGTTTTGATGTAATCTCCCAGCTGCTTCAGGTAGACGTCAAAGTCCGTGCGCTCTGGCACCAGAACGTGGCGGATCCACATGTCGCAGCCGTTGGCGGACATCCACTGGATCATGTCGAGGATGTTCTCGTTGCCGATCCCGGTGAGTTTTTTTGTGTTCAGCAGAGTTAATGTGCTTGATGTCGACCAGCGAAATATCGGTGACCTTCATTAACTCCTTGAACTTCGAGAACCACGGCTCGTCCCGCGTGAACGGCCCTCCTGAGGTATCCAGGCAAGTGGAAATGCCGCGGGCCTTGGCCTTGGTGAACAGGTCGAGCAAAAAGTCGATCTGGACCAGGGACTCACCGCCCGAGCACGTCAGGCCACCGGTCTCACCCCAGAAGGCGCGGTAGCGTTCGGCGTTGTCCAGCAGCTCATCGGCGGTCATTTCAGTCCCGACGCCAATGTTCCAGGTGTCTGGATTGTGGCAGTACTGGCAGCGCATCCGGCAGCCCTGCAAGAAGGCCACGAAGCGGATGCCGGGGCCGTCGACGGAGCCAAAGCTTTCCAGCGAGTGCACGTAGCCTTTGACTGGCCCCTCATCCTCCACGCCGATCGAATCCAGCACGTTCAGCGGTGTTTTGGTATTATCGATCAATTTCATCAACATTGCCTCCTGTCAGCTTCAGCATACCCGGTTTTGCCCGCAAGCGGCAAGTGATTTTGCCGCCTCTGGGCAAAACGGGAGTCCCGTTTCCGAGGCTCCCGCTTTGGCGAATTGTTTGAATTGCACACTGCTCGGCAGCGGAACGCACCGAACATGAAAGTAAATTACATTTCCTCGAAGAAGGTCCGAGCAATGACGTCGTCCTGTTGTTCCTTGGTCAGATCTGCGAAGTAGACGCAGTAACCGGAGACGCGGACCGTCAAGGTTGGGTATTCTTCTGGGTGCTTCTGCGCATCGATCAAAGTCTCCTTGTTGAAGACGTTGATGTTCAGGTGCATCCCTTGGTTCTCCATGTAGCCGTCGATCATGTGGACCAGCGTGTCCTTGCGGGTCTCATCGTCGTGGCCCAAGGTGTTTGGCGTGACGCCGAACGTGTTGGAGATCCCATCTGTGGCGTAGTGATAAGGAATCTTCGCCGTGGACATCAGGGAAGCCAAGGCACCGTTCTTTTCAGCACCGTAAGCCGGGTTAGCACCAGGTGAGAATGGTTCGCCCTTCTTGCGACCGTTAGGCGTGGTCCCAGTGTTCTTGCCGTAAACCACGTTGGACGTGATGGTCAGAACAGAAGTCGAGAGCTTAGCACCATGGTACAGGTGGTGCGTGTTCATCTTGTTGTAGAAGTACTTGATCAGCCACTTGGCAATGTCGTCAGCGCGATCGTCGTTGTTCCCATAGCGTGGATAGTCGTCATTTTCGACCTTGAAGTCAACGGCAACACCCTTTTCGTCGCGAATCGGGTGAACCTTACCGTACTTGATCGCGGAGATGGAATCTACCGCGTGGGAGAAGCCGGAGATCCCGGTTGCGAAGGTGTAGTTCAGGCGAGTATCCTTGAGCGCCAGCTGAGCGGATTCGTAGTAGTACTTGTCGTGCATGTACTGAATCGCGTTCAAGGCGTTGACGTAAACATCAGCAAGCCAGCCGGCCTGGACATCGAACTTCTTCATGAATTCGTCGTAGTCGATGACGTCGGAAGTGATTGGCTCGGTTTCAGGACCAACTTGGGCCTCGCCGATTTCGTCCATCCCACCGTTGATGGCGTACAGGATGGCTTTTGCCAGGTTTGCCCGGGCGCCGAAGAACTGAACCCCGTCCTTGATCGGCTGAGCGGAAACACAGCAGGCAATGCCGTAGTAGTCGGTGCCCCATTCGGTGCGCATCAGTGAGTCATTTTCGTACTGAATGGTCGAACTGGAGATGGACACTTCTGTGGCGTAGCGCTTGAAGCCTTCTGGCAGCTTCTCGTCCCAAAGCAGCGTGATGTTTGGCTCAGGCGCCGCACCCATGTTGTCCAGCGTCTTCAGGAAGCGGAACGCCGTCTTGGTGATGTGGTGACGGCCGTCAAAGCCGACACCGCCCAGGCTCAGGGTTGCCCAGATCGGGTCACCTGAGAACAGGGAGTTGTACTCTTCGGTCCGAATGAAGCGAACCATGCGGAGCTTCATCACCAGGTGATCGATCAACTCTTGTGCTTGGCTCTCGTCCAAAATGCCGCGCTTGAAATCGCGTTCGATGAAGCGTCGATCGTCGTGTCGATCCGGCCAACAGACATCGCAGCCCCGTTTTGCGTCTTAACGGCCGCCAGGTAGCCGAAGTAGATCCACTGGATGGCTTCTTGAGCGGTGGTGGCAGGCTTGGAAATATCGTAGCCATAGCTTGCCGCCATCTTCTTCATGTCATTCAGGGCGCGATACTGATCGGAAACCTGTTCGCGCAGCCGGATCACATCGTCGGTCATTTCGCCGTCGCCGATGTTTTCAAAGTCGGCCTTCTTCGCAGCCATCAAAGCGTCGATCCCGTAAATCGCGATCCGAGGGAAGTCAGCAACGATCCGGCCACGGGCGTATGCATCTGGCAAGCCGGTAACAATCTTGTAGTGACGCGCCTTGCGCATGTCTGGGGTGTAAACATCGAACACGCCTTGGTTGTGAGTCTTGTGGTACTCCGTGAAAATCTTGTGCATTTCCGGATCTGGGGTGTACCCGTAGGACTTAAGCGCATCCTCGGCCATCCGGATCCCGCCGAAAGGCATGAACGCACGCTTGAATGGCTTGTCGGTCTGCAGACCAACGATCTTTTCCAGATCCTTGTTCAGATAGCCCGGGCCGTGGCTGGTGACCGTTGCGACCACTTTGGTGTCCGCATCAAGCACACCGCCAGCAGCACGTTCTTGCTTCTTCAGGTTCAGGACCTGATTGTTCAAGATCGTGGTTGCTTCCGTTGGGCCGGCAAGGAATGACTCATCGCCGTTGTACTGTGTCAGGTTGTGCTGAATGAAATCGCGAACGTTGATCTCATCCTGCCAGTCGCCGCCGTTAAAACCTTCCCAGTAGGTCTTGACGTCAGTTTTGTCTAACTGCTTCATCTGGATAGCCTCCTAATTGTTGAACTTTTACCACAGTTCTTACTTAATTAGTATAACACGTCACAAGTACTGTGCAAGCCTTTTCTTTGCCTTTAAATGGGCAATGGCAGCACTACCAGTAATGTGTCTTGATTGTAAATTTCGGTAACCAATTCACAAACTTTTTTGACTAAAAAGCTGATTTGACGCGGTTTCATTCAGCCCCTGTCTCACGTATCTGTACTACAGTTTTACACCCCGTGTATTGTAACAGGCATAAAAAAAGAGACCTCGAAGGCCTCTTCAGAAAAATTTAATTTTCTTCCGGCGTTGCTAAGACTTGGCTCAGATGAATGAAACTCGGCGTGCCGACGCTGTCCGTATCGAGGACAAACGATCCGTTCGAGTATCGATCGCCGTCCGGATAATTGCTGACCGTCAGCTCGACCTGCTGGTCCTTGTCGGTGACCACGGTGATCAGCGTGTTGTCGTCGACCTTGCTCATCGCGACCACCCGGTGCGGATCGCGCTTGAGTTCCCGCAGCACCATCAAGCCGCGCCGCGCCCGGGCGCCGACGCCCATTTCCTTCAGCTTCATCTTCTTGAAGGCGCCGCGCTGGGTGAGGATGCCGACCTCGGTTTGCTGTGGGTCGTCGGCAAGGATGAAGTTGACGACCCAGTCGCCCGGTTTGAGCGCCATGCTCTTGACCCCGGTCGACCGCGCGCCGATCACGCTGACTTCCGCCAGCTCAAACTGCTGCGCGTAGGCCTGGTTCGTCACCGCAAAAACGGTTTGCTTGGACTCAGGCTGGGCGAAGTAGACATCCGTCACGTAGCGTCCTTGGCCTTCAGCTTCATGCCCACCATCGGGCGACTCTTGTAGTTGCGCTGCGGCTGCAGGTCGGCCAGCGCCGTCTGCTTGATATAACCGTCAGACGAGCCCAAGACAAAGTTGCCCTTGGCGTCCAGCGAGTCAAACCCAAACGCGGCGATGACGTGCTCGTCGGTGCCGATACCGACCGCCTGGGACAAGTGCTCGCCGGCGTCCTTCCAGCGTGAATCTTCAAGCTCATGGACCGGCCGGTAGATCACGTTGCCCGCACTGGTGAAAATGTACAGGTGCTGCAGTGTGCCCATTTCCCGCTCAAATACCGGGAAGTCGTTGTCCTTGAGACCATTATCCGCGGCCGCCACGGCCTGGTACGACCGCAACGAGCTGCGCTTCATGTACCCGTCGCGGGAGACCAAGACCATGACGCGCTCGTCAGTGACTGTAACCGCGGTGTCGACCTCCAGGGTTTCGATCTCGGCCTGAATCGTCGACTTGCGGTCCTTGCCGTAGGTCTTCGCGATACTTGACAGCTCCTGCTCGATCACGCATCGCGCGCCGCCGGGTGATCCAAAATGTTGTGGTACTCGGCAATGCTTTTGGCCAGCTGAGCGGCCTCTTCCTCCAGCGCCGTGATGTCGGTGTTGGTCAACCGATACAGCTGCAAGGACACGATGGCTTCGGCCTGCTCAACGGAAAAGTCATACTGGGCGACCAGGTTGTTCTTCGCGTCGCCCTTGTTGGCGCTTTGACGAATGGTGTGGATGACTTGATCGAGAATCGAGATCATTTTGATCAAGCCTTGCACGATGTGCTGGCGCGCCTCGGCCTTCTTCAGGTCGTACTGGGTGCGGCGAGTGACGACCTCACGCCGGTGCTTGAGGTAAGCCTCAAGCATTGGCTTCAGGCCCAACTGCTTGGGCTTGAGGTCCGCGATGGCGACCATGTTGAAGTTGTAGTTGATCTGCAGGTCGGTATTTTTGAACAGGTAGGTCAAAATCCCTTCTGCGTTGGCCTCTTTTTTTCAGCTCGATGACCACCGACAGGCCGAAGCGGTCGGACTCGTCACGGATCTCGCGATGCCATCGACCTTCTTGGCCAGCCGCAGCTCATCGATTTTCTTGATGAGCAGCGCCTTGTTGACCTCATAAGGCAGTTCGGTGATCACAATCTCCTGCTTGCCGCCGCGCAGGGTCTCCATGTGGGTGCGAGAGCGGACGACGACTTTGCCACGGCCGGTTTCGTAAGCCTGCCGAATGCCGGCCAGGCCCTGGATAATACCGCCGGTCGGAAAATCGGGACCCTGCACGAACTTCATTAGGTCCTCGAGGCTCGCGTCTGAGTGCTTCATCAGGTACAGCAGCGCGTTGATCACTTCACGCAGGTTGTGCGGCGGAATGTCCGTCGCGTACCCGGCGGAGATCCCGGTCGCGCCGTTGACCAGCAGGTTGGGAAAGGCGGCCGGCAACACGGTCGGCTCCTCGGTCGTGTCATCGAAGTTCAGCACCATTTCCACGGTGTCCTTGTCGATGTCCTTCAGCAGTTCGCCGGAGATCTTCGACAGTCGGGCTTCGGTGTACCGCATCGCGGCCGGCGGGTCGCCGTCCATTGAGCCGTTGTTCCCGTGCATCTCGATCAGCGGCTCTTCCAGCTTCCAGTCCTGGGACAGGCGCACCATCGCCTCGTAAATCGACGAATCGCCGTGGGGGTGAAAATTACCCATGACGTTCCCGACGGACTTGGCGGACTTGCGAAAGCCCTTGTCAAACGTGTTGCCGTCCTGGTTCATCGCAAACAGGATGCGGCGCTGGACCGGCTTTAAGCCGTCGCGCACATCCGGCAGCGCACGCTCTTGAATGATGTACTTGGAGTAGCGGCCGAAGCGCTCCCCCATGACCTCTTCGAGCGTCATTTCTTGAATGTGATTTGCCATTACTTACCCTTCTTCGAAAGCTGCTTTTTGATCTGCTTGACCCCGAACTGCATGTCGGAGTGTCGGTGGTCTTCGTTTCCATGATCGAGCCTTCCTCGTCCATGTCAAAGTCGACATTGTTTTCGATCCACTCGCGGCGCGGCTCAACGCGATCGCCCATCAGCGTGGTGACCCGGCGCTCTGCCAGGGCCCCGTCGTCGACGTGCACCCGGATCAGGGTCCGCGTGTCCGGATTCATGGTCGTTTCCCAAAGCTGGTCGGCGTTCATTTCGCCTAATCCTTTGAACCGGGTCAGGACGTAGCCTTTACCCATTTTCTTGGTTTCCTTTTCCAGCTCCTCATCGGTCCAGGCGTAGGCAATTTTCACGTTCGCCCCTTTGCCTTTTTGCAAGCGGTAAAGCGGCGGCAGCGCGATGTAGACCCGCCCGGCATCCATCAGCGGGCGCATGTAGCGGTAGAAAAAGGTCAGCAGCAGGATCTGAATGTGGGCCCCGTCGGTATCGGCATCAGTCATGATGATGACCTTGTCGTAGTTGGCCTGCTTGACGTCAAACTCCGCACCGACGCCAGCACCGATGGTGTAGATCATCGTGTTGATTTCTTCGTTCTTGACGATGTCCTGGAGCTTGGCCTTCTGCGTGTTCAAGACCTTGCCTCGCAGCGGCAGGATGGCCTGGAACTTGCGGTCGCGGCCCTGCTTGGCCGAGCCGCCCGCCGAATCCCCTTCGACCAGGTACAGCTCGTTCTTGCTGGCGTCCTTGCTTTGGGCAGGGGTCAGCTTGCCTGAAAGCAGCCCCTGATCCTTCTTCTTGCGCTTACCGGTGCGGGAGTCATCCCGGGCCTTGCGCGCGGCCTCGCGGGCCTCACGCGCACGCAAGGCTTTTCTGACCAGCTCCTGCGCGTCATCGCCGCCTTCCATGAGCCAGAAGCTCATTTTCTCGTAAATCACCGAGTCGACGGCCGCGCGCGCCTGCGGGGTGCCCAGCTTGCCCTTGGTCTGCCCCTCAAACTGCAGAATCTCCTCGGGGATGCGCACGGACAGCACAGCGGCCAGCCCTTCGCGGACGTCGGAGCCTTCCAGGTTCTTGTCCTTGTCCTTCAGCAGGTTGACTTTGCGCGCAATCGTTGACGCGCGGGTCAACGCCGTGCGCATGCCGACTTCATGCGTGCCGCCGTCGCCAGTGCGCACGTTGTTGACGAAGCTGATCGTGTTTTCGGAGTAGCCGTCGTTGTACTGGCCGGCAAAATCAACAATGATGCCGTCCTTTTCGCCTTCGTAGTTAAAGACCGGGCTGACCGTGTCGCGGTCCTCGTTCAGGTACTTGACGAAGCTGACCAAGCCGTCCGGATAGTGGTACGTCTCGGCACGGCCGGTGCGTTCGTCGGTCAGGGTGAACACGATGTTTTTCATCAAAAAGGCCGACTCGCGCAGCCGCTCGGACAGCGTGTCGAAGTTGTAGGTCGTGGTCTGAAAAATCGTCGGATCCGGCTTGAACGTGATGGTCGTCCCGTTGGGCTCGTTGACCTTACCCAGTTTCTGCAGACCGCCATCGGGATGGCCACCGTTGATGAAGTGCTCCTCAAACCCCTGCTTGTCCCGGACAACGCGCACAGTCAGCGACTCGCTCAAGGCGTTGACGACCGAGGAGCCGACCCCGTGCAGGCCACCGGAGGTCTTGTAGGAATTCTGGTCGAACTTCCCGCCGGCGTGCAGCACCGTCAAAATGACCTCGATGGTCGGCTTGCCCGACGCGTGCATCCCCGTTGGCATGCCGCGCCCGTGGTCCTTGACCGTGATCGAGTTATCCTCGTGAATCGTCGTGGCAATGGTGTCCCCATACCCAGCGAGGGCCTCGTCGACCGAGTTGTCGACAATTTCGTAAACCAGATGGTGCAAGCCACGGGCATCGGTTGAGCCAATATACATCCCCGGCCGTTTCCGCACGGCTTCCAGGCCATGCAAGACCTGGATCGATGAATCGGTGTATGCTTCTCTTGCTTTTGCCATTAAATGCTCCTCTTTTCGTGCAACTTCAATTACAATACACCAGACGCAGGCTCAGATGAAAGCTATTTTTCCAAGGCGCTCACCCAAGCGGCCGGAGCTCGAGGGCTGGTCTGCCCGTCACTTATCCGGTGATTGATTTCGCGAAAACTCGCTGCTAAACCGCAAGCAGCGAATGCTTGTTCAAATAACCTATTTTACGCAAGATTCGCCTTGCCGTCAAAAAAATGGTAAACTGGAAACACTGATATTTCTCCATCAAAGGTGGTCCCCATGCCAGATTTTCTCACTAAACCCACGCTCACTCAGGAGCCGGTGACTCTGCGCCCGTTTCGCGCCGCAGACATTCCGCGGATGCTCGCGATCTTGGCGCTGCCGCAGGTGAATCTATACACTGGTGCACTGACCAAAACGCCGGGTGCCAACGACCGCTTTCCGGCTGACCAACAGGAAACGGCCAAGATCATCAACTGGTACCAGACGCGCAATCAGCAACCGGACCGGCTGGACTTGGCCATCGCAGTCAGCGGGCAGCTGTTCGGCGAGGTCGTCCTGAACGAGTACGACGCCGAGCACAACACCTGCAACCTGCGCGTTCTGATTGCCGACGATGCCACCGAACGTGGCATCGGCACCAGCGCACTAACCCTAATGGCGGCCCATGCCTTCAACTACTTACACCTAGCCGCGCTCACCCTCGATGTGTTCGACTTCAATCCGCGGGCGCAGCACGTCTACCGCAAAGTGGGCTTCAGGCAAACTGGTGCCATCGAAAATGATCTCATGCTCGACGGCCAGCCGCACACCACTTTCACCATGTGCCTGACTGCCAAATCATTTGCCAAGAAAGGAACTCAGTCATGATTCTCGCCTTATGCTTCATTCTGGCCTACCTGATTGGCTCCATCCCCAGCGGGGTGTGGGTCGGACGCGCCTTTTTTTTCACCAGGACATTCGGACCGCTGGTTCCCACAATATCGGCACGACGAACGCTTACCGCGTGCTTGGCCCGGTCGGCGGCACCATCGTCCTGGTGATGGACATCCTGAAAGGGACGCTCGGGGCCAGCCTGCCGATGTTGTTCGGCCTGCATCCCCACTGGCTGGTGCTGTTGGTCGGCCTGGCCGCCGTGTTCGGTCACACCTGCTCGATTTTCATCGGCTTCAAGGGCGGCAAGGCAGTCGCCACGTCTGCCGGCATCGCGCTGGCGTACAACCCACCGTTTTTCGTCTTCTGCTGCATCGTCTTCATCAGCCTGGTGCTGCTTTCCAGCATGGTCTCGGTGGCCTCAACGCTGGGCATGTTCCTGATCACGATCGCGACGCTGTTCATGCATGATTGGATCCTGACGGCGGTGGCCGCGCTGATCTGGATCCTGATCATGGTCCGCCACCGCGCCAACTTTGCCCGCATCAAAAACGGCACGGAAAACATGGTGCCGTTCGGGCTCGGCCAGTACCTGCGCAAGCGCAAGGCTAAGCACAAATCCAAATAGAACGCAAAACGCCAAGGCCTGACCGCCCTGGCATTTTTTTCTGACCGTTAAAAAGGATCCGGAGCACAAAAGTTCCACGACTCGCTGCATACGCGGTCTCTGTTTGCGTCCTCAACGCCGTTCCCGCACCAAATTACTTGCTTTGCTTCAGCAGTGCCTCGCCAATCTTGTAGTTGCGCGCGTGTTCGGATTCCGGCACGAGCATGCCACCGGTGGCCCAGACAATGTGGGTCGCGTTTGGCATGTTGAAGTGCTTGCTGAGGTACTGCTGGCTGGCCGCCATGGCGGCAAAGCCGGCGATGGCAGAAGGCTCCAGCTTGATGTCTTCGGTATCCATCATTTCTGCGGTGTAGGCCATCACCTGCTCATCGTCAAACGTTGTGATGCCCAAGAGCAGCGTCTTCATCACGCGGCCGGCCAGCCGCGATGGTCGGCCAACGGCAAGCCCGTCAGCTTCAGTCAGCCCGTCCAGCCCGATGTCGTAAACGGAAATGCCGTTGTTCATACCGGTTGCCATCCCCAGCAACACGGATGGCACGTGCGTCGGCTCCGCAAAAATCGCGTGGACATTCTTGCCCAAGATCTGCTTGAGCCCAAAGGTCGTGCCGCTAGGAGAGCCGCCGACCCCTGCTGGCAGGTAAACAAACAGCGGGTGGTCTTCATCTACCTGAATGTTTTGGTCCCGCAGCTGCTTTTGCAGGCGAATGGCGGCCACCCCGTAACCCAGGAACAGGTCCTTGCTGCCTTCATCATCGATGAAGAAAACAGAAGGATCTTTGGCCGCAAGCGCGCGGCCGGTGGTGATGGCGGTCGTGAAACTGCCATCGTATTCGACGACGTTGACGCCAACCGACCGCAACGTGTCCTTCTTCCACTGCTTGGCGTCGCTGGACATGTGGACGGTGGTGTTGAAGCCGAGCTTCGCGGCCACGATCCCGATGGACAGGCCCAAGTTCCCAGTCGACCCTACCGCGATTCCGTAATGGCTGAACAAATCCCTGAATTCCGGCGCGTTCAGCTTGGCATAATTGTCACCGTAAACCAGCATCTTGTGGTCAATAGCCACTTGTTCGGCAATCTTGAGCACTTCGTAAATCCCACCGCGCGACTTGATGGAGCCGCTAATGGGCAGCTCGTTGTCGACCTTCAGGTACAAGTCACCGGGCAAAGCGTAGCCGTCACGCTTGGTCACGTCCGCCTGCATCGCCTCTAGCCGGCGCAGTGGGGATTCAAGGATCCCGCCGGTTTTCGCCGTTTCAGGAAACGCGACTGCCATGTAAGGGGCAAACCGGTCCAAGCGCGCTGAGGCGTCAAACAAATCGGCGCGGGTGAGGCCTAAGTCGGCGGCCTTCCCGTAATCCGGGTTGATCCACAGAGTTTCCTTTTCTGCGGCCAAGTCTCTAACCACCGGGTATTTTGTCT